>JBAZDY010000007.1:0-39965 GCA_041654215.1 Candidatus Omnitrophota bacterium
GGAGAAAATCACGCAACAGGCCGATGCAGAGTACGAGAAAATCAGGCAACCGGCCTATGCAGAGTACGAGAAAATCACGCAACAGGCCGATGCAGAGTACGAGAAAATCACGCAACAGGCCGATGCAGAGTACGAGAAAATCAGGCAACCGGCCTATGCAGAGTACGAGAAAATCACGCAACAGGCCTTCTGGGATTTATTTGCTGACCCCAAAAATCGCGCAGAGGCATGGAAATAGATTCACTGTAGATGAAGGGATAGTTACGTCTTTTTATCGGCTTGAATCCTTCGACCGCGAACGAAACAAAGGACGACCCGACAATCCGCCGCTTGATAGGGTTCGCGAAGGAATGGGAACTGGGGGCCCTTTATGCCGGAAACCTTTTCGGGCTTGTCACACCCGACCCCGCGAAGCTTCTTCTGGAAGGAATGAAATATCCGAACAACCGAAACGACTGGGCCCTTCTGGAAATGAAGAAGCGTTCGTCGGTCGTCCTGGCGGCCTGGGGACATATCGGCCGGTATGCGGAAAGCCGCGCGGCGGAAGTTCTTCGCCTGGTCGGGTCGCCTATCTATTGCCTGGGAATCACGAAGGGCGGCCAGCCGAAACACCCGTTATATATGGCGAAATTGACACGAAAGGAAGTATATTATTAAAATGAAAACCGAATTCAAATGTCCGTCCGGTCATACTGTAAAAGCGACCGACCTTCATTCGACCGTTATCCTGGCCGAAGCCGATATTGAAAAAGCGGTCGTCTTCGAATGTCCTTGCGGCAAGCGCGGCCATACCTTCACATTGAAGAAGGCGAAGGACGCCGGTATGTTCACGGTTGAAGAAGCATCCCGAATCGCCGAAGGCGGAAGAATACATCAAGCGAAATATGGCGGAAAGGCGGCCATGTGATAATATCATTTGCCTGGACGACCGCCGCCTTCAAAGCTGGCCGGAAGACTTGTACGCGACGGAACTGGAATAAGGAATACGCCGCCAGGTTCCGGCCTGGTTCCATTCATACCGGATACGACCGGAACCCGCGCTTTCAGGGAAAGCCGGTCGGCGACCTTCAGATAGTCCGCGAACCATATCCTGAAGCGACGAAGAATATACCGGACGCGGATTTCGAAAACGAAGGATTCGCGTTCATGGAAGAACGGGGAATTCTTATCCAGGGAATGACGCCGCGGGCATTTTTCGACCGCTGGCGTAATTCCGACGAAGTCCTGTATGTCGTCCGGTTCAAATTGGTTACGCCGGACGGGAAAGGGGTCAAATGACATATTGGGTCAAGCCCTGGCGAAAAGTTTTGAAACGCGAAGGATACGCGCCAGGCGGAAGGAACGGCGTGTCTTATACGTACCGTCTTTCATGCGGTCATATGGCCATACGAAAAGCGTCCGCCGGATACCCGAAACGCGTTCGATGTGAATTTTGTCCGGTTGAACCGGAAGGAAGGAAATAATATGAAGAACAAATTTTTCGGATTCCTGGCCCGTAGGAAACAGGCGGCCGCCGCAAAGACGCCGCCGGTTCCCGCTTGTCCCTTTCCAGGTTGCGGCGTTCCCTTCGCGCCCGACCCGAAGCGGCCGGACGCTTGTGAACGACATCGGCAACTTATAACCGACTTCGGCTTTATCATGGCCCATTTGAAGACGGTCGAAGCCCCGAAGGAATCATTGAAGAAGGTCGATATTATCGTCCCGAAGGGCTTCCGGCAACCGCCCACGAAAGGGGGATAAAAACATGACTGATATAAATTTCGCGCCCCCGATTCGTTCGGTTCCATTCCCGCCAGCCGGTATTCAACTGGCCCCGTTAAAATGTACGGTCAATCGTGACCGCTTCGGGCGTGTAATATACGTTCCAGGCGACGGGGTCGGCGTCCAGGGAAGCGGTCTTTTGCCGCGCTTATCTGAAAACGCGGTCGTTCCACATACCGACCTTTTTCATTTCCTGGTAATCGGCGATTATATCGAAGAAGAAGACGATTATGTTATCCTGGAAAGCCTGGCAAAAGGAACCGCGGTCGGCCGGTTATCATGGTATGCTGAATCGAATTATACCGTCTTCCGCATGAACGACCCTGATTACATGGTCCTGGGAAAGCGGGCGGCGGAACTGGCGTCGGAATTCGGGCGGCGGCATTACGACTATATGTTTTATGCGCGCCTGTTTGCCTGGGCCGCTGGTTATTGGACGAAGGAACTGGCGACCGGACATTTCCCGCCGCGGCCGGTTACAACCGACCGGATACCGTATAAGTCCGACCGTGATTTCATTTGTATCGAACTATACTTCGCAATATGGAACCTGGTCGGCCGCCGGATAAGGGCCCACGGTTGCGCGCCCATGCCCGCGGAAGTGATTAACGCCGTCAATCGCGGAACCCTGGCGGTCATTGACCATCATAACGGGGCGGTCGGCGACCCCTGGCGGGAACCCCGCGGGCCCGTGAACAATTACCCGAAGGTCGTCGGGGCGACGGCTGAAGCCATAAAGACCTTCGACCGGCTTGTCCTGGCAAAAGACGGGCTTGTCTATAAGGAACGGCCGGTCACTTCGAACGACTGGGTTCCCCTGGGTCAAGCTATGGAAGACTTGAAGAAGGATACCATCGTCCAGCTTGATAAAACGCGGGGATACGTTACACGATACCACGGCGACAATAACATTTCCCTTCTGGCCCAGGTAAAAAACCGCGGCGGCGTCAATTCCGAAGCGCGGAAACGCCAGGAAGAAAAGGCCGCGGAATCGAAGCCGCAAAGTGATAATCTTACAATCGAAGTAATGAACGATAAACGCGAACTGGTAAAGCCCCCGCAACTGTTAATACCAGGCGACGAAATCCATATAAAGAATCAAATCGGAATTGATAAGTCCGCGAAACCGGCCGGAAAAAGGGAATATCAGCAAAGGGAACCTTCAGAAGAAATCGAAGTCGCCATGAATAAACGAAAGCATGAACCAGGCCCCGACATTATCGCGCGCCCCCTGGGACAAAAGCGGAACCGCGTCCATGTTTACCGGCAACCTTACGGATGGCCGATTCGTTCCTGTGACTGGGTCGCCCAGGCCCCCGAAGACCTGGAAATCTTCTGGATGATACAGGAAGGACAAGCGGTCGGATTCTTCAACCTGGCGGCTGAAAAAGGACATTCAATCTGTAAACATTGTCGGGCGATAATCGAAGGGAAACGAGTATCAATCGGCGGGAAGAACCACGGTCACGGGAAAGGGGCCCCGCCGCCAGGGGAAAAGGAAGGTCAATAATGTTACCGACCGAAAAGCGTATAATCGCCGACCGGCTTCTGGCCTGGTTAAAGGAAAATGAACTGGACGCCTGGTCGCGCGCCTTCGATATGCTGAAGAAGGCTTCCTTCGCTTTGAACTGGGAAGTTTACGACCTTTGGAAAGGATACGACGTTCTTCTTATCATGGGGCGCGTCGAACGCCTTTCCAGTCATAAAAGCGCGGCCCGCGTTATCGACTGGCGGCCGTTGTCCGAACCGGCGTCGGCGAAGACCATAACGCCGGAAATTATCGAAGGGCTGAAATGTGTCAAAGGTAGCGTCGACGCCCTTTTAAGGCTGGTAAAATGAAGCTGGCAAATCCAAAGGAAAAGAAAATAATCGTTAAGGTCGACCGGAAGACGACCGGCGAAGTTTACAAGGGATACTTTACAAAGGTTATCCGGCGTCCGAACGAACATCGGCTGAATAGTCCCCCAGGTTGGGCCCATGACAAAGATACATTTGACCGCCTGGTTCGCCCGAACGCCCATACATTCCGCGTCGTCGATATGGCCGGACACCTGATATATGAAACGTCAATTAAACACTTCGACGCGAAGGCGTTCGTTATCAATCGCGGGTACGGCGAACAATACCTTCTTCCCTTGAACGACTGGGACGTCCGGTCGACCGTCCAGGAAAGGCTTATCAATGATTGAAAAACCGAAGCGGAAACATAAAAAGACCCGTACCGTTCCGCTGAATACGCAAAGGTCGCGGGAAAGGGCCGAACTATATTACATAATATACGAATCAATGGGCGTCGGCCGTACCCTGAAAAGATTATGGGCCGTCCTTCGTTCGGCTGGCGTGGAAATATCCCTGAAGCGGCTGGAAGAATATTCCGCCCCGCCGCCGCGGGGCCACGGCTGGCAAGCCCGTATCCTTGAACGTGCCGCGCGCCATGAATCCCAGGAATTCGTCGAAGTCCAGGCCCAGGTCGACCGAATGAATATCGAACACGTTCAAATGTTCGGCGACCTGAAGCTTCTTCTGGCGGCCGGTATTCAGAAGCACAAAACGAAGCTGGAAGAACAAGTCAAAGCCGGACTTCCGGCCGTCCTTGACATGGACTTTTCGGACATGGTACGTATGTCCGAAGCGATACAACGGGGCGAACGCCTGGCGCGGGGCCTGGCGACGTCGAAGGCTGAAGTTATCGTCGAAGTATTATCCCCGCTGGTCAAGGACATATTCGCCGTCTTCCTGGCGGCGAACAACATCACGAACGACCCGCCGGAACTGGTTCGGAAGCGGCAATCGGAATTCATAATGAGCGCGGACAAGGTACTGGCGACGTACTACACGCCCGCCGGTAAGCTGGCCGCGGTAATAAAGGGGGACAAGCCATGACGACTGAATGGAAGCGGAAGAATACTTTTATCAAAGACCTTCGCCAGTTCCTTCGACGGTTCCGTATCGTCGAAGTAACGCGGGACGTTTTTAAGGAACTGGAAGAAGTCGACATCCCGACCGGCGGCCGTCAATACCAGGAAACCGGCCGCTTCGTAATCCAGATTCGTTTGACGGGCTTCTGGCGGCAAAGGTAGAATAAGAAAACGAATGAAGGGGGGAACATGACAACGAATGAGACTGAAAACAAGCTGGTCGCAACCGTCCGCGGACTTGTCCGCCCTGTTATAACCTTTCTGGTTATACTGGCCCTGGTCGTCGTCCTGGTCGTCCTGGCGTTCCGGTATGCCGACGCGGTTATGGCGAAGGACATCGTTATCGCCTTCTTAACCCTGGTCGCGTCGATAACCGGCTTCTGGTTCGGTTCCAGGAAGAACGGGGAAAGCGGGTAATCATGGCGAACTGTAAGAAGTGTGGCGGCCCGCTGAAGAAGGGGAATATCAAGGTCATTCGACCGCGGGGGAAAAAGCGGCCGTATCGCGTTTGTCGGGTATGCCCGCCGAAGAAGCCGGATTTTAATATTCATTGTCCTGGCATAATCCCGCCGCCGGTTATTACATTCCCGCCGGTTGACCTTATACCCGACCTTCTTCCGCCTGGCGGCCCCAGGAAGCCCCAGGATACGACGGGCGGACGTCCCGCCGTCGTTGAAGTATGTCGGGAAGTAACCGGCCCCGACCCCGCCAGATTTCGATTCTTTATGACCCAGGAACAAGCGGAACGGGTTCTAGCCGCCGCTGAAAAGAACGTCGCCTTCGGAATGGGCGTATCCTTCGAAGCGATACCGGTTCCCGCGTTCCAGGTAGAAAACGACGCCGCGGCCTTCGACGACCTGGTCGAAGTAACCGTCAACTGGGGAAACAAATGAACGCTGAAGGAACTGGAACCAGTCCGACCGTAATCTTAATCATAGACAGCCCGACCGCGGCAACCTTGACCGCCGCAAAACTTCAAAAGCTGGCGGCCGTGGTATCCGTCCAGAGGTCGACCGAACCGGCTTGTCTCATAGTCGAAGCGGCGAAGGTCGCTTCCTTTGACCCGCTGGAAGTGTTTAACCTTCTGGCCGAACCGAAGAAGCGCGGCCGGTACTGGGAAAGCGATTTCAACCGGCAATTCGGAAGGCGGCGAAAATGAAATCCCGAAGCGCGAAACGGCTTAATAAAATGCACACCTGGGCCCATAGACGTTTCCATGACGCGAAGGCCCCGCGGTTTATGCGTTACTGGCTGGATATTCGAACCATCATTGAAAACCTGATTATTGGCGAAGACCCGTCGCCGTTATATCCCTGGGAAAACGAAAAGGCAAAGAAGCAACGTCTTCAAGCTGAAAAACGCCGGTATATTAAAGGGCCGAATGATACGAAAATGCCGGACTATATAGAATTGTCGCCGCCTGGGTTCTGTAACTGGTGCGGAACGCCCCTTCCGAAGACACACCGCCGCTTTTGTCCGGCGGTCATATTGAACCAGGGCGACCCGCTGGAACATAAGTCCCGCGCTTGTGCGAACGCTTATTTCAATTATTGGTGGACGGTTCCGCGCTGGAAGCGTATCGTCTTTATTCGCGACGGGTTCACTTGCCAGGAATGCGGCGTCAAACCGATTAAAACGAATCGACATGGTATCGAATTACCGGACTTCGGGGAACTGGCCGTCGACCATATCGTCCCCGTCGCCAGGGGCGGGAAGACGGAAACCTGGAACCTTCAAACGCTATGCCGGATATGTAATTCAAAGAAAAGGGACAAAGTACCGGACGGGGACGTTTCGTTGAACGTATGGCTGGCCCTGGATATTGCGAAACGTAAAGGGATTTTATGATAACTCGAACGCCTTACTTTTTCAAGGACGCTTCCGTCGCCGCCGACGCGAACCAGCGCGAAGACGAATCGAACTGGACGCGGACGCCCGCGACCCTGGGGGCCCACTTGTCCGCCGGTCATTATCAACGCTGGAATTATATCGATTTCCTGGCCGCCGACGCCGCCCAGGTTGCCGAACGCCAGTGTTTCAAAATTTACAACCTTCCGCCGCAACATGGCAAGTCCGAACTGATGTCCCACTGGCTTGTCGTTTGGTTCCTGAAGAAGTTCCCCTGGAAGAAGGTCGGCTTCGCTTCGTATGAAATGGGATACGCGTCGGAATGGGGCGGGAAGTGCAAAGATACCATAACCGAAAATTCCGAAGAACTGGGCCTTCGTTTGACCCAGGATACGAAAGCGAAAGGTCGCTGGCGGCTTTCCGGTTACGGCGGCGGAATGTATGTCGCCGGTATCGGGGGCCCCTTTACCGGACGCGGCTTCGACCTTATTATCATTGACGACCCCGTGAAGAACGACGCCGAAGCTTTGTCGGCCGTTTACCGGAAGCGGAACTGGAACTGGTATCGGTCGGTATGCCGAACCAGGCTGGCCCCAGGCGGGTCGATTATCGTCATTATGACCCGCTGGCATGAACAAGACCTGGCCGGTTGTCTTTTAGGAAACCCGCCGGAAGACGAAGGACAAGCGGCGATTCCCGAAAAGGATGTTTCGCCGGATAACTGGGAAGTGATTAACCTTCCGGCCCTGGCGGAAGACAACGACCCGATAGGCCGGAAACCTGGGGAAGCCCTTTGTCCCGAACGATACGACGAACCGGCCCTGAAGAAGCAACGGGTCGCGTCCGGCCCGTTCTGGTGGTCGGCCCAGTATCGCGGGAAACCGACGCCGGAAGGCGGCGGCATTATAAAGACCGCGTGGTTCAAATCATACGAAGACCGGAACCTTCCCAGGACGGAAAAGGGCGACCTTCATTTTTCGCGCCTGATTCAGATATGGGATACGGCCTTCAAAGAAGCGCAACGGAACGACCGGACGGCATGTTTGACCCTGGGCGAAGCGTTCAATCCAACCCGTTATTATATCCTTGACCTATTCGTGAAGCGGGTCGAATTCCCCGAACTGGTTCGCTTCTGTAAAGCGTATTATCATAAATGGAACCCCGACCGCGTCCTGGTCGAAGATAAGGCGTCCGGTATATCATTGATTCAACAAGTCCGCGCGGACGCCGGTATCCCGATTAAAGCGATAACGGTCAATTCCGGCGAAGACAAAGTCACGCGGGCCCATACCGTAACCGGCATACTGGAAGCGGGCCTGGTCTTCGTCCCGCTGGTCGCGCCCTGGCTGGCCGATTTTCTTCAGGAAGTCGGGGCCTTCCCGAACGGGGCCCATGACGATATTGTCGACGTCCTGGTTCATGGATTGCGTTACCTGAAGCCCCATTTATCCGGCCAGCGGATTGTCGCCGAAGTCGGGGAAAAGAAATCCCGCTGGAAGTGATTCACGATTGCGCTTTCCATGACGTCATATTGACACAATGGAAAATTTAATATATAGTTCGGATAAAAGCCCGAATCTATTGTCGAAAGGACTTGAAGACATGGACAAACCAGGGCAGAATCAAAACCGCCGCCATAATTCCAGCCGCCCGAATAATGGGCGGTCTTTTGTTAGTAGGGGCGCGCGCCCGTTCCCCCAGGCAACCGGAAACCAGGCGAACCGGATTATCGGCGTAAAGGGCCTGAAGAACATGGGCGGCCGGATACAGGAAGAATACTTAAACGCAATCCGTAACTGGCAAAGCGAAGTCAAACTATATCTGGAAATGCGGGACGAACCCGTTGTCGGGGCCCTTCTGGACGCGATAAAACTTCCCCTTCTGGCCGCCAGCTTCGATGTCGAAGAACATCCCGCCGGAACCGACCAGGACAAAGCCGCGGCCGAATGGCTTTGGGAAAACATGAATCATATGGTCGGTCAAACGTGGAATTCACATACTGAAGACGCCCTGGAAGAACTGGACTTCGGCTTCGCCCTGGGGGAAATCGTTCTGGACAAAAGAACCGATGGCCGGTTATGGCTGAAGAACGTCGACCCGCGCGGCCAGGAAACTTTGTCTTCCTGGGTATATGACCCTATCGAAAAAGACAAGCTGGTCGAATTTATTCAGGTCGACCCGAATTATAACGGAATATATCATATTCCAATTTCAAAATGCCTTCATTTCAAATACAGGGGCCGGAAGGGAAATCCCCAGGGTCATTCGGTATTACGCGCCCTATACCGTCCATACAAATTCGCCCGCAATCTGGAAGACCTGGAAGGAATCGGCGTCGAACGCGACGTCGGGGGAATGCCGATTGCTAAACTGGGCGAAGGAACGTATTCGACCCAGGATAAGGAAGACCTGAAGGCCGCTATGAAAGGCCTTCGTCAAGACGAAGAAGCGTATCTGATTCTTCCCGAAGGGATTGAAGTAAGCCCGTATAGTAGCGGTCAAAAAGCATACGACGTTAATCAGATAATCGACCGCTGGCATAAAATAACCTTAATGAGATTCTTCGCCCAGTTTATTATCCTGGGTATGGGCGAAGTCGGTACGCAATCCCTGGTCAAAGGTTCTCAGGACTTTTTCGCGCTGGCCCTTGAAGCCGTTCAAAGGTCGATTCTGGAAACATGGAACCTTCAACTTGTCCCGTACCTTTTCCGGTTCAATCAATGGCCTGGGATTTCAGGATACCCGACAATAGTATGGGAAAAGCCAGGCAAGCCCGACCTGGGCGGCTTAATGGACATATTCGATACGGGCGTCCGTACCGGCGTTATCACGCCGACCGACGCCGACGAAGACCATATTCGTTCGATAACCGACCTTCCCGACCTTCCCGACGACGCCCGCGGTCTTCCCAGGACGCCGGAACAACCGGCCTTCCCTGGTATCCTGGGACTGGAAAAGAAGGTCGACGACTTGGGGATTCAAGCGAAGGCGGCGGCGAAAGCGGGGGAAAAGAAGTGAATGGAAGAACATCGAAGAAGCTTCGGCAAATAGGACGCCGCGACCTTCGGGAATTTTACGCGGAAATCAAGTCCCTTCCGTTTCCGACTAAACTTCGGATATGCTGGATAATATTAACCAGGGGGACGAAAAGTAAAAAATGAAGCTTAAATACGAAGCGAACCATAACGGGGCTATGCTGGCGGTCACGGTTCCGCCGGACGTCGCCGCGAAGGTCGCCCTTCCTGGCGGGGAATCGCCGGACGGTCTTCATATTACCGTCTTTTACTTTTACGACGCCGCGGACATTCCCGCGGAACATCGTCGCCAGATTATCGGACTTTCTTCCGACTTGGGTCGATTATTCAATCCCTTCTATATCCGCTTGACTGGAACGGAAGTCTTCGAAGAAAACGAAGAACGGCCGCTGGTCGCGTTAGTCGAATGTTCTGAATTACTCCAATACCGAAAAGCCCTGGCTGACGCCTTCGATAATGCTGGAATCCAATATTCAAAAGATTATGAATACAAGCCGCATTTGACCCTAAAATATCTTCAAGACGAACCACGTCCGACCCTGGAAATGAATCAAGGCTTTTCTATTGACCATCTGGACGCCTGGTTCGCGTCGGAACGCCTTCCGGTTCACCTGGGGGCGCGCCATGCCGCACATAAGAAAGGATTCGTTCGAATGGTCAACCGCCGGTTACATTTCGCCGCCCGACCGCGGGCCGGTCAAAAACAACGTCCGGCCGTCGGTTCCTGGGAAGAAGCGACGAACCGGCAACAAAAGAAGCTTGTCGAAGCCTTCGACCGCTGGTCGGCCGAAGTAAAGCGCGGTCTTCGCGCAAAGTTCAATAGCGGCAATACGACCGGCCAACTTTCCGAATACCTTGACGGGGAAATGCCGAATTTGGAAAGGCGGCTTTCCGATATTCAAGCCGCCGGTATCAACGCCGCCGTCCGCATATCGGCGAAATCACGGGCCGAACTTCCAGCGATTCAAAAGATACGAAGCCGCCAGGTCGCCGATAATCTGGCCCTGATTCACGATAACTTGATTCCCGCGATACATGGTAAATTAACATTGGCTTTAGCAATCGGGGCGGTCGCCAGCGGCCCCGCCTTGAATGAATATTTCACTTCGACCAGGTCTTCGGTCGCGCAATATTCCGGCGGGTACTGGGTCGCAATCTTCGAAGTTCAAAAGGGCCTGGGGGGAATCCGCGAAGACGAACGCCGCGCCCAGGGCCTTGACGTCGAACCCGTCCGATGGGTACTTGACCCTATGGCTGAACATTGCTCCCATAATGGGGACTTCTTCGGTTGTCCCGAACTGGCGGGCGATTATCCTGGGGGCTGGTCGACGCTTAAAACGGTTCCGGCCGGAATGGTCACTTGCCGCGGGAATTGCCGTTGTCATTTGGAAGTATTTCGCGAAGGGAAATGGAAGCGGGGCGTATATGACGATTAACGGGAAGGTTGTATATTGCGATTGTCATGGGACGGAAAAGCTGGCGGAAATCAACGGCGACCGTATCGTCGTTAAAGACCGGCGGCATGGCGAACACCATATCGCCGTAATACCGCTTCGCGAAGTCCTGGACTATCTTCCCGACCAGGCCCTTATTGACAAATTACAAAACAGGGGCTATTCTTTAGTCAAAGAAGATACGCAAAGCGGCGGGGGACGAATAATCCCTGGCGTGGCAATAGCCGGAACAAGCCGCTAAAATATAGAGAACGCCGACGGCCGCGGCAAAAGGGGAAGGAAAATACAAGCGGCCGAATAAACTTCCCTTCCCCGCTATGGTTTAACAAGCGAATATCCGGCGGCTTGACCGCCCGAATTGTTGGCCCGAACGACCCCAATTGACGGAATAACCGTCGTCGGGGTCTTTTTTTATTTGGGGGCCGGAAAGTGGAATGTTCTAATTGCAAAAGCGAAATGGAACCACTGAAGGAATTATCCCGCGGCATGGGGAACCAGTCATTCTTCAAATGTCCCCGTTGCGGGACTATTCTTTTAATGTCCGGCGGTCATATAACGCAATCCTGGATACCCGAACAAATCCAGGGGAAGGGGAATAATTATGTCACCACTGGGCCCATATCCAGATTTTAAGGCTTGTGTCCTGGCTAACCAGGATAAACGTAACCCTGAAGCTTATTGCGGCTTCCTGGAAAACCGGATTCATGGTCAATTACCGGCGGACATGGCCGGACAATGGCCGGACGCTTGGTTCAATACATACGAAGCCGCCCTGGTATCGAAGAAGTCCGAAGCCGAAGCGTTCGAAATGGCGAACAATGCCGCGAAGGAAGCCGGATTCGAATTCACGCGCCAGGGCTGGATTAAACAGTTCCAGGCCCCGAAGCTGAAGTCAATCAAGGGGGCTGTAATCTTCAGCGAAGGGGAATGGACGGATTCTTCCGGCGAAACTCGAACCTGGTCGGCGGAAGACCTGGACAACATGGTCGCCGCTTTCAAGGGCGGCGTTCCCCTGGTCGTTCCTCTTAAATGCGGACATACGTCCGATAAGTTCAACCGGAAGATAGCTGAAGCCCTGGGCGTTCCGGTCGAAGTGCTAACCGGCGAAGACGGACACGGGGCGATAAAATTGGGCGATATGATTTCCCTGGAACACAGGGGAACCTTATTGATTGCGGGCTTTGATAAAATCCCCGAAACAATCGCCGACCTGGTTGAAGGCGGCCAATATAGCGCGGTATCGGTTGAAGTAGAAGACCGCGTCGGGGACTTCGGGCCGGTCATAACCGGCGTCGCTTTACTGGGCGCGGAAGAACCAGCCGTCGACAAAGCGAAACTTGAATCCGCCCGCGTCTTCGCGTTTTCGAAGCGCGAAGGGGCCAGGGAATTATCGTTTTCAAAGGAAAGCGATTTCCCTTCCTTGAAGAACAAGGTCAAGGCGGCCTTTGCCGCCCTGGGCGACATGATTGAAAAGCTGGTCGGTAAAACCGACGAATCCGCGCCAGGGGCGAACCCGTCGCCCGACAACAAAGACGGGAATTTTGAAAAGGACGGTATCATCATGGATTTAACGAAACTTGCCGCGGCCCTGGGACTGGGCGAAGCGGCCACTGAAGAAGAATGCCTGGCGAAAATTGCCGAATTACTGAAGGCGGTTCAAGGGGAAGTCCCGCCCGTCGAAGCACCGGCCGCCGCGCCTATGGCGGGGGCTATGTCCGCCGAACTGAAAGCGGCCCAGGCGACAATCGCCGACCTTCAGAAGAAGGTCAACGGTCAAACGCTTTTCAGTAAATGGCAAGCGAAAACGGCCGCCTTCACCGCGATTCCTGGCAAGCCCGAAGATTACGCGAAGAAGCTGGTCGAAGCGGAAGAAAAAGCTGGCGAAGACTTCGCGAATACCCAATTCGCCGCTTTCGAAGAAACGAACAAGCTGGCCGCTGAAGCCCTTTTGACGCGGGGAACGTCCCGCGTCCAGGAAGCGACCGATTTCGACAATGAAGTCGCAAAGTATCAAAAAGATAACCCTGGAAAATCCAAAGCTGAAGCAATCGACGCCGTATCGACCGCGAAGCCGGACTTATGGTTCGCGCGGCGTAAATAACCGCGTCGGTATTTTTTAAGAGAGAGAGGTACAAAGAACATGGGTATGAATTCAAAGCCGGTATTAACCGAAAGCTTTATTTCCACGAATGACCTTCACCTGAAACAGTATTACGCGGTTAAACTTTCCGCGAACCGGACGGTCATTCTTCCGACCGCCGATACCGACGTTTGTATCGGCATTCTTCTGAACAAGCCCGAAGCGGGCCAGATGGCCGAAGTAATGGTTATCGGCCGGACGCCGGTCGTTTCAGGCGAAGCCATAACATACGGAAATAAAATCCGTATTGCCAACGGCGGAAAAGCTATGGTCTTCGACCCCGACACCGATACGACTTCCTACGGTTGCGGCCAGTGTATCGAATCTTCGGGCGACGACGGTCAATACGCGAACGCAATCGTCAACTTCGCGACCCAGGATAGGGGCGAAGAATAACCTGGGTTCGCCCAGGATTATTTGAAAGGAAAATGAAGAAAATGAAAAGATTCTGGAATCTTATAGTCTTTATCCTGGCCCTTCCGCTTTTAATGGTTATGGGCGGGGGCGTAGCCGGTTCACGGCGGCGTGAATTCGGCAATCCGACAACCGGCGACGTCCATATCGACGCCGCATTATCCGAAATAGCAATCGGATACAAAAACAAGTCATACATCGGCGACCAGGTCTTCCCCGCCGTTTCAGTCGCGAAACAATCCGACAAATACTTCGTATGGGACAAGGGTTCCGAATTCACGAACCAGGTCGAAAAGCGGACACCTGGCGACACTTATCCCGAAGGCCGGATTAAGCTTTCAAATGACGAATATTACGCCGACATCTATCACCTGGGTTATCCTATACCCTGGGAAAATATGAAAAATGCCGACGCCGCGGTCAAACTCGAAAAGAAGGGCGCGGCATGGCTGGCAAGCCAGTTCATGCTTAACCGCGAAATTCAACTGGCGTCCGGCGTCTTCGTGACTGGTATATGGGACAATAACCCGACGGTCGGCGCGGATTTCGTCGCCTGGGACGATTACGATAATTCGAATCCCCAGGAAGACATCGACGCTTATAAGGATATAATCCTGGGTGAAACAGGGGCCCTTCCGAATACCCTTGTAATCGGTCGCCAGGTATGGGCCAAACTTCGCCGCCATCCGATTCTTCTGGACTTATATAAATACACCGGCAACGCCATATTAACCGAAGACCAGGTCGCGAAAGCCCTGGATGTCGAAAAGCTTTTAATCGGCAACGCTATTCAACGGACAAGCCTTGAAGGGGCCGCCGCCGCGACCCAGGCGTTCGTTTGGGGGAAACACGCGCTTTTGATTTACGTCGCGCCCGCCCCCGCCATTGACGAACCTTCCGCCGGTTATACCTTCGTGTGGGACATCGACGGGTCTGGCCTTGATATATCAATCCGGCCGACCGTTCAGGACGACCGCGACCGCGACTTCCTGAAGGCGAAACACGCTTTCGACTTCAAGGTCACGGGAACCGACCTGGGGGCCTGGTTCGGTAACGTAATCAGCTAATCAAAGCGGGGGCCCTGGAATTTTAACGGGGCCCCCGAAATCGTTTCACAAAGGAAAGGACAAAGCGAAATGATTAGATATAGGGGGGAACATTCATTCGACCTTATTCGCGCGAATCAATATATCGGCCTGGGAATCCAGGATTCCGGCAATATATGGTATGTCGATTCAGTGAACGGGTCAACTGGCAAGTCCGGCAAGTCCTGGTCGCAACCGAAGGAAACAATCGCCCAGGCGGTCGCCCTGGCCGCCGCTGGCGACGTTATCGCTCTAAAGGGAAGCTTCAACGAAGCCGTAACGTGTTCGCTGGCTGGCGTAACCTTTGTCGGCGTCGGAACCGGCCCTGTAATGGCAACCTGGACGGCCCCGACCGTCGCCGCTTCCTTCTGTTTGAAGTTATCGGCCGCGAATTGTCGGGTCGAAAATATCAAATTCAAGCCGGTAATCTATACGACCAGCGGGATTCCTTCAGCCGTTCACCTGGCCACGGGTTCCGACTATGCAATCATTAAGAATTGCCGGTTCCAGGGTCAAGCGGGTTCATACAAAGCGATATACGCCGCGGCGAACCTTTCGAATATTAAGATTCTGGATAACGAATTCCTTTATATGAACACGGCGACATACGGTTGCGCGATATATTCGGCAAGCCTGGCGGGGGCCTGGATTATCAAAGGTAATACTTTTAATTCATGCCTGGCTGATATTGCTATTATCGGCCGTATGTGTCGGCTGGAAGATAACATCCATTGTATCGTCGGCTTGGCGGCCGACGGAACCTTCCCTGGAACGGTCACAGTCCAGGCGGTTGACTTGTCCGGCACGAATAGCGGAGACAACGTAATGACCCGTTGCACCCTGGGCGGAACCTATAACCTGGCGACATATCAACCGGCCAGCGGCGACGTATTCATGGGAAATTATGCTTCCATCGTCGCGACGACCGCCCCGAACGGCTTAACCGTTCTAATACCGGCCGCGTAACCTGAATCAATCTCGAAAGTGAAAGGTTAATAATCTATGAACGACAAAGTTAAAAAACCGGCAAAAGACAAAGGCGACCAGGAGTTCGTTTGTACTTCATGCGGGACGCCCGTCGACAATCCGTTCGACGATTGTCCGAAATGCGGCAACGACGACCCGAAACTTCTGGAAACATAGAACCTCGGGGCCCCTGGGAACATACCTGGGGGCCCCTTAATCAATAAGGCGGCCCGACCTGGCCGCGATAAGTAATAACCTTTAAGGGGGGCAAAATGACCATAGAATCTTTATCACCACTTGACAACCTTGACGTCCATTACCGCCAGGCTATTTCCCCAAACCATCAAACAGGTTCCTTTGTCGGCGACGATACCGATAACCATGATTTCGTTTTCCAGGGAAGGGGAAAGTCATGTCCGCAAATCGACATCCATAACGCCCCGAACAAGGAATTAACCTGGACGCTTTACGGAATGCACGAAAAGGACGGCGAAGTCGGCGACCCTGGAACATATCAGATTGACACGGGCGCGGTTGACGCGGCCGGTCAATATGATGACGCCTGGTTCGGTTACGCTTTCCCCTTCTTCCTTCTTCGCCTGGCGTATGCCGTCGTACCGGACGACGACCCGTTCGAATCCGTAACCGTCTTCGCGAATCTTACTTTCGGAATATAAGGGGGCGACATGAAACGAAGCGAAATTATACACGCGATTGAACATGACCACAATCTCGAACGCTGGTTCGGAAAATCGGTTGACCAGTCGGGGACGAACTGGGCGACTGAAGCTTTACTTTCCGCGTTTCAGGCAGTAAGCGGCGACAACGACTTCGGAACCGCGGTCAAAGTCCTGGGTTCAACGGATACGCCGAACCGGACGGGGAAAAAGGAATTCGACCTTCATCGGTTACTAATCGTCGAAACCACGGCGGCGACGACTTATATTATCCGATTCATTTATGGAACCGGCGACGACCCCGACGTTGAAGAAGCCCTGGGCCATTATACAGATAGTGTTTACATACGGGAAGCGGCGAACGGTCGGGGGGCCCCGTGTGACCTTCGTATGATACCCGTTCCGGTCGGGACGAAGATATGGGCAAAGGTCAAAAACGCTTCGGATTCCGTAACCCTGGACTTCTACGTCGGGCTTCACGAATACAATTAAATACCGGCCGGAATACGGCTAAAAAAGGGGGAATCATGGAAAATACAATCGTTAAACATGGCGGAAAATTCAAGGGTCATTTTCTTATGGAAGTATTCGATTCCCGCGACCCCTTGACGGGGAAACGGTTCCGCGACGCGGGCGGCCGGTTTATGCCGCGCCAGCTTATTTCGAAGGCGGAATGTGATAATATCATCACCGACCAGGGATTGAATCATTTCCTTAACGCCGTCCTTCATGGCGAAACTCAAATATCGCCCTGGTATTGTTTACTATTCGAAGACGACTATACGCCGGACGGCGGCGAAACATACGCCGTTCCTGAATTCACGGAATCCACGGCATACGCTGAAGCGACACGCCCCGAATACGTCGAAGCGAATTCAACGGCGAAGTCGACCACGAATAGCGCGAACAAAGCGGTCTTCACGGCGAACGCTTCAAAGACCTGGTACGGGGCCGCGCTGGTCGGCGGCGGGACGGACGCTTCAACGAAGGGCGACGCCGCGGGCGGCGGGAAACTTCTTTGCGCTGGCAAGTTCGGAACCGCGCAACCTGTTATCAGTGGGAATGTCGTCAACCTTACATATACCGTTACTTCAGCCGACGCCGGATAACGAACAACCGAAAGGCCGGTCGAAATGCGAATAAAAGTCAATATATCGGGAACCGGAAATCATAAAGGCCAGGACAAAATCAGGCTTGATTTAATCCCCGAAACCTTTGAAAAGAGTTACGCCCGAAATCATGTCTTTGTTCCCGTTGTCCCTGAAGGCGGGTATCCTGGCCCGACCGACGAACAAGGCCAGCCGGTCGACCGTGAAAATTTTGAAAGCTGGCTGGCTGGACTTCCGCATATCTGGCAACTGAACCCCTGTTTGTCCATTTTCGTTGGCGTCGACGAAAATATCACGGCGAAACTTCTGGAAGAATTCATATCCGACGTCTATACGCCGGATGTATTGGCGACCATTGATAACATCATGTCCGCCCCGCTTACTAATGACCCCCATTTACATGCCCACTTGATAAGCCCATACGCCAGGGGAAAGACGACGCTTTCCGGTAAAAGACATACAAGTTTTGACAAGGATACGAAGAACTATATCGACCGAATGGTCGGCGGCGTGTCCTTATTACTTCCGTCCGATGGTAAAGCGTTATTCGTTACGAAACAATCAATCGACGTCGGGCCTGGGGCGACCGATAGGGCGGCACTTGAAGGCGCGCCTTATACTATGATATGCCTTGATAATCCTGCGAACGCCGACGGTTATCTTAATACGTTTCAATTCTGGTTCGTATCAACCGCCACGGGTGTTAAAGGCGGAACATTTCAAGGAAGCGGAACCACTTATACGTCAAGAGACTATGAGGCAATAGGTAATGTATCTTCTGGTTCCGTACAAACTTTTACTGGCTTGAATTGTGATGTAATTACGGGTGATTTTCTGGGGTCATTTTTTACCAGCGGGACGATAGAATCAGCTGCTACAGGTTATACAGGTTTACCTTATAAAGCCGGCGACCAGTTCGGTGCGGGAGAGCAAACATATTCTGCCTTTGCCGGTCACACGAACAGTATCTATGCTACGGGGGTTGAAGTTTTTAATTTATCCGCGACCGACGGCTTGAAAGTCGGCGGGTCGCGTACCGCTTCAATGGCGGCTTCGGTATCCAGAACGGACGGGGTCAAGGCCGCCGGTACGTCGACCGGCCCGTCGACTTCGGAAGTAACCAGGACGGAAGCCCTGGCCCTTAATAGTTTAGCTGTAATTGCTATTGCTTACTTTAAGGCTTTGAACGAAGGACTGAAGGTCGGAAGTTCGAACGCCGCGAATATGGCCGCATTTCCGACCGTTACCGACGGCGTCAAAATAGACGGGGCGCGCTTGATTGAATCCCTGGCTGAAGTATTACGAACGGACGGCGTCAAATTAAGCGACGCGGCCCTGGTCGGATTCCTGGCCGCTTTGTCCAGAACCGACGGACTGGAAATAGGGTCGGCGGAATCTCAAACGATGGTCGCCCCGTTATCAGTAACGGACGGAATCACGCTGGCCGATACCGTTATCGCTGAAATGGAAGCGATTATCGCCAGGGTCGAAGGTCTAAAACTGGCTGATTCTTCTGGAATAGTCATACTTCGTTTACTCTATATGACCTTACAACTGAATCGCCGGAATCTGGAACTTGAATTGAACCGCCGGAATATTACTTTAAGGACGGACACATTATGAAGGATATAACGATACCCCAGGGCGATTTCGGTTACGCGATTGATTTCACATTAACCGACGCCGCGAAGAACGTATATAATCCGACCGGATATACTGTGAAATTCAAGGTATGGGAAGCCGGAACGCCTGGCGTTTTAATCGTTGAAGGGGATTGCGTTATCGTCGACGCCGCGGCTGGAATCGTCCGTTATTATATCCTGGACGGCGACCTGGCTACGGCGGGCGAATATGAAGGCGAAATTGAATTATCAAAAGCCGGAATCGCGGTCGAATCCTTCAAAGGATTCAAAGTAATCGTAACCGAAAGCGGATAAGGGGGCTTGTCATGGTAATATCAGCGAATACATACGCCGAACATGAAGACATCGAAAAACTTATCGGCGATATAGTGCCGGAACGTGAATTCAATGTCGATACAGTTCCGACGCTGGCCCAGGTCGAAAGCGAACTGGACGACGCGGCCGCGGAATTGAATAACGCCCTGGACGTTGCCGGATATACGGTTCCGGTATCTTCGACCGATTACCCGACCGCCTTCGCTTTCCTGAAAGCCGCGAACGCACACGGGGCCGCCGCGGTTATACTGGCGTCGGTTCCGGCGAACGGTTATAATCCCGACGAAGAAGTCGAACAAATCGGCGAAACCAGGGCGACGGTATATTCGATAAAGTTCAAGTCCGCGCTGAAGACGATACGGGAACATCGGATTCGGGCTGGTATGCGGGAAGACCGCCTGGCGAACATATACGCCGGTTCCGCCCAGGACGCCGACGGCAACGAAAAGAAGCCGATATTTACCCGCGGCATGGGTCAATATCCAGGCAATACGACGAACGTCAATTCTTCGGACGAAGACGACGACGATTAAGGGGAACTATGTCTCAAACAACGGTCGAAAATGGAATCCTGGAAACGATAAAGAAGCACGAAGACTTCAATTTCGATAATTGCAAGCTTTACGACCGGCGGCCGATAGGAAAAGGCCTGGCGCGAATCGTCGTCATATCTTATAATTCGCATTCAAAGGAACAAATAACCATAAAAGCCGAACGGGTCAACTGGGTATATAACGTCGACGTCCTGGTTCCCTGGCGCGGGGAACTGGCCGAACTGGACGAACGAATCGCGGTCGAAACTCAAAAGGTTATTGACATACTGGGGAATTATCCCCGCCTGAATGGTACGTCCGGCGTCCAGCGGGCCGACCTGGTCACTGGCCGCGCGGCGGATTATATGACCGAACGAAAAGGCGTCTACCGCGGGAAACGCCATGTCCTGAATATCCTGGAAATCGTCAATCCTGGAAGGCTGGAATAATGGAACGAATCGAAATCGAAGTTCACGGCTTGAATGAACTTTCGGGCCGGATAAGTAAAATTTCCGATACCGAACTTTTCATTATGTTCAACGAAGCCCTTCGGGACGTCGGCCGGTTATTCGTACCGGCGGCCGGAACCGGCCCCCTGGCGGAAGCGACCCCGCGGCGTAAGGGTAAGCTTGCCAGGTCGACCGTCTTTCAAATCCTGGGCGGCCCTGAAAATCAACGGCTGGAAATACGCCAGGCGGCGAAGTCCGTCCTGGGCGTTTTTTACGGCTGGATTGTTCGGAACGGACGCGGGCCGGTCTTCGCAAAGAAGGCGAAAGCCCTTCACTTCTTTATCGGGGGCGAAGAATTCTTCAGGAAGTCCGTCGGGCCCGCCGCCCCGAATCCTTATCACTTGCCAGTCATACAACGGTTAATGCCTGGCGTCCAGGATATAGCCGATAAATTGGGAAATAAAATCGTCGCCTTTGTATCCGGCGACTAAAGGGGGAATCATGGATTTTTACGATAGCGAATTATCAGTCCTGAAGATTACGGACACCGGCGGCGAATTACGTGATTTAAGCGCGTATGTCGTCAATATAACGCCGCATTTCGGTAATAAAATGCACGATAAAACGACCCTGGGCCAAACACATGAACAAACCTTCAAGGGTATCGGCCAAACAAGTATCGACGTCGAACTTCTATATTCCGAAGACGCCCTGGTCGGAACCGATACCGTCCTGGGGCCGCTTCTGGATGATGTGACCGCGCGAACCTGGGAATACTGGCCGCGGGGGGCGTCCGGCAAAAAATACACCGGAACCAGCTTGATTGAAAATTATCAGCCGAAGACCGCGGTCGGAAGCCTGGTCGGGGCGACTTTCACCTTGAGGGCGAATAGCCGGTCGCGCGTTTAATAGAACTTTAGTATATACCGAAAGGAATGAAAATGAATATCGAAGCAACGAAGCGAATCTATCTGGACGACGGCCCGACCTGGAATATTTTAAGGAAGCGGCCGTTCTTCGAATTTTACGTCGACCTTCGACATGGTACGCAACGGGCGATTAACGCTTATGTCCGGCCGTTCGCGAAGGCCCAGGATGGCCAGGGAACCCCAAAGGTCGTCGTCAACGCTGAAGGCCACGCAAAAGTCGAAGGCGGATACACGGTCGAACTTCCGGTCGATACGTTCGACTTTGACGCCGTGAACGATATAATCATCCTGGGACAAGTCAAGTCCTGGTCACTGGGGCCCATTAACCAGGCCACAATCGACGGACTGGACGAAGCCGTTTACGGGAAGATTATCGAAGCCGTCAACATGGTATTCGGGAATCAAGGCCCTTTACCAGAAAGCGGCGGCGGGAACTAGGGGAAGGGCTTTTCAAGGCCCTAAAGATACCGAACCGTTACCGCTTGCCGCCAGAACTGGAAGAACCGATGTTGATATGCGAAACAGGATTATCGCCCGAAGTCCTTGACCGGCTTCCGCAAAGAACGGTTGAAGGAATTATGATTTATAAGGGCGTAAAACGGGTCGCTGAAGAAGGCGGGACATGGCAACCGTAAAACGAACCATAATCAACAACAATCCCCAGGACGGGGAAATATACCGCCAGGGGCCGGAAAGCCCTTCTTTTTACAGCATGGGGCTACTGGAACCGGCTAGAAAAGGGAAAGGGGGCCGATAATGGCGAATGAAGCCGCGGTCGTCGTCGTTGCGAAATGGAAGGACGAAGTATCGACCGGACTGAAACAGTTTGGAGAAATGACCGCCCAGGCCGCCACTAATACGACGGCTGTCGGCTCGAGTGTTAAAGGCGCGGCGACGGAAATCAAAAACTATGGTGATACAACCGAAAGCGCGCGTCTTCCGGCCAGTCGCTTCAGATATGAAACAATCGCCCTGGGCGCGGCTATGTCGAGTATGGGAAATCTTATCGGAAAAATAGATTCCCCCGCGGCGAAGATGGTCGGTAACTTCCTTCAGATTGCCGGAACCGTTTCCTTGACCGTTTCGTCAATCATTCATTTGTTGCCGTACCTTTCCAGCCTGGCGGCGTCGCTTCAGAAGGTCGCCATAATGCAAGCAATCGTCAAAGCCCTTTCAGGGCCCGCCGGTTGGGTAACACTGGGCGTCGGCCTGGCGGCTGGTATCGGGGCCGGATACGGTATTTCGAACGCAACAAAGACGACACCATCCGGCGTGGTCGTTAATAATTACGTCCAGGGGTCGGTCGTAACCGAAAATCAAATCGCCGAAATGACACGGCGGGAAATCATAAAAAATCAGGATAGGAATTCCGGTTCAAGCGGGATTCATTATTAAGAAGGGGGCATTATGGATACGAATAATTTAGTAAAATGGAAAGTCAAATGGTCGGTTCAAAAGTTCAAGGAAGATATTACGCCCTTCCGCGGGAAGGAAGAAGAATTTCATAAATTGTTCAAGCCGTTCGAAGTTATCGAAGGTGAAGGCAATCTTCTATTAAATACCGGAAAGGAAATGATATGGTATGGGCTTCAAGGATTACTTGTCGATATAACCGACTATCAATATTACGATAATGACCACGCCATGATAGGGGTCGGGGATAGTTCGGCGGCGGTTGTTGCTACTCAAACAAAGCTACAAGCGGCGGTCAATCTTGCCTGGGCCCACATGGAAGCAACCTATCCGAAACAATCAAGTTATAGCTGGCAATTACAAGCCAGCTTCGGGGCGGGCGAAGCGAACTTCGCCTGGAATGAATGGTGTATCTGTGTCGAATATCTGAAGGATACTGGAGTTTTGAACCGTAAAGTTTCCAGCCTGGGGACTAAAACGGCCGGAACCTGGACGTTTACCGTTACCGTGACTTTAACTTAAAGGGGTCGAAATGCCTTCAGATACCGAAAGCGGCATATTTTCCGAAGCTGAATATCTGGTCGGGCCGGTCGCTTCAAAAAACGATACGGAAAGCGCGTCCTTTTCAGAAGAAGAATCTATTGTCGTTATTACGTTTATAGATGATACCGACGGCTTCGGATTTTCGGAAGACGGGGAATTTTCCGGCGTTTATATAATAGCCAATGAAGCTATTATATTTTCGGAATTCAATTTCACTAAACTTCCGACCTTGAATATCGCTTTGAATCAATCAATCAAAACCGCGGCCCCGTCCTGGACGGATATTTCGGCGTTTTTGAAACATTATCATTTCAGGCGCGGCCGTATGCATGAACTTGACCGGATAGAAGCGGGCGAACTTGTTTTGACCCTTGATAATACCGACGGCCGGTTCTGGCGCGGGAACGATTCAAGTTCGCTTTATCCTTATTTTAAGCCGTTGACGCTGGTCAAACTTGAATTTTTCTACGCCGGAAGCGCGCAACCGCGCTTCTATGGCGTTATTGAAGACGTCGCCCATGACTGGCAGGACAAGGACGCGGCGGTCGGCGGATATATTGAAGTTCCATGCGTCGACTTCTTTAAGGCTTTAACCAGGGCCAGGATATACGACGCGAACCCGACCCTTCAGGCGGACGCGACCGCGGGGAACGACGTCATATACCTGGATAGTGTCGAAAATCTCGTTATCGGCCAGTCGTTAAAGATATATGATGATATTAACGCCGAAATAAATACGATTGAAATGATTCTTCCCGAATATAATTCGGTTGTACTGGTCAATAACCTGGCGAACACTTATCACATGGCCGACAATGCGAAGGCGAAAAAGTTTCCCCAGGTCAAAAGCGGAACCCGAATAACCGATATTCTTCTGGAATGGGGCCTTCCGGCGGCGTTAATGGCAATAGACGCGGGCCAGGTCGACGTTATTGAATTAACCATCGGGGACGATGGACTTTGTTCCCTGGAAGAAATTCAGGCGACGGCCGACGCTGAAGACGGCGTTATCTTCCAGGCGGACGACGGTATTATGACGTTCCTTGATTCCCTGGCTATGCTGGCAAATCCATATAATACTTCCCAGGCTACTTTGAAGGACGACGGAAACGATTCGAAGTATTCCGTCCCGCAAATAGCCGACGAAGATAAATTCATTTATAACCAGGCGACGATTACCGGCGACGGTATCACGAAGCAAAGTTACGCGGAAACGACACTTCAGGACGAACAAGGCCAGCGGGTACTTCCGAAGGCGGATTCGCGAATCGCGGCTGAATATGACGCTTTTAATCAATGCTTCGTTAAAGTCCAGCGATATAAGGATTCGATACTTCGGCCGCATAAAATCACAATAAAACCTGAAGCTTCTGAAACCGACCTTTATCCGAAAGCGACCGGCTTCGACCTGAAGACCAGGATAACGCTTCAGCTTGATTCGGTAACGAATCCGGCCGGTATCGACCACGATTATCATATCGAAGGTATTATCGAAGACTGGGACGTCGAAGGCGGATTATTGACGGCCTGGCAATTATGGGAAGTGAACCAATACCGGATATTCATTCCGGACCATGACGGGTACTTAATCAATATCGACGAAACCAGTTATGACGATTGCCATGACGCCGCTTCCGCCAGTCAAGCCGCGGTCAATGACGACCCCGACGAAATG
Source organism: Candidatus Omnitrophota bacterium (assembly GCA_041654215.1). Taxonomy (GTDB): domain Bacteria; phylum Omnitrophota; class Gorgyraeia; order Gygaellales; family Profunditerraquicolaceae; genus Undivivens. Next base: position 24,908 of record JBAZDY010000007.1, read on the forward strand.
GAAATCGGCCAATGGACGGTATACGCGGGCGCGATATTTACTTCCGCCAGGATAGAACGCGGTTATATCGAATTCGATACTTCTGAAATCGCGACCGAAGATACGATAAGCGAAGCCTTTGTCCTTTTTTATTTGAACTCATTTTCCGTTGATAACGCCTGGTCGCTTCAGATTACAAGCCGCGATATTGTGACTTCGCCCATCGAACAGGCTGATTACGGGTTACTGGGCGATTGTTCGCTGGACTTCGGAAAAGCGTCGGTTACAAAATCCGGCTGGCTTGTCATTCCATTATCCGCTTTAGGAATCGCCGCAATCGTCAAGGAAGGAACGACCAGATTCGGGTTACGGTCGACCCGCGACATTAACGCCGACGACCCAGGGGCCGCGTCCGAAGAATGGGCGGAAATCGGAAGCGCGCTTTCGACACATCCGCCGCGCTTGATTACAAGGTTAGCTTAGAAGGGAGACTTCATTATGTGTTTCGGGAAAAAGGCTTCAACGGTTCCGGTATCGACTTCGACGAAACATATCGAAAACGCCAGGCTTCGCGAAATCCTTCAAGCGAAGTTCCCTGGCTGTAATATCTATCTATCCGACGGCGATTACCGGCTATGTTCCGAAGCTGATATGAAGACCTTCCTGGATTACGACCCGACTGAAAAGAACAAATATGAAGCGGAAGCGTTCGATTGTGACGACTTTTCTTACCGGCTTATGGGCCAATTTTGCATTCCTGGCTGGTCGGATTTAGCCTTCGGGATTATCTGGACGAATGTTCACGCCTTGAATGTCTTCGTTACTGAAGACGAACGGGTTATTTTTATCGAACCGCAAAACGACAATATCGAAGAAGTCCTGGAAACCTGGCAAGGAAACGCCGTATATTTAGTCGTGATGTAAAGGGGGAATCATGCCGGATAATAAGCCGCGGACAACCGAAGAAGCCATTTGGGATATACACGGCCGTATTATATCACTTGAAACGACCATCCTGGGAACCCCGAACACGAAGGATAACGGCCTGGTCGGGGAAGTCGCGGAAATCAAAAAAATGGCGGTCGATGTTCGGGATAACGCGAAGAACATTTCCTGGATAACGGCCCGCTGTAAGGCTTTTCACGGGGAAAGCGGGAATATGGGGGCCGGTACTTATGGAACGATTGAAAAAGGAAATCCCCTGAAGGACGTCCCGAAGGGCCGCCTGGTCGGGTTATTGACCGGCGTCGCCTTCGTAATCGCTTTAGCAATTTATAACCTGGGCGGATTCCTGGGCTGGTGGCCAGTCAAATAAGCCCCTTAACAGGGGACAGGGCTTTCGACCCTGGACTTCCTTTCGGTCGGCCCCCTGGGGGACGGGCTTCCCTGGGGGGCCCTTTTTATACCCGCCAGCGGCCATGTAATCGACGGCATGACCGACGACCGTCCCCGCCGGTATAATCCGACCGGCCGCGTCAGATTTTTAATATAGGACTTGACAGGGGCTTTACATTATGATAGGTTATTCAATGGAAGAAAGGGGGAACCGAAATGTTGAATAATAGGATATTGAAGTTCTTAATCATATTAACCGTCGCCCTGGCGACCATATATCCCCAGGCTGAATTGACGCGGTATATCATCATAAACAATACCTGGATAGGCGCGCCGAACGTCGCCGACAACTGGGCGGAAATCGGGTTCATGTGGTTCTTCTGGTTAATGGGACTTGTCTTCCTGAATTGGATTCTTAACTATTTAATGAAAAACCGTAAAACCGGGTAGTGTATCAGTTTCATTTTAATAATCTTAAAATTTCTTCAATAGACCAAACATGATTAGTTAATCCGGCTGCCATAGCAGGTGTTCTAGGATAAGGATTAGCTAAGGTCTTGTGAGGCCTTACAAAGTTGTAATGCATGAAATAGAGAGAGATGGCTAGCACGTGGTTCTCAAGTTTCTTAGAAAAGGCATTGGTTAATCTGGTGAATCTTCTCATTCCCATTCTCATTGAAAGGTTCTGGCGTTCAACGTAGCTTGTCGATACATCTTTCATATCAGGGTTGCCTTGAATAATGTGTTTTTCAGCACCAGTGCATTTAGCAGGACTGTAACGCTTCTCAGTTTCCAAATCCTGGCCGTATAGTTTAACTAGTTGGGCATAATCTATTTCAGAGCCGTAGACCTTTTCTACTGCGTTTAAGTACATCTTGTGACCGTCTGTTGACAGTTGAATTCTGTTAGCTAACCTAGCTTTTAAGTCATTTATAAAATCAAGAGCGCAATCAGCATTTCTCATTCCAACTAACCATGAGGGGACTAGTTTTGTATCCGCATCTATCGCTGTGAATGTCCAAACATCACCATAACCAAATTCACCCTCATGTTCATCAGGTACATTCTTAGCCTTAGAGTAGACAAAGCTCCAAATTTCATCGAATTGTAGTTTTTTGCAGGGGAGATTAATCATAATGGTATTCTGGCAATCAAGGCAGGCCTTACCAACTTCTCTTAACAGCTTTATTACTGTATTAACTGCGGTTTCAGTTATTCTGGCAGTACTGCGGATTGAATTACCCTCACAGAGAACGCTTATAATTTGTGCTTGTTTTTCTAAATTCAATTTATTCATGGCTTCATCCTTAACTCTAATTGACTAAATTATAGCATACCGCTCAAGCATTGTCAAGTATAATAACAGTAAATTTCATGTTCAGTTTGCTTTATTGCGCAAACTATAATATAATGTGTTTATGATGAATATTAACGAATTTCGTACGCCCGGTCAACTGCTTGATGCCCTCACTAAATCTAAAAACTGGAATCAGAGATTGTTGGCTGTAGTACTTGGGATGGATGAAACAGGAATAAATCGTCTTATAGCTGATAAACGCCCTGTTACAGCAGAACTAGCATTGATTTTTCAAGACTTATTTGATGTACCAGCGGAAAAATTTCTAGAATTACAAAAATCATACGATTTAGGTAAAGCTCGATTAACGCAAATACCAGACCCAGAGAGAAATTTACGTGCGCATCTATTTGGGGGATTGCCTGTCACAGAAATGGTAAAGCGTGGATGGATAAAAACAAACGATATCCGTGATGTTTCCACTGTTGAATCAGGACTAACGAAATTTTTTGGAGTAAAGAACATTAATGAAATTGAAATACTCCCTCACGCTGCTAAAAAAACTGCTGTAGTTGGAGATGTTACACCAACACAATTAGCTTGGTTATACCGAGTAAAACAAATTACGAGCGACCTAATTACACCAAAATATTCTTTGACATCAGTGAAAAACGCGATTTCTAACTTACAATCACTTTTACTTTCGCCTCAAGAAATTCGTAAAGTGCCACGTATTTTAACCGAAAGTGGTATAAGGTTTGTATTAGTAGAATCTTTGCCAACTGCTAACATTGATGGAGTATGTCTTTGGCTTGATGATGAACGTCCCGTAATTGCAATGTCTTTGAGGCATGACAGGATAGATAATTTTTGGTTTGTACTTCGCCATGAAATAGAACATGTATTAAGGCGGCATGGTCAGGCTGCAATAATGCTTGATACCGAGTTAGTAGAAACTCTTGATGATGCTACTTCAAAAGAAGAAAAGATGGCAAATTTAGCAGCGTCAGAATTTTGCGTTCCATCAAAATCAATGGACAAATTTATGGAGCGGAAATCACCAATATTCACAGAACGTGATATGATTGGCTTTGCACGTTCACTAAATATTCATCCTGGATTAGTTGTTGGTCAATTGCATCATAGAACTGGAAGATACGAACTATTTAACAAATATTTAGTAAAAGTAAGAAACTTAATAACTACAAGTGCTATTGTTGACGGTTGGGGTAATGTAGCTCCAACAGCTTCATAAAATTGGAGGTGGATATGAGATATACTACATCAAAACACAAGGAAATGCAGCAAATCATTAAGCTCTACAAATCTGAAACTGGTGAGTTACAAGTTGACATGCGTAAAATTGCTGAATATGCTGTCAAGAAAGGGTGGCCACTCCCAATACCTACAGACCCCCTAGACCGTCTAGCTAGTGATTTTACGCAAGCTGCTCGCGAAGAAGTTGAGACTGATAAAGTCACTGGACATCCCTATCGTGTAAACCACGCTTATAAAGTTGGGCAAGCTATGTTCTGGATTAACATTGACGAAGCCCCACGTGAACCTATGCAAAAATCTCTTATAGCAAGGCGTGAGCAAATGGTTGATGATGGATTACAACTTACTTATGATGCTGACCATTGGAACAGAATTCATTCTTATGAAGAACCTATCCAAATACCTCTTGATTTTACCGATGATATCCAATGGCGGAAAATGGGATTAGACTAGTCTATTTCTTTTTCCATCTAGCATAGGCTGCTAACTTAGCTATTTCTTTGCGCTTTTCGGGAGTTAGTTTACTCGCCCGTGCCTTACCGCCTTTAAGACCACCCAGATGCCCTAATGCGACTGCGTTAGGGTTTTTCTTATTTTCAGTTTGAGGAGGTTTCTCTTCTATTTGGTCTTTTTCTTTAGTAGCTTCTTGTACTACTCTAAAAGCATTGACTGCGAAATCGTGTTCTTTTTTCTTTGCCATACTTTCAAGATACCAAACCGCTCAAGCATTGTCAACAGCTAAACACGATTGTTAATTTCAAAATGATACACTACCTAAAACCGGATAACACGCCCGCCCGCCGGAACAACAACCGGCGGGTTTTCTTTTGCCTGTTTTAGTGTAGGGGACTTGACAGGGGCTTTACTTTATGCTATCTTTGATAGACAGTCGAATCACGAAGGGTGATACTGAATCGACAACTGAATAACGAACGGACGGACGCGGGCCCCGCACCTGGGCCCGCATAAATTTATAGAATCGAAAGGAAGTAAAATGAATAAAATCGAAAAGAAGCGAAACGAACTGGCCGCCGCGGTCGAAGTCCTGAAAGCCAATATCGAAGAAGCGGTCAAGGCATTATCTGGCGCGACGAACTCGAATGTAATCCTAGTCGGAAAAGACCAGCGCGAAGCAGTCGTCCTTCGTGTGACCGGCGATACGGTCGAATTCCTGAAGGACGAAGGGAAGGTTATCGAAGACCTGGGAATGAACGTGAAAGTTCTCTATGACCGCGATAATCAACATGGGAAGCCCTGGGTAATTAGCTTCCATCCTTTCTATGGTCACAAGGGGCATTATTTCGCTGGCCGCGGATTGAAAGCCGTCCAGTCAATAGGGCTTGACCTTCCCGAAAACGCTTTCATGGATAAAGAAGGCGTCGTTCACTTCGGTTATATGTCCAGGCCGACCGCCGGAACAATCGCCTTCATTGGTAATCAAATCAAACGCGAAGTCGAATCAATCATGGAAGACTTCTTCAGGACGGACGCTATATTGAAAGCCGCCCAGGAAGGGGACGGTAAATGACGGATAGGATTCAGGAACTTACAAGGTCAATCGACGAACACGAAGCCCATATCCATTCGCTTGAAAATATAGTCAAAGGCGAACGAATGGAATTGGCACACCTTGCCTGCCCCTTCAAGGTCGGCGACATGATGGTCAATACATCAGGACGCCGCGCTATAATCGAAGAAATTAAAGCTGGACGTGGAAATAACAAATTCCAATTGGCTGGTACAATGATAAATAAGGACGGCAATCCAGCGAAAGGTCGATATAGTTCCAGACAGAGAGCTGATTTTGAATTCTTTAATTGGAAACGCGAAACCGACGGAAAGGAATATAAACCCTATGAATAAAGAACTGGTCAAAGTTCAATACGCCGCCGCGGACGGGAACCCCGCCGGTCGGGAATATACATACTTCGCGGAAGAACCCCTGGCCCTGGGAACCCGTGTCCGCGTCCCCGTCAAGGAAGGGCGGACGATTGAAGCGGTCGTTACCGCGGTCAATGTCCCCGAAGCCGAAATCGCCGCTTTTGCGGACAAGGTCAAAACTATTCCGGTCGGTTCGATAATGGTTCAACCGGCCCCCGAAATCCCTTCGTTCAAGGAAACAACCGACAAATATTTCGCGGATATGGCGTCCGAAATCCCTGAAGAAAAACCTGGCGACACGCCCGCGGAAATTGAAGAAGCGACTGAAAAGGATATTCCGGCGGCGATTGTTACCACTGGAACCGAAATCGGCCTTTATCCTGATATGGCCCACGCTTTCGTTGAAGCGACGAAGCTTCTGGAATATGCCGAACGCCGGTTGATTCATTCGAACGAAGACCTGAAGCCCGCGGTCGAAGACCTGGGGATTATCGCGAAGGGGACGAAGGCCCTTCTGGAAATGAAGAAGCGCGCCCTGGCCCCGCTGAAGGAAAAGTCCGACGCCATAACCGCCGCCTTCAAACAAATACTGGAACCCCTGGAAATTGCCGACCAATTAACCCGCCGGAAAATGGAATCCTTCAACAACGAACAAAAGCGAAAAGCGGCCGAAGCCGCGGCAATCCAGAACGAAAAAGAAGCCCTGGCCGCCCGCGAGGCGGCATTAAGCGGGACGGGCGAAATTACGGTCGACTTGACGCCGCCCCAGGCCCCGCCGCCGGTTCCGGCCCATACCAGAACCGAACAAGCGACCCAGGGATTCCAGAAGGTCACGAAATGGGAAGTCGTCGACCCGAACCTGGTTCCGCGGGTATATCTTATCGTCGACGCCGCGAAGGTCGGGAAGATGGTTCGGGCTTCTTCGGGAACCCTTTCTATTCCTGGAATAAGAATCTGGACGGAAGACGCCGTCCGTATCAATACGAAATAAGGGGGAATTCAGAATATGACGAAGAAGAAGGACAAAGGAAAAGGTAAGTCCAGCCAACAACAAAAGCCGCCGTCCCCGACCGTTCGGAAGGTAACGCAACCGGCAAAGCCGCCGGAACCGTCCCAGGCCCCGCCGCCGGACGTCAACCTTTGCGACGATTGCGCGTATGAATTCGGGGAATGCGGCGGGAAGCCGACCCTGGCGGAAGGAACCGACCGCGTCGTTAATTGTGATACATGGGTCAACGTCGGTTCTTTGCCGTCGGTAGACGAAGCCGCGGGGAAATCCGTCCAGGGTGTCCAGGATAAACAGGAACCGGCCCAGGAACACGCGGGCGTTGAAGAATACGCCGAAGCCATTTTATCAATCAAGGACGGCGACGAACCGGAACCGGAAACACCGGCGGAAGTCGAAGCGGCAATCCAGGCGGACGAACGCCTGGCAGAAGCGGCTAAACAGAAGGCCGCGGAAGACGAAACAAAGCGGAAGAAGCTTCAACGGTTTCAGCGGGACGAAGATTTCGGAACGTGTCCGGCTTGCGGCCAGAAGTTAAAAAGAACCGCTTTCAATAGTGAACGCGACGCCGTCCGGTGTGTCAATGGTCGATGTAATCAATATCGCCAGTATGCAAAATTGATTACGGCGGAATGATTAAAATAGTTCAGGGAGTTACAAAATGGAAGTAAATTGTTATATTCACCAAGGGCCTTTTCAGCAGGACGTAAATATATTCAATCCTCAATCAGGATATGCCCTGCCATTTTACGAGGGAAAGTATGACCCCACTTCCGATATATATTTCCCTGTATGTAAGCGGTGTTATGACAGGGCATTGAAATTGGAAAAACTAAGAAAATTGATAGAAGCAAACTAGCTTCGGCATGTGCCGGAAAGAGGAGAAAGTTTATGGATATGGGATGGACGAGAGAACAGGAATCACAGGATAGGTCTGCGGCGATGGAAGATGAGTATACTCAACTATGTATCTGTGGTCATACAAAAGACGAACATGGGGCGAATGGTACGTGCCAAGTAGAAGGTTGCCTTTGTGCTGGTTATGAACGGGACGAAGGCTAATAAACATCACGTAATTATCGAACGAAAGGAAGTAAAATGAACGAACAACCGAAGCCCAGGTTCTTATCGAAGCAAAAACTGGAAATAATCGAAATCAAAATGGACGAATCATATTCCCAGGGGGCGAAGCAACTTGACCGTATTCAAGCCGTCAACTTGTCCCTGGCGGAAACCGATTCCCTTTACAGGAAGGAAATCAAGTTTACGGTTTTCGAAGACATCTTGAAGAAGTTTATCCGCGGGAAGAAGGCTATTCTTGCCGACATCAAAGAAAAAGACCGGCCTGAAACTAATTATCCGCCCGACCGGACAATCGTCCAGGTATATGACGACCAGGGCAACCCCGTATTAAAGAAGGGCGCGGGCGGCTTCGGCGGCGGGAACCGCCGGTCGCTGGAAGACGACCTGGCCCTGGAAGCTTTCAAGCGCGTGTCAATCGAAGGTCAAACGATGGTCGCCCAGGTCGGGGCTTTATTAGTAAAGCGAATAGGGGGCGTCGAAGAATTCGACCAAATCGGATTAAAAGGCGAAGACTGGAATCGTATTCTGGCGAAATACTGGAAGGCGGTCGAAAAGGGCCTGGATAATTACCTGGCGGCCCCGAAGACCGACCCGCTGGCGAAGACCTTCAGGGATAACCCGAACCTGGGCGGAAGCCGCCCGAATAATCCGCCGGTCGTAAAACCGACCCCTGAAACTTCAGGGAACGCCCCTGGGAAGCCCCAGGTTAAACAGGACGCGCCCCCGACGGCCTTCCCCGACGAAAGGGACGCCCCCGCCGAAAAGCCCCAGGGGAACCCGATTAAGAACGCGGGCGACCTTTTGACCAGGGCGTCGAAACTTGACCCGCCAGTAATGCGGGCGGAAATCCTGAAAGGTTTCCAGATAAGTTCCCCGACCGAAATCGGCGACCTGGAAGGGGCCTGGAAGAAAATCCAGGACGTTTCAGCCGCCGGGAAAAGAAGAATCCGCGGAAGAACTTTGGGAAAGCATGGGCCACGATAAGCCATAATCGGGCTTGACATGGGCGATATACAGGCTTTACAATGGCAAAGAAAAAGAAGAAGAACGGGCGGCGACGCGCCAGCCGGAAGAATGTTCGAATCAAAGGCCGTAAAATTGGGATACAAAAATCCCGCCGGACGCCGTACTTAACATGAAAGGGGGGCTTTATGACAACGAAAACGCATACGAAGGGAAAGGTCGCGGAAGGTAAAAAGCCGGTCAACTGGCGTCTTTTCGAAGACGTTGTCGACAATATCGTAAAAGAAGCCATTGAAAAAGGTTACGGCGAAAAAGGCGCGGCAACATTGGTTAATAGTCATTTCCGCGCTTATTATGCAGGAAAAACCATGAGGCGCGACAAATAACAAAGGGGCGCGTTCCGGCAACGGGGCCGCCCCCTTTTTATATAAAATCAAAAAACGAAAGGAAGGTAATCTAAAACAAAATGGAAGACAAAAACGAAACCAAAAAGCGAACCAGGAAGACCGGAAACCAGGCAGCCACTGAAGACACCAAGGGCGGGAAGGTCGAACCGAATAAGCCCGAAATGAAAGCCGAAACGAAGGCGGAACTGGTCAAGCCCTTCAGGACGGAAGTCCCGATTAAAAACATAACCGGCCTGAAGATTCCTTTGACGATGGACGACAAGGGACATCTGGTCGGCGGTTTCCAGTTCCAGGCAATAGTTAATCAATACGAATTATTCCGCCTGATTAACCTTATGAACCAGCCGAACGGCGGCCTTCATGTAATCTTCGTATCCGACCAGGCGTCCTTTGACTTCAAGTACGACCAGAAGGAACAAAGGTTCGAAGTAATCCAGGGCGTCCTTCCCCTTCCGGCCGGAACCGCGAAGACCACGCCGGACGCGGCCGCCCAGGAAAAGAAGGAACCGGCAAAGAAAACCGCGGCCCCGACATCGCCGGTTGTCTTTACTAATACGACCTTCAATCATTTCGACAAGGAACCCGAACCGTTCGGCGTCGCCATTGATTACATGCCCGACGAAACGGGTAATATTGTTCATGTCCTGGGACGCGGGAAGACCGCCGTTGAAGGGCTGTTTTCCGGCTTGAAACAGGTCAAGGGATTCGAAGCCATTTCGCAACCGTTCAAGTTCCTGGAAGCCGTCAAAGCAACAAAGGAAGGGCCCGCCCAAATTAAGATTATCCGCACAATCGAAATGGGCGAATTCTTTAATGGCGACGACAAAGGGAAGACCGAAGCGAAGAAGTAAAAACATTCTGATGGGACATACCGCCGCCGGTCGAAATATCGGCGGCGTTTCCCATACTTCAGGAAAGGGGCCTTAATTGGCTAGACGATTATTACTTGACGAACAACCTTTGTTCCTTCTTCCGTCGCTGGCGGTCGCCCTGGGAACAAACGAAGCCCTGATTCTTCAACAATTCAATTACTGGCTTCAAGCTTCGAAGAACATTCACGAAGGCCATATCTGGACTTATAATTCATATAAAAAATGGCAAGTCCAATTCCCTTTTATGTCGAAGGAAACGGTCGCCCGCGCCATTCGGAAGCTTGAAAAGACGGGCTTGATTATCAGTATAGTCGGCCCGAACAAAGAATCCTTCGACCGAACGAAATGGTATCGGATAGATTTCGATAAGTTCGATAAAATGTTCCCCGACGAAGACGTCAAACAGGAACCGCGAACGCTACAAAATGACACGGTCGAAATGCCAGAATGTAGCGAAGAAGGTATCAAATTGGAACCATCGGTCGAAGCTAACCATGACAACAAAATGACGTCAACAATACCTGATAAGTCTTCTTCAGAGACTTCTTCAGAGACTTCTTCAAAGAAGCCGCGCGCGAAGTTATCTTCCCGACCTATATTCGCCGAAATTCAAAAGTTCATGGGGTTTCCTGATAAAACCGACAAAGACCCGATACCGAACTATGGCAAAGAAGCGAAGGCGATTGATACCATGCTGAAGCGTAATTATACCGAAGCCGAAATCCTGGACTTCTGGAAAAAGAAGGTCATGGCCAGGGGCGGCGATTACGTTTCGATGGTATGGGTCAACGAAGATATAGGTAAACAAACAGGAAGACCACGCCAGGCGACGTTCCTACCGGACGAAGCTTCCCTGGCCGCCGCCGCAAAGGAAAGGGGGATTGCGGTCGATGAATAAAGAAAAGCTGGCCCAGTATCAATTCGACGCCCGCGTAAACGAACATATCCGAAATTCGCGGGTTCCCATTCATACCAGGAAGACCCGCCGGTTGAAACTTATTACGTCCGCGCCGGAAAACGCCACGGCTTTGAAGATTGCGAAGGAATTCCTGGACGGGAAGATTATCCCGCCGCTTTTCCTTATCATCGGCGTTCCTGGCGTCGGGAAGACCACAATCGCATACGCGGTCGCCTGGGAATTCCTGGAAGAAGGATTGACCGTTCAATACTGGCAAACGGAAGAACTTTTGAACGAACTTCAATACAATATGGACGTACCGGCGAAGGTCGGGTCGGTCGCTCACCAGGTATGGCGTCAAGTCAAGGATTGCGACCTTCTTATTTTGGACGACATATCCGCGCAAAACCGGACGACCTGGCGGGATTCGCAACTGGACGCCCTGGTCGATTACCGTTACAGGGAAAACGCCCCCCTGATAATGACGGCGAACAAGGTCGATATTTTGACGGAACGCATAACCGACCGGATAAAGGAAGGCCGAACGGCTATGATTACCGGCCGGTCATGGCGGGGAAGGAAACTGGAATAATGAATATTCGATACATAGCGATTGACCCTTCGTCCACGGATACCGGCTGGTCGGTCTTCGACGCCGGACGCCTGGTCGCCTGGGGCGTAATCAAGGTCGGGAAGCTTGATTATTCGGAACGGTTTTCGCATATCATCGGGGCCCTTGACGGCCTGGCTTCCCAGTATAATATTGCCCAGGTTGCAATCGAAGAAACGAAGTTCGCCTGGCATTCCATGAACCGCCAGCGGAATATCAGCGGTCTTCAGGCGGTCTTCCGGTCAATATCCGACTGGGCGAAAAGCCGGAAGATTCCGTTATTCGCTTATAATGTTACGACCTGGAAAAAGAACGCGACCGGATACATACACGCCCCGAAGGAAAGGGTCGCCGAATGTATGCGTATTCGGTTCGAAGGCCTTCCGGTTAAACTTTCCGAACATGAATATGATTCGGTCGGAATCGGCCTGGCCCACGCCGCACACCTTGAACGAATGGGACTGATTCACGATATGGCGTCGTCGGCGTCCGGTCATATCGTCGACACGATGTCCCGCGAAGACCTTCTGGCCGCGGCGAAACTGGGCGTCAAAGCCCTGGTCGACGAAGCTACCGAATACGAAAAGGTTCGACCGAAGGACGACCTTCAGAAGACCTTCAAGGCGGAACGCCGGAAGGGTCGGAAGAATGTTTGAAGCCGTATATGTAACGGGCCGGAATAAATACCGGCTTCTGGCAATAAAAAAAGCCCATAAATTAAAGAATGTCGACGAAGCGGTCGCGTTAATCCTTGAACGATTCGACGCGGCCGTTCCGTCGGAACCGAAAGGAATAGAAAATGTCAAATCCTATGCAAACAACGGCAACGGCGGAACATGAATGTTCGAACCGAAGCTGTCAAAAGAAAGGGAAGATAATCGAAATCGGCGACCGGATGGTTAAGACGGGGCCGTCGAAGTTTTCGGCGAAGCCCCATTATTATCACCTTGAATGCTGGCCGGTCGGGAAAGGTGGTCGTTAATGACATATCACGACGACGAAGGATATGCCGCGTATATGGCGGACGTTGCGGCTGGCGAAGAAGCGAAGGCGATTGAAGCGGCGTCCGCGGAAGCGCAAGCCCAGGCCCAGGCGGAAGAAGATAACCAGAACGACGCGCTTGAATATATGGCGAAGCGGGAAAAGGAACTATCGGAAATGAACTTTTTATCAGCCGCGAAAAAAGCCCTTTTATTCCGCGGGAAGTTCGAATCAAAATTCCGCGACCTGGGTATGAACCCGTCTTTATTCTGGTTCGCCGGAACCGACTTGACATTATATCCGTATGGAGTATTGACGGACATCCGTAACGCCAGATTCCAGCGGTTCGAATACTGGTTCGAAGAAGTCAAAAAGGGAATAAAAGCGGGGGGGAAGATATGATATACGAAACGAACGGGCGCGCCAGGGAATACTTCGAACTGGCGGCGAATTTATACAAAGGATGTGAACACGCTTGCCGGTATTGCTATGGGGCCGACGTTACCCATACCACGCCCGACCAGTTCTTCCGCCGCGGCGTTCCGAAGACGGGGGCCCTGGAAAGGCTGAAGGCGTCGGCCGCCAGGTACGCGAAGAAGGGCGAACGAAGACATGTTCTTTTATCCTTTATAACCGACCCGTATCAACCGGCGGAAGCTGAATACTGTTTGACCAGGGAAGCAATCAAAGCCCTTCATTCCTACGGGATATATGTCGCCATATTGACGAAGGGCGGAAAACGGTCGACCAGGGATTTCGATATATTGACGCCGCTTGATATATACGGAACTTCTTTGACAATATCACGAACCGTTTACAAAAGCCCGATGGGAACCAAACGCCCCGCCGGTATCCGAACGCCTGGAAGCCCTGAAGCTGGCCCATGCGAAGGGAATTCCGACATTCGTATCATGTGAACCCGTCCTGGTTCCCGCGGAAACGCTGGAACTTATCGAAAACGCCGCGCCATTTACGGACGCCTTCAAGGTCGGAACGCTGAATTATTGTGAAGAAGCAAAGGCGACCGACTGGGAAAAGTTCGCCCAGGACGCGGTCGCTTTACTTGACCGCCTGGGGAACGCATACTATATCAAAAAAGACCTGGCCCGCTATATCGGGCGACCGGAAGGTATAACGAAAGGAAACGTCCCGAAATAGGACGGGGAAGGAAATATCATGGAAAACGAAATATCCGCTTCTGTATCTTTGTCAATGAAGATTAACCTGGGAAACTACGAATCCGCCGAAGCTTTTTTGAGTATCAGCGGAATCACAAAAGAGACTTCCGAAGAAGATATTCAATGGTTATTAGACGGGAAAGTGAAAATAACATACGACGCCTTGAAACTGAAAATGGTGGAAAAAATAAAGCAATTAAGGGGGGCTGGATAAATGGAATTATCAGTATGTAGCGAATGCGGGGCCGAAATCCCCCGCGTAGAAAAAGTCAACGGCCGCGACGTCGACCATTCCCTTGAAGAAAAGCCGATGTGTCGGGTATGCCGCGGGGAACCAGGCGCGACGCCGTATCACCGGAAGCGCGATATACTGGGCGGCTTCCCCTGGAAGCGCGACCCCGTTACTGGGAAGAAGGTTCCGAAATGACCGGCCTTTGTATTGGATTAACAATCGCTTCAGCGTTCCTTTTCCTGGGGGCCGCCGTGTGCTTCCTGGCTTCGTTGAAGCTTTATACCGAAATAATGAAGGAATACAGTCAAAGGCGTCGAAAGGAAATGGACGCGGAAAAGCGGGGCCAATAATGGATTCTATCATCGGGGAATCAATCAGCGGGGCCTTGTTCCAGGAAGGCCGGAAGTTCCGCTTTGCCTTATGGCGGATATGGGATAAGTCAAAGCCTGGTCTTCTTTTTAGGCAAGTATCCCATGACATACAGTAAATTGAAAAGGAGAATCTAAAATGTGTGAATTTCTATCAGCAGTGAAAACAAAGGACAAGAACGATAAGGACAAATACTATTTCCTTACCTACGACCTCATCCACAACACACCCAGGGGGAAACTCCTGCAAAAGAAATACGGAGGAGACGATTTAATCGGTCATTCCGCAATCCGTGAATTTTTCAATCTCCGCGAAGGGCGGGGTGAAAATTGGGAATGTACCGATTTCTCTAGTCCTAAAAACTTTCCCATTATAATTGTTAAGGCTATCAAACGTGGGGAGTTCCAGGGGTTCGGTCAACCAGAAGGGTTACTCACGCAACCGGCCTATGCAGAGTACGAGAAAATCACGCAACAGGCCGATGCAGAGTACGAGAAAATCACGCAACAGGCCTATGCAGAGTACGAGAAAATCACGCAACAGGCCGATGCAGAGTACCAGAAAATTACGCAACAGGCCTATGCAGAGTACGAGAAAATCAGGCAACCGGCCTATGCAGAGTACGAGAAAATCACGCAACAGGCCGATGCAGAGTACGAGAAAATCCCGCAACAGGCCGATGCAGAGTG
>JBAZDY010000008.1:0-39215 GCA_041654215.1 Candidatus Omnitrophota bacterium
TATTGTTAACACTAATCTTTGCCCTTTTGTTCATCGTGGTAATTATGAGAATCGGCGGGGATGATATGATGTTCTTTATCGTAGGACATATCTCCGCGTGGGGCGCAATGGTTATTGTTTACTACTTTCAACACAAACATTCTGGTGACACAAAATGATAGAGTGGTGTAAGAAACATACGGCGTTTATAAGGCTTATTATGCACATTCCGGTAGGGATAGTAAACTTTATCGGATTCCTGATTAACGGCAGTATAGGCTTTGCTTTCCTTACCGGCTTCATGATTTATGAACTCAACGAGGACTGGCGGCTTTCCGATTGCGCCTATAAGGACATACTCGGCTGGATGTTCGGTTTCGGCGGCAGCATCCTAATATTTATAGGATTAAAGATAGCCGGTATCGAGATTATCTTTTAGGAGGATACATGAATAACAAACGGGCTTTGTGGATCGCAGAGGGGTTCTTGGGAGTAATCGCCGTTATCTCTGTTTTCAAGGGCGATAGCGAGCTTGCTAAGATGTGCATACTGGCAATCGCGGCAACCATGAATAACCTGGTGGATAACACACCTAAACCTTAACAGAGCTTTAGTATATACCAATAATAAATACTGCGGGGAGGGGTACGACTGCGGTCGGCGACCCCTCCCCGGTTTTTTTATTTGAGAAAATTATCCACGGGGCTTGCTTTACGGTGGGCTTTGAGCATATCTTCCGCTCCAAGCGTGGAAACGTAGCGGCGGGTCATTTCCAGCGATGAATGACCAAGCATGATTTGCAGTTCAAAGACGGACATGCCGTTGCGCAGGCAGTTAATGGCGCAGGTATGGCGGAAGGTGTGGGCGGAAGCGCGGGCGCCGGAAACGACCGCGGCATGGCAATAGCGGCGCACGAGGACTTTAACGCCTTCCCGGGTAAGGGGGCGGTGTTCTTCCGTGAGCCAGAACGCCTTAAAATCATCATCACGGCGCAGGATGGCGTATTTAAGCATGGCCTTTTGAGTTTCAATACCGATACGCACCATACGGCCTTTGCGGCCCTTACCCATGATACGGATGGTTTCAGCATCGAAATCAATATCGTCCATAGCGATGCCGGACATTTCCTCCAGGCGGACGCCGGTATCAAGGAACATAAGGAAAATGGCGCGGTTGCGGATATCCATGAATGATTGGCCGGAGCAAAGCTTTAAAAGGTTGGAGATGTCCTGAACGGTGTAGGGCATGATAACGAGGCGCGGGAGCTTCGGCGGCCGGATATTCGCCATAGGGTTTTTATCGAGCAGCCCTTCATTCACCTGCCAGTTAAAGAAGGTTTTGATGGAGCGGTAGTAGATGTGGACGGTGGCCGGTTTAAGGTTGGAATTTTGCAGGGAAAGGATAAAGAGGCGGATATCCTGGGCGGTGGGAGAAACGGAGAATGAAAAAATTTTAGACAGGCGTGAAAGCACCATGTAATAGACCTCCACGGTGCGGGGCGATTTACCCTCCACCTTACAGGAAATGAGGTAATTACGGACCGGTTTAGGGATGGATTTATCCGATAGCAGGGAGTCAACAGACGTAGCTAGACGAGCGTGGGAACGGGCATTAAGCAGGTGGTCTAAAACCATATAAATTCAGCTTCCCAACGATTTTTAGCTTCAAAGTGGGCGGTAATGGACTCGAACCAATGACCCCCTGCGTGTAAAGCATAAGGGGGTAAAAGCTGGCCGGAGCTAAGACGGGGAAGCCGGCCTCCTTTTAAAAATATTTTTTATTTTAGCCCAGACACCCGGCCAGTCAATAGGCGTTGGTGGTTTAGGGTCAAAGACTGTATCCCAGAGGATCCAGCGCCAGGAACGGAAATGGAAAATATTTTTACAAATATGCTTGACAAATAAGGATTTACTTATTATAATAAGTGAGAATCAATAAAACATAGTGAGGTGGAAAACATGGGTAAGAGGTTCAAGAGGCGGAACAAAAAGATAGTGGAGAGGAACGAAAAAATACTGCGGCTGTGGGACAGCGGTAATTACAAGCTGATTTCCATAGCGCGGATGTTCAAGATGGGTGAGAGCGCGGTAACGATGGTAATACACCGCGATTACAAGGCTTGGAAAGAAAAGCAAGCGCAGGCGCCGCAGCCTGCTATATAGAAAAGAAAAATAAGCCGGAGGTAAAGAGATGGTTACACGCGCAGAGCATGAAATGAGGGAGCAGGAGTTTTTCCCTGAAAAAGAGCATAGCCAGGACAGCGATTGCGTTCTGGACGGGACGGACACCTGCATAGAGTGCGGGGTTTACCATGGAGACCCCTGTGTTAAATGCGGGGGGCGTGGATTCCACAAAACGGATTGCCCGGACAATGACGGAATTTTGGCGGAGGTGTAGAGAGATGTACAACAACTGCCGCAGTCGCGAAAGAATCGAAGGATGGGCGGGGCGGAGGCGCAATTACAAGTGCCGTAAATGTTCAAACAAATTCCAGCATGACGGGAACAAACTGCCGGCGGGGGCGCGTATCTGCCCCGAATGCCTGAAAGACCCCATAAATTACGCGGAGTATCAGCTTGCGTTCGAGAGAGAGAGGGCTACCGCATGAAAAACCTGCGCCGGAAAGAGATGGAGCGGAAGATAATCGAAAGGATTGCCCGTTCCAGCCCGAAAGACCAGGCCGCCGTTAAAAGGGCATTGGTGGTGAAGACGAACGAACAGCTTGAACAGTTGTGCGAATCTTACGGAATAGAGCTGGAGAATGATTAGCGAATCCACCAGGTTAAAGCTACAAGCGGCAGGGCGGAAGGGCGGAGAGAAGCGGTACGCAAGCGCGGGTGCGGCGGGAAGGGCGGAGAGAAGCGGTACGCAAGCGCGGGTGCGGCGGGAAGGGCGGAGATGGGGCGGAGCGGCGGGCGGCCGCGGGTTGACCTGGCAGAACGATTAAGTAGAGCAAACGCCCCGGAGAACGTAAAAAATATTGAAGGAGGAATGCTTCCCAACGGCATAAAGAGTTTGAAGGGGCTAATGCGAAGCTGTGGAAGGTCGAACAGTTTAGAAAATAAAAGCGGGGAACCAGGGAGTCCGCAGCTACCAGGTTCCCCCACCGGAGGTAAAGAAGTAGAGAGATACCAGATTATAGGCACACCGGGCGCAAAAAATCAAGGGAATAAAGAGGCAGAGAGATGAATTTTATAATCACGGGCAAAATAAAAGACATTTGTAAACTGCTGGACATAAAGACCAAGAAGGAATTGCAGGATAACATTGTCCAGGCACTAGAGAGGGAAAACGGAACAATCGCTTATTTCCAGGGTAAAACAGTCGAGCAGTTACTAAAGACGGCGGAGCTTCTTAAACTGGCGGGGAAGGGGTGCTTTCTCGACCTGAAAGGGGCGGCTTGCAACTGGGACGGGTCCTGCGAGATATGCCCGAAATGGCAGGAGGCGATGGCCAAAGCGAAGGCGGAGGGTTTATGAGCTACGGTTACAGTGATTTTGACCCCGGTTACGCAGAGTTCGAAGCGCAGCAGGCGCGGGCGGAAGAAGAAGATGATATGGCCGCTCACGCCGCTGAAGCCGAAGCGCAAGCGCAAAATGAAGCCGCCGCCACAGAGATAGAAGCCCAAGAAGAAGAGCAAAGGCTATTTAAAAAGTGGAGGCCGGATAGTTGGGATGAAATCAGGAACAACATTATAGTTAAATCTATTCCCGCCGATGGTCATTTTACATCTAATAATGTGGTAGACGCCGTTGATAAAACTGCCGATGCCATGCTGGAGGCGTTAAGGAAAGATAAGTATTCAGAGCATTTTGACACAGAGGAAACTAAGTGGGGTTACGACCCACAATATTCACCTTATGAAGATAGACGTGCTGGATTTTGGTCTTTTATCCCTGATGATGATATGCCGGAAAACGAAATGGGTATCATCTACCGCAATCAAGACGGGCAAATAAAAGTTACCAAAGTAACTAATATCGGCGATGATAAACCGATGGATAAAGGAGAAAGCGATGGAAAATAAAGTTTACGGCAAACAGCAGCTTGAGATAGTTAATTATACCAAAGACGCGGCGCAATACGGCAGCCGCGACCCGAGGCCGTACCTCGACCGGGTGACGGTTAAGAACCTATCGCTGGCGCATGACGACACGCTGTACGGGAATATGCTGGAGGCGGCGATATTCAGCGACAGCATAAAGGCGTTTGTATCCGGCCTGGCGAAGGGCGGCAGGTTTTACGCGGACGTGGAAGAGCGGATGCGGGATAACGAAAGGATGAGTTATTCAATCGTCCAGGCCTACGATAACGGGGAGCCGGTGAGTGTGAAGAAGAAGGGCGGGGGCGGGGGATACGGCAAATCAACCGAGACGGTACAGATGGAGATTGACGCGAAGTTCAGGAACACAGCGCTGATGCAGTCGGTAGAAAGAGCAAATTGTTTCTATAAAGAAACCGGAAAAACAGATACAGACGAAGAAATCATCGCCAGGGCGGAGAAGTTTTGCCGGTGGTTGAAGGGCGGGCAGGCGAAGGCCCCGGCGCCGAATCCGATGGAAAGACCAGCATCCCCGGCGGTAAAGACGGTGGCGGAGCCGGATAAAGACTGGGACGCAATACCCAGCGGTAACCAGCCAAAGCCGGCCACGGCGGATAAGCGTAATTCGATAGACGAAATCGAACAGCAATTGACGGACGCGGCGACACAGCAGAGGTACAGCACGTACGAACTGCAGGACCACCTGAAAGAGTTTTACCAGGTCACGGAATTCAAAGCGCTTAACGCGCAGCAAAAACAGGAATTCATTAAGACGATAAAGTACGGCAAGGTGAGACGGCATAAAGTTACAGACCCGCGGGACTAAATTTTGAATTAGAGAATCTTAATGGCTAACACAGACGCGGAAATACTCAATAACGCAATAAAGTTCGAGGCCAGGTACGTCATGCGGGCATGGGAAGCCGCTAACGTAGGGGCGTCCCGGCAGCAGATTAACAGTTTGCTCGGCATGGAGTTCATAGAGTGCAGGACGCATTCATCAAAAGTGGGAGTCAATCAATACGGACCGGCGCTTTACAAACTGACGGAAAAGGGGCGGAAGGCGGCGGCCATGGATTGCGAAGTGTATCCGCGCGTATCCGCGGTTGAAATAATCGAAGCGATGTCCCTCATCGTGGGGTTCGAAGACATAAAAGAAACGCTCGCTTACGCAATCGAGGCGCGCAAGCGTATACATTTCCTGATGGAAGGGCCGCCGGCGTGCGCGAAATCGCTTTTCCTGGACGCGGTGCGCAACATCGTCCCCAACGCGTACATGGCCTTCGGTTCGCGGACATCAGGGCGCGGACTATCGGACGCATTATTCGAGAAGAAACCGGCAATCCTGCTCATGGATGAGGCGGATAAGATGAGGCACGATGTTTTCTCGCTGACGCTGGGGCTGATGGAGGCGGGGGAAATAATCGAGACGAAGAGCGGCAACACGCGCGGGTTAAAGCTGGGGACAATGGTGATAGCGGCCTGCAACAGCTCGAAAAAGATGCCGCCGGAATTCTTGAGCCGGTTCGCGTTCCATCCCAAGTTTCCGCATTACACGAGGGAAGAATTCATTGACGTGGTGCGGTCAATGCTAAGCCGTCTGGAAAGCTGCCCGGTTGAACTATCGGAGTTGATAGCGTGCCAGGTATTCGATAACGGATTGGGCGATGTAAGGCAGGCGCGGGGGGTGTGGCAGTTGATGAGGGAACCAACGCGGGAAGAGGTTATACGGGTGCTGCGGATGAAAGCGAAGTACAGCACCGGGGCGGAGCTGCGGATGCTGAAGAAAGAAAAAGCGGCGGTATCCAAATTACTGTGATATTTTTTTACCAATCAATATAGGCAGTACGTATAAAGGAAATAAGGGAGGTCACTAATGAGAGCAGAGGTAGCAAGGGCAATAGCGGAGATTACGGCGGCGGTGGACGCGGACGAAACGGTGATATGCAGCGAACGGTTTAACGGCAACATTGTTGAATACGCGAAAAAGGTGGATGAAATACTGGCAAAGAACCATATCCGGCTGAAAGACCGGAGCGCCTTGACGCCTCGTGAGAGGGAAGTGCTGGAGATGGTTACCGCCGGCAAAAGCAACCAGGAAATGGCAGACAAACTGGAAATCAGCAAAAGGACGGTGGAAGTACACCGCGCGAACATTTACGAAAAGCTGGGGATAAAGAACCAATCCGAGCAGTTAACGCAATATTTAGGCGATAACCGGCAGAACTAATTTTGATACACCATTTATGGCGTGTGGCTGTTAAAACCTACGGGGCCTGCGAGATATGCCCGAAGTGGCAGGAGGCGATGGCCGATAATGGAAAAATTAGTAAAAGCGTTCTCCGAAGAAGAAGCGGAAAAAATATTAAAAAAATGGGCGTTAGACAATAAATACGAAATAAACAGCGTAGACATCGGCCCGTTATGGAGTTATGCGGAGACGCCTTTTTATTCCGCTACTGCGTGGCTTCGGAAAAAGGGCAGGGGTTGGGGCATCACATACCGGTTTCACATACACGCGAACGGTGAAGTATCAGTATTCCGGGACGCAGAAACAGACGAGGATAAAGAGGACGAAGGCTGTTAAATGAATAGCGAAGCGTATAACCAATTTCTGCGGGGGAAACCTTACTATCAAGACGCTCACAGGACGCTCTTTAACCGCGATTGCCGCTCAATGCCGGAGCTGTCGGACGATTCCATTCAGTGCGTTGTTACCAGCCCGCCGTACTGGGGCCTGCGGAAGTATGCCGGGCAACAGGATTTGATATGGGGCGGTAAAGCGGACTGTAAGCATGAGTGGTTGAATGTACCGCCGAGGCGCGCAAGGCGCGCCTCGGATATCGTTAACCTTAAAAGCAAAGAAGCTACTAATAAGGGTAACCTCGGCATCGAGCTTCCGCATACCAATACCTGTTCTCTCTGTGGGGCATGGCGCGGGGCTTATGGCCTCGAACCCACGCCGGGGCTTTATATCCGGCACACGGTAGAGATTCTTAGGGAGATACGGCGGGTATTGAGGCCGGACGGAACAGTTTTTTGGAACATCGGTGATAGTTACGCGGGTGGCAAGGGACAATCTGGGAGCCGTGGTGCTGAATATCAAAATGCACGTCACGAAGCAGGAGAAAGTCTTAATACTCATTATCAAACACTCGGTGGGGCAAAACAAACAAAACCAACTGATGACCGCGCCGCTTTAAGAAGTAACAACCTCAAGCCCAAAGACCTGTGTCTGATTCCCTTCCGCGTCGCCATAGCCGCCCAGGAAGACGGGTGGTGGGTGAGGTCGGTCATTATCTGGAACAAAAACAACCCCATGCCGGAAAGCGTCACGGACCGGCCCACGGAAAGCCACGAGTACATCATCCTGCTAACCAAATCCGCCCGGTATTACTGGGACGCGGAGGCGGTGAGAGAGCCAATAGCGCCATCTACAATCGGGCGCGGACCTGTTGATTTCGGCGGTTCTAAGGGAAGGGATTACAATCCCGATAAAAATGACCCTAACTTTAGAAATGGAAGTGAACAATGGGGCAGAACCTACGATTATAAAGAATGTTCTGCCAATGGCCGCAACCTGCGCTCTGTGTGGACGTTCTCCACGCAGCCCTATAAAGACGCCCACTTCGCCACGTTCCCGGAAGAACTGCCGGAACGCTGTATCAAAGCCGCCACGCCGGAAGCAGGAAGTTGCTCCAAATGCGGCGCGCCTTGGGTGAGGATTGTTGAGAAAGGTAATTTAATCTCCATAGATGGCACTAAAGATACATACCGGCCAACAAAAATAACTAACGACCCTGCAGTTAAAGGACGCTCTGATGGTTGGGTTCCTAATCATTTTATTGAAACCAAAACCCTCGGATGGAAGCCCGCCTGCAACTGTCAGAAAAAATTGAATGAACAGGCTATCAAAGAAACCATGAAAATGGGAACCGGAATAATTATACCGCCTGAATTAAAACCTGTACCGTCACTCGTCCTTGACCCCTTCGCCGGCAGCGGCACCACGCTGTGGGTCGCGGCAAGACTGGGGCGTAAAGCGGTGGGTTACGAGATAGCAGAAGAATACTGCAAGTTGATAGTAAACCGGAATAAACAGCACATATTAATTTAGCGGAAGGGCAGGCGCAGATGCCGACACTGTTTGATTTATTGGAGGCGGTAGCGTGATGGAAGCCATTGATTTATCAATAGCTAAAGGCGCGGTATTTTCCAGTGACGGCAAGCACCGATACGCTTTATGGCGGGTTTGGAGTAATTACCGCAGGCCGTTGATGTTTATAGGTTTGAATCCATCTAAAGCCGGCCATGCGCTTGACGACCCGACAGTTACACGCATGATAAGGCGGGCGGATGCTGCCGGATTCGGGGGGTTATTGGTAGGCAACCTTTACTCTTATGTTTCTACCGACCCCCGGATTCTACTTACGCTGGACGGATGCTTTAACGATGAAACCGACCATTATCTAAAGCACATGTCTCACCTGGCCGAGAAGGTATTATGCGGGTGGGGTTCTTTTAAACCGGCGGCGAAGCGAACACACGCTATTTTAAGTTTTTTCCCGATTTTGTATTGCCTGGGCGTAAACCGGGACGGCCAGCCTAAACACCCGCTGTACGTAAGTTATGATACTCCAATTACTAAATACAAAATGACAGGTGGTATGAGATGAACGCAGAGTTAGCATTTAGTATCAGGCAGCCGTGGGCGTGGCTGTATTTGATGTATAAGCCGGTGGAGAACCGGAACTGGGCGATAGGGAGGGGAGCGCGGCACGGCATGTACGCGTCATACGATACGGCGAATTTCTCTATAACTTTGCCGTCCAGGGTGTACATCCACGCGGCGAAGAAATACGAGAACCAGGACTTCGAGGCCGCTTTCAAAATCGTTTACCAGTTATACGGGCTTTCTGATGGGAACATTATCAAAGCAAATTACCTCAATCATCTGGAGCTGGGGGCGATAATCGGGGAGGCAACGATAACAAAGTGCATTACGGCAAATAGCCCGGAAGCTAAAGACCCTTTGATAGCGCCGTGGTTCGTGGGGAAATACGGGTTCGTGAGGGAGAATCCGGAGGTCTATGAAAAGCCGATACCGTGCCGGGGGCAGTTAGGATTTTTCCGGCCGGAAATTAATTTAGGGAGGTAGGATATGCCTATAGCAAATTACAGTACAGAAGTAACGGCCTTAAAATCAATCGGGGAAATTCAAGGGATTTTAGTAGCTCATAGAGCGGAGCATATCCTCATGGATTACAAGGACGGTGAACCGATTGGGCTTTCATTCATCATTAAAACACAGTTCGGGGAAACAGCTTTTCGTCTGCCCGCCAACATCGAGCGTATTCAGGCCGTGCTCAATAAACAACGTATCCGCAAAGTGATTACACGGGACATGGCCGCGCGGGTGGCGTGGCGGATCCTGCGGGACTGGGTGAGAGCGCAAATGGCTATCCTCGAAACGGAGATGGTGAGCATCGAACAGATATTCCTTCCATACATGGAGACGCAAAACGGCCGGTTGCTTTTTGACGTGATGGTAGAACACAGATTACAACTACCGGCGGCAAATTAACAAGGAGAGGCAGAGAGATGAACAAAACAACTATCGAATGGGTATTTAACGCGGACGGGAGCAGGCCGGGGTATTCCGTTAATCCAATGACGGGGTGTCTGAACCAGGTAGAGGGGTTGTGCAAGGGCGGAGACTTCCCATGCTATGCGTACAGGCAAAGCCACAACAAGGGCCCGCGCGGGCTGTACAAGGCGGATATGGCGGGGATACCTGCATGTCTTTGGAGCGAGGAACAGTTAAAAAACAACATTAATGCCACAACAGAAGATTCTTTTGACCCGCGTGTCCACATTAAACGCTTCGACCAGCTTCTTCACGCGCCGAAGAACGCCGGCGTATTTGTTGACGACCGGAGCGATTGGGCGGCTTCGTACTGGCCGCGGTGGTGCCAGGACAAGATAATCGAGGCGGCGGTAAAGCGGCCGGATATCCGGCTGTACCTGCTGACAAAGCAACCGCAGGAGCTACAAAAGTTCAGTCCGTTCCCGGATAACGTGTGGCCGGGTGTGACATTGACACTTGGAAATGATAATTACGGTCATGATTGCCCGCCGGAACGGTTTTACACTCTGAATTGTTTAAAGGACATAAAAGCCAAAGTCAAATTTATTTCCTTTGAACCGTTACTCGGCCAACTATGCCGTGGTTATACTCATCTTTGGTGGGCGGAAAATTTCAAGAAGTGCGGTATAAACTGGGTAATCATCGGGGCGCAGACGAAACCAATCAAGTACCCGGACATCGAATGGGTGAAGGAAATAGTAACGGCGGCGGATGAGGCCGGAGCTAAAGTGTTCCTGAAGGATAACCTTTATAAGTTTCTGATGGAGTTTCCTTACGATGATTTATTCTGGGAAGATATTTCAAACATGCGCCAGGAAATACCGGAGGGATAGATGTGGTTTATAGACTGCCCGCACTGCGGTAAGCAGAACATTATGGAGAGCGATGAGGACCCGGCAAAGGCGCAGTGTATATTTTGCAGGCAGTTATTAAGAAAAGGAGCACCTATGGTAGCAAAGATAGCGATATCGGAATTAAACAGGGAAACGGTGGAAAAAGTATTACCGGCGGTAGTTAAGAAACCCGATACAACGGGCATGAAATTTGGAGAACGCAACCGGGTTATGCATGAATTCTACGAGGCTCACAAGGAAGAGATATTGTTATGGTATCAAATCAAAGGCGCCTCAGAAATGATGAAAGCCTGGGGAATAGCCTACGGTCTCTGGGGTACGGCGAAGGTCATGGGTTTGCGTAACCGCTGGCTGCCGGATAAATTCCCGATGCCGGATGGTAAGAAGCCCCGGAAAAAAGAAGAGCGTGTGATTCCCAAAACTAAAACGCCTTGTGACGGGGATAAAGAAGTCTGCAAAAACTGCTCGGTGTTCCTTCAATACCAGGCGTATCAACAGGGGGTGCGTGACGTTTGCGGAGGCGGAAAATGAGAGAAAAAATAAAAGATTTTATACAGAGAAAGATAGATATTACGAAGCCGGAGCACCTGGCGGAGGAGATAGCGGACGGTTTGATTAGCCGGGCGTGGGTGAACGTTGCGAACGTAGCGTTGCAGGAGGAGTTGATAGAGACGAAGGAAAAACTGGAGGAAGCGGAGGCGGAAGTTAAGGTGTGGAATTCCCGCGCTAACAGGCAGAACTGATATGAGGTACAAGTTGAAGGCAGCGGACGTTGTTACCGAGGAGAAAAAGAGGGGCGGGTACGGGGACGGGCAGGGCGGGAAGGGAGGGCACCGTAAAGCGCGGAGCGGGAAGTTGATGGGCGGGAACGGGTGCAAGGCGCATCCGGACTGTTTTACGTGTCCATTCGGGCCGGACGATTGCCGGTGGGAATCAAAGGATAACTATATATAGGTAAGTATCCCTTGACATACAGTAGGAGAGGAATTTGAACTGGAACGGCATAGAGTTACCTGAAAAGAATATCTACTTTAAGGATGATGATGTAGTGATTTACTGCGCTGATTGCCGTGAGATACTGCCCTTGATTCCTGATAAGAGCATTGATTTAGTTTTAACAGACCCGCCGTATGGAATAAATATAGCTAAAAACGGAACAGTGGGTGGAACTAATTTAGCCGTGACTAAAAATTATGGTGCAAGTGATTGGGATAATGAAAGACTTGATGCCGTAGTTATTAATGAAATCCAACGAATAGGATTTAATCAAATTATATTTGGGGGAAATTATATCGCCGATTTATTGTCACCTTCTCCCTGTTGGATTATATGGGACAAAAGAGATAATTTGCCCAGCAATAATTTTGCTGATTGTGAGTTAATTTGGACATCATTTAAGTCACCAAGCCGTTTATATAAGTTTTTATGGCAAGGAATGTTACAAAAAAACATGTCTGATAAAGAATACCGTTATCATCCTACTCAAAAACCGCTGGAGATAGTTGGTAGACTAATTGAAACATACTCAAAACAAGTTGATTCAATCCTTGACCCCTTTCTCGGCTCTGGTACAACCGCCGTATGCGCTAAGAAGCTGGGTCGTAAGTGTATCGGCATAGAGATAGAAGAAAAGTATTGTGAAATCGCCGTTGATAGATTAAGACAATCAGTAATGAAGCTGGAAGTACTGTAGACGAAGGGATAGTCACGTCCAACGATACATATATATAGGAAGGGAGTGCCGATGGGAAACCGTTCCGGGCAGAGATTCACGAACCAGCACAAGGCGATGCTCGCCCGAATTGATGGGAATTACTGCCTGATATGTAAGAACTTCGGGCAGGGGCCGGGGATAACGAGGTCGCCGCCGGAATGGCCTTTGCAGGTACACCACGCGCGGACGGATTTAAAGGAAAGCAATCCGCGGCGGTGGGAGTACGATGTGACGTGCCTGGCCTGCGAGCCTTGCAACCTGTCTCTCCGGCATAAGACGCCGAAGGAATTATGCCAGATTATCCGTATTTGTCGTCTACGGAATGGGAGGGAGAGGGAGAGAGAGAGGGCAAGGGGGAGAAATAACGGGCGCGATAAGAGGCAGGAATACAAGGGCGGCATCATGGAGGCGCTGGATACTTCTCAAGGTTCCTACGAATCCAACGCCAAGGGGCTGTTCCTGCCGGCCTTCAAGAAGTTCCTGTTAGACAGGATAACGGAGTACGGTAAATACGCGGTAGAAGAGCTGTTGGACCAGTTCTTCGATATGACGACCTGTTCACAGAATACATCGCGGCGATACCTGAAGGGCTGGAGTTCCGATACGGGGATATACCGGCGTTACAAGGACGGGGGCGTGTGGTACATAACGTGGCGGTACGACCTGACAAAGCCCGCGGGGGAAAAGAAAACGAAAGGGAAGGCCGCGGCGGCAGATAAGGGATAGTTTTACGGGCGCGGGCGCGTGAGTTCAAGGTAAGGAATAGAACAGGGATTCTACAAAATCAACAGGTAAAAAAAGGGGGAAAAGAAGAGGAGAAGGAATAATGATAAGAGTAAAAATATCAGACGATTTAGACTATGCAGGGAAAGCCATTACAATACTTGACGTACAGGAGAATTACTACAGACAGGGAAAGTTTGTAGACGGCAATTTAAAATTTGAAAATGTAGAAAAGGGCCAATATCTAAATCCAAGCCTCGTCCTTCACCAACATCAAGGGGAGGAGTTTCTGCACGCCTTGGCTCAAGGTCTTGCTGAAGCCGGGTATTTACCCGATATTTCCAGAGACAAAGAAAGCGAACTAAATGCTACGAAGCATCATCTTGAAGACATGCGTAACCTCGTCTTCAATGGTAAACCTCCAGCAAATAAATAACAGGGGGGGGGAAATGGGAACATCAAATCGGTCAACAATAATAACGCGCTTAAGTATCCTTACTATTCTTGGCGCCGTCACTAACTTCTTTCAGGGGCTAGGCGGCGGCGACAACGCCGGGTACTCCAGCACGCCGAGCCATATCCCGGGCGGGAGCCACCATCACCGGCCGCGGTACCGGCCGCATGTGCAGAACGGCAAGTTCGTAATGAAGGTACACCATAAAGGGAGAGGGAGCTGGTAGATGAAAGCGATAAAGAACATCCTGTGCAGCCTTGGTAAGCATGACTGGGGCGCGTGGATACCGTCCACGAGGGGAGCGCGGTGGGAAACGCGGCAATGCCGGCGGTGCCCGAGGCAGCAGGAGCGGAAGACGTTTTAATGAAAATTAGTTCTGATACGGTAAAAGCTCTTTGTCTTCAGTACTGGCGCTATGACCGGGGTGCGCACATAGTCACGCTGGAAACGCAGGGTGATGTGGGCGCGGTATTAAAGCGTTTTCTAATTGAGACCGAGGTTAAAGTTAGTATTGGAGACCTCCGCCGCGACATCCGCAAACCCATCCACTGTTATCTCCGTTACTTTACCGGCATGAGTATTGACTTAGGGTATTGGGGGAACCTTCCACAACTGGTTAATAAGTACTCGAAATATATCAGTGACCGCCAGTTTTATTTTGCGGTACCGCAGGAACTGGAGAATAAAGCAGTCCCAATTATTGAAGACATGTACCCGTACGCGGGCTTGCTTGTGGCAAAGATAAATTCTGGTATTGGTTTCAATGACGCTGTGCGTTGGGGAAGTATTGAGTTAGTAAAAAAATCGGCTATCTTCCCCGTGCCGCGTCTCAACACCCGGTGCATGGCGAATATGGTAAAGGCTCAATCAGCCACACTTACGAGACTATCTTTAAAAGTGGGGAAACCCTGATGAGAGAGCCGTGGTACGCGATATACGAGATACGGTTTACGCGGCCGCAGATGTGGTGGATGTCGGGACACATGGAGGAATTGAGAGAGGGAAGATGGCCGGAGAAGCCGGGGCATTACCAAAGGCCGCTGCGGATGGCGTGCAAAGAGGCGCGTGAGCAGGGGTATACGGGTTACTGCGCAACGTGCCATATAAAGCCGTGTTTGAATCCGGGGAAAAAGACGCCGAACAAAATACGGCTGGAGCGGCGGATAAACCGGACGCTGGAGATAGCGGCTGAAGTGGATAGCAGGTATGCGCTGATTATGGATTACATAAGCGGGTGGGAAAGGCCGAAACAAAAAGTATACCGCGATGGGAACAGTTATCAGAAGCGCTATAATGAATATCTGACGAGTTCTGTAGCTAAAAACCGTAATTAGTATTGACAACCACGCTCAAAGCGGTTACAATAGCAGGTAAGATAGCGAAAGTATTGGTTAGCCCCCGGAGACGGGGGTTTTTTATTTGAGGGAATAATATTTGGTAGGGCAGGCGCCGCAGGGCATAGGTTCCACACCCGGTATCCTATGCGGATAAAGTGAACCCAAGCACTCCGCTAAACGGATATCAGAGAAAAGCCTGCTCATTCCCTCTTTAATCAAGCCCCGGTAAACGCCGGGGCTTTTTTATTAGCATCGCGGGCAGGCCAAGAGCAGGCGCTGGCGTCATAACCCAGAGAGCCGGGTTCAACTCCCGGGCCCGCTACCAGGAACGATAAAGCCTCGGTTAAACGCCGGGGCTTTTTTATTGGGGAAAAATGTCAAAAAAAAAGTCAGAGAAAATACAACACCGGCAGGATTGGCACAAAGAGAGATTCCTCGACCGGTATCCGCGGTACTGCCAGGTAGACAAGACGGCCAAAGCGGCGGGTATAGACCGGACAACGTTTTACAAGTGGCTGGAGGATGACGAGGATTTTGCCAAGGCCTTCGAGGACGCCAAAAAGAGGGCGGTTGAAACACTGGAGGCGGAAGCGTTCCGGCGCGGGGTAAAGGGCATCCTGAAGCCGGTATTCTACAAGGGCGGCCGGTGCGGGCAGATACGGGAATATTCCGACACGCTGTTAATCGTCCTGCTTAAAGCCAATGCGCCGGAGAAGTACCGGGAGCGGCATGAGATAAGCGGGCCGGGCGGCGGGCCGTTGAAGAGTGAGCTTAACATCATCGTCAAGGACAAAGAGACGGCGGAGATGATAGGCAAGATTCACGAGCGGACGGAGAAAAGTGGAGTTTAAGACCACACGGATTTATAAGGACCTGGTTAGGGCCTGGGTTGAGCATAAACGGCGGTTCATGGCGGAGGGGGGGACATCCAGCTCGAAGACGTATTCCATCCTCCAGTTTTTGATAACGCTGGCGCGTGAAGCAAAAGAGCCGTTACTGATATCCATCGTATCCGAATCGTTGCCGCACCTGAAACGGGGTTGTATACGGGATTTCTTCAACATCCTGGGTGAGAGTACGGAAAACAACCCGTACTGGAGCAAGACCGAATTTATTTACAGCCGTCCGGACTGGAAGGGGCGGTTTGAATTCTTCGGGGCGGATGACAGCAGCAAGGCGCGGGGGCCGCGGCGGCAGATACTTTTCATCAACGAGGCCAACAACGTGATATGGGAGACGGCCAGAAACCTCGATATCCGCACTTCCATGTTCACAGTCATAGACTGGAATCCGGTAAGCGAGTTCTGGGCGCATGAGTTCTGGCTGAATGAGCCGGACAATGCGTATTCGCATTCGACCTACCTGGACGCCAAAGACGCCGGCGTGCTGCCGGAACAGGTAATAAAGGACATCGAGAGTTACCGGGAGAAAGACCCGAACTGGTGGAACGTGTACGGGCTGGGGCTGGTAGGCAGGATAGAGGGGTTGGTGCATCCGTCATTCATGCAGGTGGACGGCTTGCCGCCGATGGGGACGGAGTTTTACGGGCTGGACTGGGGGTTTGCGTCCGACCCGACCGTGCTGGTCAAGAACGTGGTAATAGGCGATAAACTGTATTCCAAACAGATGTTCTACGATTTTTCAGCACTGACGAACGGGCAGATAGCGCAGCGGATGACGCTCCTGGGAGTGGATACGAAAACGCCGATATATGCCGACCCCGATGAGCCGAAAAGCATCGAAGAGATAAGTAAAATGGGGTTTAACATCCTCGAAGGGGTAAAAGGCCCCGGCAGCGTTGAGTACGGTACGCAACGGGTTAACCAGTTTTACCAGTACTGGACAAAAGACAGTATTGACTGCATTAAAGAGCAAAGGAACTTCAGATACATCAAAAAGGTGGTGCAGGGGCGGGAAATATTCACCGATGAGACCACGCACCAGTATTCTCACGGCATGAGCGCAAGGCGATATGGCGTAGCAACGTTCAAAATGCGAACCAGTCCTTTACAACCCTTAAAATCATCATACAGCTTTTAGGAGGTTTAAATGACAGACCAGATTTTAGATTTACACAAAGAGGCCATGGCCGAATTATCAGACCTGCAAAAGCGCATGGATGATGACCAGGATTTTCCCCGCAATGTACAGTATATCATGCAAGATGCTAAGGGCAAGAAAATTGACGGTGTAGTGAATATAACTATTAACCGGCCTCTCGTATTTCGTACTTATGTTGAGGCTGCTCTTGGAAAATCAGATGAAAAAGTGCTGGTTAATTCCGATGACGAGAAATTAAACACTGCCAACATCGAAAAAATAATCACTGCCATATACGCTCAAGGTAACGCCAAGCGGGGTAAGAACGGTAATTGGAAAATCGAGAGTGTTATTGACCAGATGACCTGCGAGCGCGGTTCTGCGGCCATGCTGATAGTCTGCACGAAAAAGAATGACCCTAAAACCGGAGAATACCTTGACATTGATATTGTGGACTGGGATACCCGCTATAGCTGTTTTATCGAAGGCTCAGACGGGTATAAGCAGGCTGGCATCGATACGGAAAAAACGAAAGCGCAGATTGAATCAGCGGCGTGGGCTGTTGAAAAAGGCTTTCAGATATCCGGCAAATCGGGGATACAGACCGAGATATGGACCCTTGATAAGCATTTATTTTACATAGACGATAAAGAGGAATTCGGTGAGGATAATCCTTTCGGGTTCGTGCCGATAGCGTTCCGCAGGGTGCCTATAGGCACGATGTTATCAGATAAAGACAGACTTAAATACGAGGGAGAATCCATCTTTTACCCTATACGCTCGATAGTAAAAGAGATTAACCGTATTTATTCCATCATATCTACAAAAGCCATTGAATCAATTAAGGGGCCGATACAGGTTAAGACCGATAAAGATTTAGGACCGAACTTTTACCGCGAAGCAACCGCCCCTGGTGCGGCCACGTCTGTTGATGAAACTGACGCTATCCGCCCTATACAGTTTAACGATATCAAACAATCGGCACTACATCAATTAGGGCTGTTGGAAAACCAGTTGGATGACGCAACGCTATCACGAGTAATGCGCGGTACTCTGCCGACTGGCGGTATATCTGCTGTCGCCTTGCTTGAAATAGAGCGAGGACAGGGACAGGTACTCGAACCACGCCTTGCAACAAGGGGTTTACTGAAAACATCTGGCGCAGAAATGGCTATAGCGGAAATCCTTACCCTCAACCTTAATTCCTTCGATATAGGCACGAAAGGCCACAAGAAGAGTTGGAATAAAAAGGACATTGAAGGCGAATACGAGATTCAGTACATTTACTCCAACAAAACTACTGAAACAGATTACGCCCGATTATCTATAGCTAAAGGTTATAAGGATGTTCTGGACGATTTAACCGTTTTGAGGGATGTCCTCCATCGAGACGACCCCGAAGGCGACCTGGCAAAACTCCATCGCCAGCAATTAAGGGAACTCGTACCGCCGTTAAGAATATATGACGGTGTAATGGCTTTATCCAAACTATACGAAGATGGCGATGAATCAGTGGCCCCGGAAATCGATATCGCCGAGGCATACCTGGGGGTAGCAGTAGAACAGCTAAAGTCCGGCCAATTCCCGCAACTGGGAGAAAGTAAAAGGCCGGAAGACAAGACAGATTTACCGATTGTATCTGATTTGAGTTCTAACCAGAAAGCGGCGGATTTGAAACGCAGTCCCGCTGATATGGAGGCCGGATAATGGACAAACGTTATAAACAAGACGAAGTGCGCAAAAGAATCAGTGCATTATTCATTAAAAATCCAACAGCATCATCCATGGCGCGGCCGCCCGGCGCGAACATGAAAAACATAGCGCGCGGGAGCGCGGGCATTATAAAACCGCCGGAGATTAAGTAAATGACAATGCCGACGATTGCCAATTTAAGGGCAAAGCTGAAAAGAAAAAGCCCCGTAGACCTGGCGGTTGAAAAACTAAAGAAGTTCCAGAAACCAAATAGCGATGAGTACGATGTGTGGGGGGCTTACGATTCCGGGGAGTACGAGCGTGAATTTTTGGCGCAGGTATTCGGGGAAGACGTGATAACCAGCGTTGAGAAATTAAGCGGCGAATACAATGCGGACATGGCCGCCCTCGAACCCTACCGTGTTGAAGACAATTACCTCGTGCGGGGGGCGCTCAACGCCGGTGTCCCGGCAGACATATTAAAGCGGCGGTTTGGCGAAGACGCGATGACGGCGCTGGCCGCGCCCGTACCCGCTAACGCGGACATTTTAAAGCCGGTAAACATAGAAAATATTCCGCTGGCGCTGCCGGTACAGGAAACGGTGGAAGAGCGCGATAACAGGCTTTACGAGCAGGCGGTATTCGAGACGCAGGTACTGCCCACGCTGCCGGGTGAAATAATGGGGCAATACTTTAGGGCGAAACGCGGGGACATAACGGCGGATGAATTCAATGAGATTTACCGGACATGGCAGGAAACAAGGAAGCTCGAACTCACGGAGCTGGTGGGGAAACTTTTGCCGGGGTTAAATGAGATAGCGGAGGATAAACGCACCGGCGCGGCAATGGCTTACCTGGACGCGCTGTATAAAGACGAGGCGGTACAGGCGGGGTTTGTGGAGGCGATACGCGCGATGGGGCACACGCCGGAAGCGGAAGACATAATAAAAGGGGTTATGCCCGGGTTTACGGCGCGGGACATCAAGATAATATTCGGGGAGAATGTTACGCCGCTGGAACAGTTACCGCTGGCCGGGTACCGGATATCCGAGCAACCGCTGCAGGACGTAATGGATTATGCGGTGAAAGACCCGGAAGGGTTAAGGCGGGCGGTAAGGTACGAGGGCCGGACTCCGGAGACGGAGGCGTTACTGGAAAGCGTTTACGGGGTGCTGCCGGATAATTACCTGGACAAGTATTTTGAGACGGGGCCCGCCGATGACTTCCTGACGGGGAAGTGGTTACCGAAGCCGCTTAAAGACTATTGGGGAATGGCGGTACAGGGGATAGGGGACATATTATCAATGACGGGCGGTGTTGCGGACCGGTTCGGCGCGGACGGCATGGCGGAAGAATTAAAACTGGCTGGGACATACGGGCAGGTCTACGCCAAAGACGTAAAAATTGCCGATAAATATACGCCGCAGTGGTTTGCGCAGAACATGGCGCGCATGGCGCCGCTGATGCTGGGGCTTATGGGGGTAAGCATTATAACGGGCGGTACCGCGTCCGGCGTGATAGCGGCGGCGGGCGGCGGGACGTTTTTACAGGCGGCGGGCGCCGCTGTTGTATCCGGCGTTGTATCCAGCACTGGGGAAGGGTTAATGGAGGCGGGGGACGCTTACAACGAGGCCAAGGCAAGAGGGCTAAACGATGCTGAAGCGGGAGCGGTATTCGACCGCGTATTCCAGCAAAATGTCGCGCTGTTATCCGGCTCAAACACCGTGCAATACGGGCTGACGTTTTTTATACCGGGCGGCAAGGCAACATCATTCCTGGTCAAAGCGCTGACGTACGGATTTGACGCGGCAAGCGAGGGCGCGGAAGAGGCGGGGCAGCTTGCGATACAGCGGGGGGCGCTGGGTGAACCGCAACGGTTCGATGACGAGATGCTCCAGAGCCTTGTTTTGGGCACGGCGGGCGGTTTTGCCTTCGCCGGTATAGGTACGGTAAACAGCCTGATACAGGAAAAAATTATAAACAAGATGCCGGAGAGCGATTACGACCAGTTCCGGCAAAAGATACAGTCGTACATAGGGTTGGGATTCAGCCGCAAAGAGGCGGAAGCTAAGACATGGGACGAGTTCGCGGGGACGCCGGAGGGATTGACGGCGGTGAAAGAGGCGGCGGATGAAGTAATGGCGGAAGAGGCGGCGGAAATGCGGGCGCAGGCCCCGCAGGCGCAGGCGGCGGTAAAGGAAATAAGCGGGCAGG
This sequence comes from Candidatus Omnitrophota bacterium, assembly GCA_041654215.1. GTDB lineage: Bacteria > Omnitrophota > Gorgyraeia > Gygaellales > Profunditerraquicolaceae > Undivivens. The sequence goes on from JBAZDY010000008.1 coordinate 20,697, forward strand.
CCGGTACCGCTAACGAACAGGTAGATAATTTTGTCAATGAGTTTACGGAAAAAGATAGCGGAACCAAAGAGGTAAGCTATCCGAATATTGAAAAAGACAATGCAATCACAAATCAAGTACGGGAGATAGTCCAAAAACAAAACGAAATAATAGACCAGCAGGGCGAAATACTTTCCAAATATAAAAAAGATAAATACGGTAATATATCTCTATCCCCTCAAGACGAAAGAAGGTTTGATGAATTAACTGCCCAGAGAGAGGAATTAAGCAAACAAAGGGACGCACTGGAGAAAACACGCCCCAATGCGGATTTGGTTAAAAAAGAGGCTAATGCAAGGTCTCAATCCTTAGATACTAAACCGGTAAAGACAGTTACCCCTCGTCTTCCTAAGAGTTATGTTGATTTTCTTAAAGAGGATGCCCCAGATCCGCAGACGGCTAAAGAAAATATTGCCAAAGCGCGTAAGGCTTATGCCGAGGGCGATATTATGACGCTTGAGGAGCTGGGATTAGATGAAGCCTCTAAAGAATTACAGGAAAATACAATAAAAAGGGAACTGTCTAAACCAAAAAAAAATCAAATACCAAACAAAGAAGCGCAATTCCAGCAAGTACAGGAAACGGTAGAAGATAGTGGTGTTCCGCCTGTTAATCTTCCCAAGGCACCTGCACCGCCCACTGTTACACCCTCAACACAACAGCCGCAAAGTCAAAGTCCCGTCCAAGCTCGTAAGGTTGAAGATGTGGTAAAAAGCGTAGTTGAAGCTATCCGGGACGCTAAACCTGCCCGCGAAGCAACGGAACAAATGAAGCATAAAGAACTACAAAAGCGGGCTGCTGTTTATGCTTCTATATTGCAAGGCGGGCAAGGTTCAAAGGCTTTCGATAAAGCCAAGTCTGCGCTTAAAGGAGAACTACCGCAGGCCGACTTCGAGCTTGACCTTGTGAAATTTGAAATATCGGAAGCTGATATCCAGACCATGTTTGAAAAAATAAGGCTTTCCAATCTAAGGCCGTTTCAAAAACTAAATACCGCCGAGGCTTTAAATAAACTGTTAACAGGGCAGATACCAACCGAGGGCGATATCAACCTACTGGAAAAAATGTTTGGTAAGGAACTGGCAGACGCTATATTGAGCAAGCTATCAGGTTGGCAAAAAGCAGGAAAAGTAACTCAATCCGTCCTTAATATTCCTCGTACTCTACAGACAATAGCCGACCTTTCCGCTACATTACGGCAGGGCATTGTTCTGGCCTTCGGACAGCCAATACAATTTGGTAAATCTTTTGTTAATGAACTTAAAGCTGTATTCAGTGAAAATAATTACAACAACCTGAATGATATTCTTGACAATATGAGGTATTCACAGGAGGCTACTGAACATAAGTTATATCAGGCGCATAACGTAGGAACTGCCAGTAGCCCCAGTGCCTATGAGGAGGCTTTTCAGGCCAGAATACTTGAACATGTACCAATTATTAAAAATATTGTTCGTGCCAGTGAACGCGCTTACAACATGTTTTTGGATACTCTGCGCATGGAAACCTGGGCGTACTGGTGCCGGAAATGGGAAGGTACGGGGAAAAGCTGGAATGACTATGACAAGCTGGCCGACTTTATCAACCATGCTACCGGGCGCGGAGACCTGGGTAAATTTGAAAACGCTGCCTCATGGTTAAACGCTGCCTTTTTCAGTCCACGCTTTATTGCGTCAAGGATTCAGGTCCCGCTTGACCTGATTACGACCACCCCTGCGGTAAGAAAAATTATTGCTCGTAACCTCGTGGCTTTTGTAGGTTCCGGCTTACTGGCTATTATGCTGGCCAAACTAGGCGGTGCGGAAACAGAAGACGATCCGCGCTCCGCTGACTTCGGAAAAATAAAGATAGGCAATACACGCCTTGACATCTGGGGTTCTTATCTGCCTTATGCCCGATTTGTAACACAGGTAATAACGGGTGAGCGTAAAAGCACGAGTACCGGCGATGTTTACGATATCAACCGCAAGGATATAGCCGCTAACTTCCTGCGCTCTAAACTTGCCCCTGTCCCTGGTATGTTATGGGATTTAGCTGAAGGTAAGACCTTTATCGGGGATGAAATTAACGCAAAGAACGCAGGACAGCTTATCTTTGAACGCTTAACTCCAATGTTTCTACAGGATGTTATAGAGTCAGTAGAAGATTCCGGCGGAATGGGAGCGTTATACGGTGTGTTATCCGCGCTCGGCGTGGGTGTGCAGACCTATGAAGACAACTGGAACACACAGGAAACCAAGCTAGGTCTTCCCGTTAATGAAAACGTATTGCCATATACAGCGGCGGTTAAAATATATACAGCTAAATACTATTATTCGGAAATCGGTAGGATGATAGGGGATGCCACGGCGGACATGCTCAAAAAGAAAAAGACTATCCCCGCTAAAGTAGTGAGCGTTGCCGAGGCAAGGGATTTAAAGAAAGAACTGGAAGTAATCCCAAATCATAAACTCACATCATTAAATGCTGATCCGGCAAAAGGCGATACGTTCATACAGTATTTTATGCAATGGCAGGCGCGGGAAAAGATTACCGATGAGACTGAACTTAAAGAGTTTGACAATCAATATCCCCAAGCCTATATAGGAAATATAACCCAGAACGAGTACGTACTTTTACAGCAATACCATAATCTAACCGGAGACGAGCAAAAGCAATTCCTTAAAGCGCACCCGGAACTCAACATCAACCCCCGTATCGAATGGCTGAAAGCGCACCCGCAGGAAAACGCCGTACTATCCTTATGGGGACAGGCGGATATCTATACCCAGGAAGCGTATAGCAAGGTTATGACACTTGCAAAGTCTCTGGATATACCAGAAAACGCGCTTGTCAATATTCCCCCCGCTGAAATAGCCGGTGATTACTTCAAGTACCAGGACAGCGTTAACGCGACCAGCGCGAATAGCTGGGAGACGCAGTTAATCATCGTTCAAAACGATAAACTCAAAGGCTGGCTGGGGAGAGAGGACATCAACACGCCGGCGGAAGCGCTGGAATTACAGATAAAGCACCGGGAACTTTACGACATCGAAGCCTCATACAGGGACAAGGATTCCGCGAACTATATCGCGGACGATGATTTGAGGGCGGCGGCAATCAAGGCTTTAAAGACGGCTAATACGGAGTGGGTGGACGATATGCGGCGGGTGGAGGCGATTAAGAACAACGGTTCCCAATACCAGAACGATTGGGCGGAGCGCGGAAAAACCGTTGACCGGTACGGGGCGGGGAGTTCCGAAGCGAAGTTATGGCTTTTAGAGCACGGGGAAGTGTTCCGGTGGGCGCTTGGCAATAAACTACTTACCGATGACGGGGCGGGCTGGAATAAGAAGGTACTGGAGATAGACGTTGAATACCGCGGCCTTGATAAGCAGTACGAGAGCTACGGAGATGAAGAATCCAACGCCTACATAGATGATGAGAAGGCCAGGGCGGAAGCGCGGAAGGCGTTACTCGTGAGCAACCCGGAATATGCGGACGCTCAAGCGCGGCGGGCGGTATACGCGGCGGGCGGGGACGATGCCGCAGCGGAAAACAATGTTGAATACGCAACAATAGTGCGGCAATACAGCGGGGGAAGCGCGGAAGCCAGGCTGTACCGGATAGACCATCCCGATTTCGACCTGTGGGGGAGGAATACGGAAACGTTCGGGTGGAGCGAGATAAAAGACAATGTAAATGTTTTGCGTATCAACGCGCAGTGGCGGATATTTGACGAGCAATACGAAGCGATAAAGGACGCGGACCCGGACACGCAGGCCCGGTTGAGGGAAGAGTACCTCAATGAGCGCCTATCCTACAAAGCGGAGCGGCGGCGGCGGGAGGCATACCAGCTATTCGGCGGCGGCCCGGTAATACCGGTGGAGGACGAACTGGAAGCGGCGCGGCAGCAGTTTTACAACGCTTACGGCATAAGCCCGGAGACCGCGGAGAGGCTGAATACGGTAGAGCTGTATCCGACCAAAGAAAAATACGGGGGCGTGTACGAGGGCGAGAAGATAGGGATAGGGGCGGCGTACCCGGAGAACGAAGAGGCGGGGACGACAAGTTATCTAACGGAGAGGATAGCGCACGAGTTCGGGCACCGGATGTGGGATGATTTGACGGAAGAAGCAAAAGCGGCATTCACCGATATGCTGAATCAGCGGCCGGAGCTTGGCAAGTGGGTGGAGACGCATTACGGGGTGGGGGCGCCGGCAACCGAAGCATACGCGACCGTGTTCGCACAGGCGCCGACAGCGGTGAAAGACGGGGTAATGACGGCGGAAGATTACAAAGCGTTTTACCCCAACGTAATGACGGAAAGATTATTAGGCCAGGAATTGCGGGGAATCCCGGCGCAAGGCGCTTACCAGGTACCGGAAGAGATGGTAGAAATGTACGTTGCGTACATGGACCTGCCACTGAAAGGCAAGCGCCGGGACCGGTTCCTGATAGAGAATCCCGAATTCGCGCGGATGATGCACAAGGCCGCGGGGATAGACCTGCCGGACACTGCGCCATCTGTACAGTATGACGACATCTACGACCAGTACGCCGGACAATTTGAAAAGCTCGAAGGGCTGGCGGATAACAAATCGAAATATTACATCGAAGACCCGGAAGAGAGGGAAAAAGCCAGGGACGCGCTGCGGTTCAAGGACGGCAAGCTGACGGAATTCGGGCTGGCGGAAATAAAGCGGCAGGCATACGCAAACTATATAGCGGATGAGTACATCGAACGCTATGCCGGATATTACAAGGTGCTGGCGGAAGGCCGTCCGGAGAACTGGCCCAAAGACCGGAACGGCAACAAATTGACGTGGTACGAAGACGACTGGTATTTGCAGGAACACCCGGAGTTCTACGAAAACGTGTACCTCGGCCTGCTGGAACTGGAGCCGGTGGACTTTTCAATGCTGCCGAGCCGGGAAGTATTCCAGAAGTACGCGGTATACAGCGGGTTACCGGAGGGCAAGCGGCGTGATGATTACCGGGCGGCAAACAGAGACCTCGATAAGTGGCTGGTGGCAGCCGGAATAGTAACGACACCGATAGGAGAAAAGACAAGGCGGTCGCATTTGACGCCGGCGGAACAGAAGGCGGAAGAGGTGGCGAAATTAAGGGAGAGACTAAAACGTTAGAGTGGGTAGTGGGTAGTGGGTAGTCGGTAGAACTTAACCGCAAATTGCGCAAAAAAGCAATCTGACAAACACTAGTTCTAAAAATCAAGCTAAAATGCTTGACAACTAGAATTTACATAATACGTGAATTTACCAAGCCCCGGTGGAATATTAACGCCGGGGTTTTTTATTTCCCCCGCGAAACGGGGGAAGGGAGGATTAAACCAATGAAGGATACGACCACAGACGAAAAGGATACCCAGCAAAACGCTAAGGCTCCTGAATCTGATGGAAACGCTCCGGAAGTAGAAACCTTTACAAAGGCTCAACTCGATGAAGCAATCCAGAAAGACCGCATAGCCCGGGGCCGGGAAGAAAAAGCCCTGAAAGAGCGCGAGGCCAAGGTGACCAGTTGGGAACAGGAACAGGCGGAGCGCAAGCGCCGGGACGAAGAGGCGGAAGAAGAAAAACTCAGCGACAAACCGGCAGACCTTAAAGCCTGGCGAGAACGGCGAAAGATTAACGCCGAGGCAGAGAGAATCAAAGCCGAAAGAGCGGCCCTCGAACAGGACAAAACCAGCCATGCGGAAAAGCTCACCCGCGCCGAAAAAGTAGAACAGGAACTTAATGTCTGGAAGGCGGCGCAGGCCAGCGGGGTGGACGCCAACGCCCTGATGGAAAAATGCGCCAAGTTCAAACTGACGGCAGAAGAGGACATAAAGGAAATGGCGGAGACAATGGCGGCGGCGGGCGGAGAAAAGAAACCGGAGCTTCATGTTGATTCCAGTAAAGGAAAAGGGGGAAAGCTAAAACTTGGTGATTTACCTCCCAAAGACCGCGTAAATGCGGCCGACCAAGCGTTACGAAAAAAGTAAAGGAGAAATATGGCTTTAACATTAGCAGAATACGCCAAGCAAGCGTATAACGATGGCAATCTGCTTCTGGGTAACATTGCCGACTGGTTCCTGATGGAATCAAACGTGCTCCAGCTTATACCGTGGCAGACGGACAAGCACCTGGCCGTAAAAATAATGGCGTGGGAGTCTTTGCCGAATGTCAGCTGGAGGAAAATCAATGCGGCATTCAACGAATCAACCGGCAAATACCAGCACAAGATTGAGAGTAAATACATCTTCGGGCATGACATTGACGTTGATGTAGTGCTGGCGGACGCGGGCGACACCGTAGGGGACGTGCGTCAAAACCAGAGAAAGATGTCAGCGAAGGCGATGGCGTTCGAGTTCAACGACCAGTTTATCAACGGCGACCCCGCGGGCGATGAGTTCAAGGGGTTATCAAAGCGCGTGGATGATGTCTACACGGCGGGATATACCGACCAGTATCTTGACTGCGGCTCGGCGGCTGCCGCCGGCAGGGGCGTTCTTTACGATTCTACCGAGCGCCACGCTTTCATTGATAACGTATCCAAAACAATTCACGCCATAGCAGGGCACAAACCCGATGCGCTGTTTATGAATGCCAAGCTTTACCTGTGCTTCGAATCCGCCATGAGGCGCGAAGGTTTGCTCAAGCAGACGGAAGACATGTTCGGGCGGATAATCAACACCTTCTCCAATGTTCCGTTGATAGACATCGGTTTAAAGGCCGACCAGACAACGGAAATCATCCCCAACGATGAAACCCTCTCCGGCGGCACCGATGAAACATCCATCTACGCCGTGAAATACGGCATGGATGAGTTTATGTGGGGCATACAGCAAAAACCCATGCAGGCGCGGGACCTGGGTGAAGTCCAGACCAAACCTGTATACCGTGACCGGGTCGAGTGGGTAGTTGGCCTGGCGGTCAGCAACCCGCGGTCCATCGCAAGAGCATACGGATTTGTCGCCGATGCAGGCGCGTAAGAAAAGGAGACTGAACAAATGTTCGATTACAATATGATTCTCATGGACGGCTCGGTAGTTACTACCACCGCCCTGGACACCCCGGCTATCTCCACCACAAGAGACGCCACGACCGGCGCGGCGGTAATAGACCTGGGCGGGGGCGGCACTCCCGCATCCGGCCTCGTTGCCGTCATGTTCTGTTCCGTCCTTGCCGTAGGCGCGGCAGCGTACACCCTTACCGCGTACCTTCAGGCTTCCGATACCGCAGACATGACCGGCACGACAACCGGCATTGACCGCCTCGGCTCGTTCGGGGTAGCCAATGCGACAACCGGCGTCATCCTCGGCGCGGAAACCCCGTGCTACTCACTGGTGCGCTTCGCCACAGCCAAGCGGTATGTACGCGTAAACGCCACCGTTTCCAATGACTTCGGGTACATCAAGGTATTCCTGGCGCCGTGGCCGTTCAACGTTATCTAAAGGAGGCCTTAAATGGCGATAGATAAAATCACCTTTGAATCCGGTTTCATCGTCATCACGCAGGACGGCGGCGCAACCCCGACACGGTATCCGGTTGCCGGCATATTGAGGGCGCTGGATATTCCCACGGGGCTGAACCATACCCAGGTAGGGGCGATAACCACACTTGCCAACCTCGTAGTAGTCCTCATCAGGACCTTGATTGACCGCCAGGTGCTCGATGACAAATTCCTCGAGGACGGCGACTACGACCTTAACGACATCATCGAGACCATTGAAAACATGGGCGGGGATTACGGCGAGCCCGATATAACAGTTACGTAAAGGAGGGATGGCCTATAAGAAGTAGTTAAGGATTGGTGATTAAGTTCAAGAGTCAAAACTACTGACTATAAAAAGAAGTAATAAAAAAGAGGTTAAGAAAAATGAAATCAAATTTATACTTACAAAAAAGGTCTGCCGGTGTTGAAACTGTAGCCAAAGGCACGGAAGACGGTCTCGCTATCTCGGTTGACCAAAAGGCATACTGGACTTCTAAAGGCTATGGCTGGTCTGCTATGGCGACCTCGGCCGTTGCCGCCCTGGTAGTCCGTCCCACCACCACCGCGATGGCAACCCTGTTCAACAACAGCGGCAACAAGAACTATGTCATTGACCGCGCCTTCGCCCATAACCTGGTAGCGGCCGCCCAGTGCGTGGCCACTCTCTGGCTCTGTGTTCACCCCGTGGGCATGGCCGCCCCCACCAATGACATCACCGTTCGCAACAGCTCCAGCGGCCTGGCAGCCGGTACGGAAGGCATCTTCGACAACGGCGCAACCGTTGTTGCCGACGGCTGGTTCCCGTGGGGCGGTCCCGATACGGTTGTTACCGTAACAACCCCCGGCGGCGTTCTCAACGCTGAAGTAGGCGGCAGGCTGATTGTCCCGCCGACCGCGGCAATCTCTGTTCAGGTGGTTGCCTCTGTCAATACCGCGACATTCTGCCCCGGTTTCAGCTGGTTTGCCGTACCGGCCAGCGAATACGCGGTCAACTAACCAGACTGATAACTGAATAAACTGCGCCTTTACTGTTGAGCGTGGAAATCAACACAGGGGAGGGGGTAGTTATCCCCTCCCCGCAATATAAAGGGGGATTATGACACAAGATAACGTGAACAATACAGAACCGGCAACGGAACCGAAAATATGTCCCATTTTAAACAGCCCGTGCATCGAGGGGAAATGCGCTTTAAGCCGTGAGTTTAAGCAGTCCACCGGGGGAATCCTGAAAACATTCAGCATGTGCGCTTTTAACGCAACCAACCTGATACTTTCCGAACTAAACCAGAAGATAACCGCACCGCCGCAAAAGTTTATAGGTAAGTATCCCTTGACATACAGTAGGAAGATAAAATGAACGAATATAAACAATACCGCAGGAAACAGATAGCTGAACTTGCTGATTATTCTCCTGATTTAGATATGACAGGGGTTTCAATTAGTGATGCAGACCTGAAAAACGGAAGTCCCAAGATAGGGGATAAAATAGCTCGCAATCCTAAAAATCACAATGACCGATGGTTAATAGCAAAAGATTATTTCAATGATAATTTCTCCCCTAAGCCAAATGTAAAGGTTATTTGTCTCTGTGGTTCTACTCGTTTCACGCCTGAAATGATGCAGCTTACCTGGGAATATGCCAAGCTGGGAATTTTGGCTATCGGTTGGTTTGTGAGGCCAATGCACGAGGGTGAAACCCAAGACCATCATTTAGCCGAAAAAGAGGGAGTTGCGGAATTATTTGATGAGCTTCATTTCAGGAAAATAGACCTTGCGGATGAAGTGATGGTACTCAATATCGGTGGGTATATAGGTAATTCAACCCGTTCGGAAATAAATTATGCATCGAGCATCGGTAAACCAGTTAAATATTTAGAGACAATAGTTACTGGACGTGAAGGGATAGTTACGAGTTTATAAATATCCCCCCTAATCCGCAAAGGAAATAGCTATGTTTTACGATTTCAAATGCCGTACGCACGGAGTATTTACAGTAAGCCAGCCCATAGCATCAGAACACAAGGCCGACTGCCCCAGGTGCAACAAACCGGCAGCGCGGGTATTTTCAAACCTGCAATGGATATGGGCGGGTTCGGCATACCGGCCGGACGGAAGCCTGCGGCAGGATAAAGACTACGCCCCGGTAATGAAAGGATAAGGAGAGTTATGGCAGCTAAAAAAGATACCACAATCACAGAAACCCTAAGACCTGAAGCATTAAAGGCAGACACGGCGGCAAAGCCGGAAAAGGACAAAGAGACGCCGGAGAAAGCCGTCCAGAAAACAATCGAGGAGCAAATCCTGAACGAACTCAAGGAACTGAATAAAAACATCAAGGCGCTGTACGTTTCCGCGGAAGACAGCCGGAAAATTATGGACAACATGTATAACGAGCGCAGGCCGTAGAAAGGGGAAACATGGGCACGAGAGATTATGGCAGAGATTTAGATATCGGGAAGCCGACCGACGCGCAGGCGATACAGAAAATAGCGTTGGCCGCGCAAATCCTTGCCGATGAGGCTATATCCGACCAGGACATGGGCGCGGCGGATGCTGATAACGATTCAGGGAGATAACCATGCCGGCAAACAGTGAGAAGCAAAAGCAGACGGCGTGCATGGCGCTGGCGATAAAAGAGGGGAAGCTGGACGGGAAGAAGTTCCCCACGGCGGCGGCGATGGCGGATTCCATGTCCAAAGAACAGCTTGAGCATTACTGTAAAAGCCCGGTAAAGGAGTAAGGCTATGGCGGCAAAATTACTATCTTTCATAAGGCAGAGGGTGCGGCAGATACTACGGGACGAGTTCGAAGACGGGGCAACGCAGGAATGGGAGGATGACGAGTTAAACGAACACATCCTTACGTGCGTGGACGAGATATCCGAAGCATCGCCGGTGAAGGCGTGGGCGCCGGTGCCGACGACAGCCAATTCCAAACTGCTCGATTTATCCGGCATAGACGGGCTGATAAAAGTGAGCCACGCGGAGTATGAGCCGGGGCAGGACCCGCGCACTTTATTGAATATCAACGAAATAGACAGCGAGACGGTGGAGATGGAAGGGGACGCGGCAACGGAGTCCGGTACATCCGGGACGCTGACGGGAACGGTGACATTTACGGCGGCAAGCGCGACCGTGACGGGCGCCCTCACGATATTCAGTACGGAGCTGGCGGCGGGGGATTATATAAAGCCCAGCGGCGGCGACCGCTGGTACCGGATTTATTCAATCGAAAGCGCGACATCGCTGACGCTGGATGAGGCGGTGAAAAGCGGGGACGGGGGCGCGGACACGGTATCGCTGACGATGTACCGGAGCGGCGTGGCGATTATTTATTACGACAAGGTGCATACGCTGACGGAAACGCGCAGCACTTTAAAACTGGCGGAGGAGAACGCTTTGCTGATGGGGGCCAGCGCGTACGCAGCGATATCCAGGGCAAAGAGCCTGATAAACAGCATAAATTACGGCGGCGGGAGCACGCCGGCGGAAATGCAAAACTGGGGAAACAACCGGCTGATGCTTTACCGTGAAAAACTGGGGCGGATGAAGAAGCCGGTAACAAAAAGAACGTATTAAAAGGGGGCAACATGGGCATTTTCAGGAAATTTGATTTAGTGATAGGGACATGGATAGCCAGGACATTCAACCTCCCTATACCATGCGGAGTAGGCGGAGGCCCGATGAATGTACAAACCAGTCTGGAGGCACGGCACTTCGAGGCAATAGACCCCGGGCTGGGGGCGGAGTTCCTTAAAGCGCATCCCTGCACCACACACCCGCAGTACTGGCGGGAAGTGGTGAAAAACCGGCGGCTGGTTAAGAACAAGTGCATTACCACCGCGTACGTGACGTTCCTGGCGCTCATGCACCAGACGGACGCAACCACGATAGGCGACTTTAAGTACCACGACAGCGGCATCGGTACCGGCGATGAGGCGGTAGGGGATACGGGGCTGGGGACGGCGTGGGGCGGGGCAAGAAGTGAAGGCACGCAGGTAGCAAGTACCAACGCCTACACCAGCGTAGCCACTACAACTTATAACGCCAGCAAAGCCATTACCGAGCACGGCCTGTTCAACGCTTCCAGTGACGGCACGCTGATGGACAGAACCAAGTTTGCCGCCATTAACGTGGTAGACACCAACCAGATACAGTGGACGTTCACAGTTACATTCACAGCGGGGGGATAGTAGCTCCGGGAAACATGTACGTGTGAAGGGATTGTAAATGACATACAAGCTAATTGGCGCAGATGATGGAGATATTGACGGTTCACATGCAGGGGGATATTTTATCCTGATTAAATTTGCCGCCGTTTCAAGTGGTGAACTTTCCGAGATACGGGTTAAATGCAGTGATTCCGGCAACCTCAAAGTAGCCATTTACGCTGACAACGCCGGAGAGCCGGGAACACGGTTAGCCAAACTAGACACGTCAACGGCAGTTGTTGCGGGATGGAATACTCTGGCATTAGAATCATCCGTTGCCGTAGTTTCAGGAACTAGCTACTGGTTGGCGTTTATCTCTGACGCTCAAAGTGTAGGTTATGACATAACAACGGGAGATAGACGGCTGAAAGCCGCTACGTATGCTACCTTTGCTTTCCCAGACCCGGCGGGTTCGGGCTTTGATACATATACAACCACAATTCCCTTTATTGCAGGATGGGGTTTTACCGCACTTCAAGCCGTAGGCGGGGGCTCTCTATCCATTGCCGCATCCCTGTCCAGCATATACCGGCAGGTTAAGAGCGTGGGGGGGGAATTAACGATAGCGGGCGCGGTAACGAGCATCTACAGACAGCTTATGAATGTGGGGGGAGCTACTGGGGAAGAAGGAAGCGCAGAAGAAGGGCCAAATAGCCCAGGCACAATGGCAGATGATGCCAGTGTTGGTACTGAAGCGTGGGTTAACCCTAATAATGCTAAGGTTAGTGATAATGTTTATGCTACTGCTTATTTTGATGAAGTTAGTATTTCCCATTACTTAAAAGCAACCAATTTTGGATTTTCTATTCCTACCGGAGCAACTATAAATGGTATCCTAGTTGAGATAGAGAGACGAGATTTAGACGAAAGGGCAACGGACTCGTCAGTAAAAATTATAAAAGCTGATGGGTCTATAGGTTCCGAAAATAAAGCTGATACAGTAAATAGATGGCCATTCTCCGATACTTATAAAGCTTACGGGGGAGCAACAGACTTATGGAGTGAAACATGGACACCAGAAGATATAAATGATACAGACTTTGGTGTTGTTTTATCTACTATTGGGGGTTTCACGGCTGCCGATGTAGACCACATCCGCATAACGGTTTACTATACCACTACCACCCCCTGGATAACCGGTTCACTCAACCGCTTAATAAAACTCGGCGTGGGGGGAGCGGTAACAACTGCCGGGGCATTGAACCTTTTAATCAAGAAAAGCATGGGCGGCTCGGTGGGTATAGCCGGGGCATTATCCAGCATCTACCGGCGTTTTGTGAGCGTGGGCGGCGGAGAGGTATCAGCTTCCGGGGCCTTGAACAGGCTGATACTGGTGGGCGTGGGCGGGGCGGTAACAATGGCGGGAGCGGTAACGGGCATATTAAAGCATTTCGTAAGTGCGGGCGGGGCGGTAACAATGGCGGGAGCGTTAGGCAGGCTGATAAAGCGGGGGGTGGGAAGCGGGTCCATTACGATAGCGGGGGCGTTAAGCCAGTGTTTCAAGATGGCGGTGGGACAGGGGGCGGTGGGCATAGCCGGGGCGCTGACGTACTGGTGGCCGCGCGTCCTCCACGCAATAGCGTTTACAGCGGCCTACCGTAAAGCCAGGGCGGTAACATCATTATACCGAAAATTCAAAGCCTTCACCGCCGCGTACCGGAAACTAAAAATAATCACGGCGGGATACAGGGCGGCCAAAGCGGTAACCAGTCTCTACCGCAAAGTAAAAGCGATTACCAGAGGGGGATAATATGGCGATTGATGTTGTAACCAAGTTTCTCAATACCGCTACGGTGCGGGCATGGGTTTATGTCTATGACGACGACAACGCCCTGATAGACCCGACAGCCGTAGTGATAACGATTACCGACCCTGCAAAAGTTGTGAAGACCAATGCCGTAGCCATGACTAAATCAGATACCGGCATATATTATTACGATTACCACGCCGGGGTTTCCGCGGCGGCCATGGACAAGGGCAAGTGGAGGGGCGTGGCAACGATAACGGACGGCAGCGGGGCCACGGCAATCATTACCCCGGTACCGTTCTCATTCGAGGTTGAATAGGATTGATAAAAACCCCCTTAATCCCCCTTTAGTAAAGGGAAAGAGTGGTGGAAAGGTAAATTTTAGTTGAGAACACTGACAGCGACATTACAGGCGGCGCAGGAAGCGAGAAGCCGGAAACAGGCCATAAAGGTAGTGTTCACGCACGGAGCGACAACGTACACGTATGAATACGAGCGCATGCTGTTCTGCGACCACAGCGAGGGTGACAACTCGCATTCGGCGGTAATCGAACTGCAAAACGCCGACCACGCGCTGGACGATATAGCGTTGAAGGGGTATAAAGCGGTAATCAGCCACGGTTTTATTACGCCGGCGGGAAAAGAGGTAAGCGCGGCGGCGCCGTTAACGGTAATAGACCAGCGGGACAGCTCGGCGCCGGGGTTATTGAGGCACACACTACAATGTTTAGGCATACCGGACGACTTGAAAGAGGACAAAGCCAACGCCGATTACCAGCACCATAAATCATCGTTAAAGACGCCGAAGGCGCTGATAACGGAAATCATGGACGGGCAGCCGGTGGCGGAAGAGCTGACGGAAGCGCAGGAGACGGTTGACGGGTACGAAAACCTTTACGCGGGGGCGCTGATAGGGTCAGGTTTCAGGGCAACCATCACCAACACGGTAACCAAGCTTGCGTTCAAGCTAAAGAAGTACGGCAGCCCTACGGGAAACGTCCAGTACCGGATACGCGATGAGGAGGGGGTGGGAGACCTTGCCCTGGTAACGGTATGCGATGCCAGCGCGCTCACGACAACGGCCACCTGGTACGAGATAACATTTGCGGCCCCATTGGAGATGGACGCGGAGATAAACGCGTTTGTGCAGTTCGGGGGCGGAGACGAAGACAATTACGTAATGGTGGCAAAAAACGCCGGAGCGTATAAAGAAGGGGAGCAATATGTAACGATAAACGCGGCCGGGGAGCCTTACAACATCTACAGTGACGAGGGCTCGGTGTACCGGTACAAATACCAGTACGCGGGGATATCGGTATTCGACCACTGCGAAAGCGTGGGGGTGGAATTCGACAGCGAAGACAGCCTGATAGACACCTATCTCCCGCAGGACGCGTTCAGGATAAACGAGGGAGAGGACCGGCTGACGGTGATAGAGCGGCTTTTGTTTTACACCGCCTGCTACCGGAACTTCAAAGCGGACGCGAAGATGCACGTGTTCGTGCCCGTGACAAGCGGCACCACGTATGACAGCGAGTATTCGCTCGCATCCGGGCATCCATTCTTCAACAAGAGCCACAGAGACGCGCTGGTGATACCGAATAAGATAATCGTGAGGTCGCCGAAAGACAGCGCCATCATCTACGAAGGCTCGGCAACGAGCGCGGCCAGTTACGCATTGAAACCGAAGAATGAATATAAACGCATGGCGCTGGAAAGCAATGCGCAGGGGAACAGCATAGCCGCGGCGATAATCGGCAGGCTGGAGGTAAATGCGCAGCAGGGCGGGGCCAGCGCGCCGGTCAACTGCGGTTCCGAGCTTTACGATTACATAAAAGTGACGGACGCACGGCAGGGGGACACGCGCACGGGCAACCTCGGCACGATAAGGCGGGTGTACCGGAACTACCCGGACAAAGCGCCGGAATACAACATGTACTTCAGCTTCGGGCGCATGACTTTACAGGGGGTGCCGGGGACGAGGGCGTCATCCATAATGAGAGCGCTGGGCATGACGGGGTTAAGGCGGGCAGGCGACAACGGAGCGATACCGTGGGACGAGCTGTATGCGCTGCTCGACGATATGACCGGCAATCTGCGGGACATAAACATGGCGCTGGGGTGGCTGGAGGGGGAGACGCCGGCGGATAAGCTGATAGGCGAGGCGGTGCAGGGGTATCTAAAGCACGTCATAGAGGACACGGCGCCGGTGCTGGGGGGGAAATTAAACGCCAACAATAAGACGCTGGATAATCTATGGCTGCTGCAGGCATTAACCGCAATGGTTTTTAAGGTAAACGATGAATCAATATTGTCTCTTTCCGGCAGTTCAGCGAAGTTCTGGTTTACACTGGATATGAACAATACCAAGATTACCAGCCTGGGGACTCCGACCGCGGACGCGGACGCCGCGACCAAGAAATACGTTGACGATAACGCGGGGGGTGTCAGCGGGTTCAGCGATGTAAGCGGCTCCAGGTCGGCAAACACGGTGTATCAGAACACAAGCGGCAAGACCCGGTACTGTTTGATATCCTTATATGTGGTTGAGGAGTCAATCGCGGCATTTATAGGGGCGGCGAATCCGCCGACAATGACATTGCCTATTACGATAACAACGGGGGCGATGTATCAAATGATTACGCTGATAGTCCCCAACAACTGGTATTACAAAGTGACAGCGCCGTCCGGCATCGGGGAATGGCTGGAGAGCACGTAAGAAAGCGGGTGGGACATGACTTCCGGCCAACAACTATCATGAAAAACCATATGGAAAAACAGTTTAAGATAATCAGCACTTTTCTTACTATATACGGAATAATCGTATTCACCTTACTTCTTATAGAGGCTATTGTTTTTGCCGCATGGATTGCAAGAATGTGAGTTTACTATGACTGAAGCCGAAGTCGGGCGTTTATTTCAGGAAATACGAGACCTTAGAACTGAGAATACAGCTTGCCATGATAAACTAAATGAATTACTATCCGACCTTGAGAAAAAAGTAGTTGAACACGATATTGATATCCGTCTCTTAAAGCAGATAAAGAAGTGGGTTCTTAAAAATCTATGGTGGTTGGTGATAACAACCGTGGTTGGATTACTTGGTTCGGGCGGCGCATTGTGGCAGTTTATAGAGGCTTGGCAAAAACGAGGTATGCCCGGATGAGAGAGATTTTTAAGAATCTGATAAAGCGTTCAAGATTTATTGATAGCCTTGCGGTAATATTGTTAGGTAAGTATCCCTCCATACCCAGTAACCTTTCTTTATGAAATCTTTATACATTCTTTATATCCATGCCTAGTATATCCCTTGACAACCAGTATTATTAGTGTTATTATAAGGGTGGAAAGTAAATAATGGAGGAAAAAGAAATGAAACGAATAGAAGATAGACAACGAATTGCTAAGTGCGGTTGTCATTACGATGCACCTACAGGGACAATAACAAGCTATTGTCCCAACTTGGATTCTTGTGAATTTAAAAATGAAAGAATATCTACAATCAAAGCAAGCCAAAAAGCTTCCGGCATTGCACATCTGTTTACTACTCATATCGAAGGAAAATAAATGCATAATTGCTATTTTGATAAAAAAGGCTTTTGGCATGAATGTGATAATCCTAATCTTCAAGGCAATTGTATTGGCTGTAAATATGAACATATCATTGCCAGTGCCTATTACACTCTCTGCCATTGGTGTGGTAAGCAGATAGAAGCTCGCCATCCTAAGACGTTTTGTAGTAAAGAACATCAAAACGCATGGCGGTCTGAAAGAATGTCGTATGACAATAAGACCGCAATTGAAGGTGATATGTATTGGTCTGATGGGGGCGGTGCTGTCCCAATATACGATATCAAAGAATTGCGCATAGCTCAAAAAGAAATGTTGGGCGGAGCTAGAATTTAGGAGATAAAAATGAAAAGTGCTAGATACACAATCAAAGAATTTAACGAACAATTCCCCAATGATGATATTTGCCTTGATTTTGTTTTCCACGCTCGTTATAACGATAAGGTTTTTTGCGAGACTTGCCAGAAAATCACCAACCACTATCGCCGGACAGGCCGTAAATCCTACGCCTGTGAGTTCTGTGGAAATGAGATATTCCCCACAGCCGGAACGATATTCCATAAATCGCCTACGCCCTTGCGCTCGTGGTTTTACGCCATGTTCCTGATGTCCTCTACCCGTTGCGGTATATCCGCTAAACAACTCGAGCGTGAACTCGGAGTGACCTACAAGACGGCATGGCGTATGTTTAAACAGATTCGTTCTCTCATGGATGAAAAGTCCGGGCCCATGAACGGTCATATTGAGGTTGATGAGACTTACATCGGCGGTAAGCACTCCGGCCCTCCAGGGCGAGGCGCAGATGGCAAAACGCCCGTTGTCGGTCTTATCCATCGGGAAGCCGGACAAGTGAACGCTACGGTCACTAAGGACGTTAAGGCACGCACTATAATGCCTATAATCTGGAATAACGTTCCCCGTACCACCGAAAACACCATCCATACCGATGAATTCGCAACCTACAACTACGTTCAAAAGCTCGGTTACTCGCATGGCGTTGTTAATCACGGCAAAGGGGAATACGCCGTTGGTATCAACCATGTGAACACGGTTGAGGGCTTTTGGTCGCTGGTGAAACGTGGTATTAATGGTGTCTATCATGCCGTATCCCCTAAATATCTCCAGTCGTATCTGAATGAGTATCAGTACCGCTACAATCACCGGAAATCGGCGACTCCGATGTTTTCTCTGATGATGAATCAGGTACAGGCAAAGGCTGTGAGGCTTTAGTGAGTAAATCCTTGAATCTCTTTTCGGTTAATTCCTTTTTCCGTCCCATCGTGTTTACTCCTTTTTATTCTAATTTTAACACGATTTAGAAGCTAAACTACTGGTTGAGAGGGGATACTTACCTATTGTTAACACTAATCTTTGCCCTTTTGTTCATCGTGGTAATTATGAGAATCGGCGGGGATGATATGATGTTCTTTATCGTAGGACATATCTCCGCGTGGGGCGCAATGGTTATTGTTTACTACTT
>JBAZDY010000009.1:0-38453 GCA_041654215.1 Candidatus Omnitrophota bacterium
AAGGAGGCGCTGCGCAAGCTGGATGAGACCGAACAGAATCTTCTGCGCGTGAACGATATTGTGACCGAGGTGCGCAGGCAGATCGGTTCCCTGGAACGCCAGGCGAGCAAAGCCAGGCGTTACCGCGAGGTTTACGAGGAACTTAAGACCAAAGAGGTCAATTTCGCTTTTATCGAACGAGAAGCCCTGGTTAAAGGGAAAGAAGAGATTTCGGCGCGGCTGGCCTCTTTGGATAAGGAAGCGGTGGAACTTGCGGAAGCGGCGCGCCTGCAGGAAGAGGAGTTGTCTTCCGGCCGCAGGGAACTGGAAGAAAGCGAGAGACGCATCCAGGAGATCAAGGCTCAGATCTCCGCGCAGGAGAACGAAATATCCCGCAACCGGCAGCAGATGGATTTCGACCGCCAGCGTATCAAGGAACTGGAGATTAACGAGGAATATTTTAAATCCCAGATCGAGCAGTCTTCGTCACGCCTTGCCGCCGACGAAGAAAAACTCAAGTCAATAGAAACGGAATGCGGAATTATAAAGGCGCAGATAGAAGAAAAGACTTCGGCGTTAAAGGAGAGAGAGGCCGCGCTTGAAGCGATCAATGCCGCCGTCAAATCTTCCCTGGACAAGATCGCCGCGGCGAAGAGCGCGGTGATGGGCGCCGCTTCCCGGGTGTCTTCCTTGAAGAACGCTATCGCCGAGCTGCATTCGCGCCAGCAGGTGCATGTCTCCCGGCAGAAGAGGCTGGAATTGGAGAGGGTAAAGATAAACGAAGAGATCGTAAGCGGCGAGGGCAGTCTTAGCGAGGTCGACGCGCAGTTGCGCATCCTGGAGAACGATTTTGCCAAGCTTAACGCCGAGTTCTCGGAGGTGAAGTCCAGAAATGAGGCTGAAAACGCCTCCCTGGACGGACTTGAGACGGAGCTTTTGGGGCTGGAAAAAGAGCTGCTTTCTCTTGAGTCGCAAAAACAGTTTCTGGAAGAACTGAAGGTTAAATACGAGGACATCCGGGAATCGCTGAACGCGGTAGTTTTTCTTGATAAGCATCCCGAACAGCACCTTGGCGGGATGGTTCTCAAGATTAAAGATTACCTGCCGATGGAAGAATCTGAAAAAGGGCAGTATCCGGATTCAGGGGTGAAACTGCGCTGCGAAGCAAAACCGATAGATCTGGATACCCGCGTGATAAACGAAAAGATCGGGCAGACCCGGTTGCGCATAGACGGACTGAAAGCGGCCATACAGGAGAAACGCGCCTGTATTGCCGGATTGGAGGCGCGCATTGCTTCCCTGCAGGAAGGTTTAAAGAACCAGGAGATAGCCCTCGCGAATAAGCGGACATTTCACGACGGGATTTCCGGGCAGGTGAACAAGGTTAAGGAAGAAGCGCAGCTTTTGGTTTTGGAGCTCGCCGAGGTTGAGAAAGAGATATGCGTTTCACGGGAGGGAGCGGACCGGCTTTCCGGAGAACTGGCGGAAGCCGAAAACCTGCAAAATGAATCGGAAGCAGCCATCGTCTCGGAGCAGGAGAACATCGCGGAGGAGAACGCCAGGAAAGAAGAGACGCTGGTGGTGATCACCAGGGCAAGGACGGAACTGGAGGTGCTCGGCAAGCGTATCAGCGCCGAGGAAGAGACCCTGGGCGCGATGAGGGAGCGTTATAATCAGGATTCCGCCAACCTGCGCGAGCTGGAAAGCCAGATCAATGACGCGGCATCCAAGCGCACCGTGCTCATAGAGGAGATACGGGAACTGGAGAAAAAAGTCTTTTCCGGGCAGGAAGCGGCTGAATTAAGCCGGATAGACCTCAGGAAAACCGAGGCCGGGCATTCGTCCCGCGCGTCCTCGGTGCAGGCGCTGGAGAGAGGGCTTGAGGAGAGCAACACGCGTCGCGGCGGACTGAAGGATTCTATCTACGAGCTGCAGATGCGCAACCAGGACGTGGAATTCCGCATCTCCACGGTCAGGGAAAGGATACTGCAATCGTACAAAATAGATCTGGACGCGGTGCGGTCCATCCCGGAGGATGCGCCCCCGGCTGAAGAGCAGCAGACACAGCCCGCTGCGCAGTCCCCGGATGCGCTCAAAGAAGATATTCAGCGTTTGAAAGATAAACTCGGTTCCTACGGTAACGTCAACCTGGTGGCGATTGAGGAATACGACGAGCTGAAGAAACGGTATGATTTTCTTTCGCAGCAACAGACCGATCTGGTGAACGCCAAGGCGGCGCTGCACGAGGCGATACTGAAGATTAACCGCACCACCCGCAAGATGTTCCTGGAGACGTTCGAAAAGGTCAAGGAGGAGTTCAAAAACTTTTTCCGCCTGCTCTTTAACGGCGGAGACGCCCAGGTTTATCTGAACGACGAGAGCGACCCGCTGGAGTCCGGCATAGAGATAGTTTGCCGCCCCCCGGGCAAAAAACTGCAGAACGTGCTTTTGCTTTCCGGCGGGGAGAAGTCAATGGCGGCGATCGCGCTGATCTTCGCTATTTTTAAGGTCAAGCCGGCGCCGTTTTGCATACTCGACGAGATAGACGCGGCGCTGGACGAGGCTAATGTTGACCGCTACGGCAGGATGCTGCAGGAGTTCTCGGGTATCTCGCAGTTTATCGTGATCACGCACAATAAGAAAACAATAGCCAACGCCAACGTGATGTACGGTATAACGATGCAGGAATCCGGCGTTTCCAAGATAGTGTCGGTTAAGTTCTCCAAGGACGGCAAACCCCCGCAGGAAGTTACCTCTCAAGAATCTCCCGCCCAGAAATCCGGCCAGAACGAACAGCAGCCGGTAGCGGCGTAGCCGCAGGAGAAAAATAAAAGCTGTGTTTTGTTTCGGTTTTTAAACGTAGCAGGTGGTATTTTTTCCTTTTCGTTTCGCCTGATAGAGGGCGCGGTCGGATGCGGCGATGATGTCCGAAGGGGTGGTCCCGTTCGCCGGGAAAGAGGCTATCCCGATGCTGACGGTGAGTTTTTTTTCGCTCTCCGGGGATATGCGTTGTATGAAAGGGTGTTTTTCTATCTCCAGCCGCAGATGCTCGGCAATGGTGAAAGCTTCGTCTCTGTCCGTCTGAGGCAATATCACCGTGAATTCCTCGCCGCCGTACCTGCAGACATAATCCATTTTCCTCGAACGGTTCTTCAAGAACTGCGCCAGTTCCTTCAGCACCTTGTCACCGGCCTGGTGGCCGAAAAGATCGTTTAGCGCTTTGAAGTCGTCCAGGTCCAGCATAAGCAGGCTCAACGTGCTGTTCATTGCCCTGCTTTTTTCCATTTCATCCTGCAGCAGGTATTGAAAATATCCGTGGTTCCAGAGTTCGGTCAGGGAATCCGAATGCGCCCTGGTGACTGCTGATTCGTAAAGGCGGGAGTTCTGTATGGCCAGTCCGGCCTGGTTGCCGAGCATGGTGAGTATCATTATATCGTCTTTTGTGAACGGTTCCTTGGTGACGAAGTTATCCGCGACGATCAGCCCGTTGACTTTATCTTTGGCTTTGAGAGGTACCAGCGCGAGTTCATGGGTATTGAGAAGCTGAATCAGCGGGTTATCTTTGTATTTATCTATGTTGTCTTTAGTCAGATGCAGCGGCATACCTTCCTGCACTCCCATCGCCAGGGGGTCCGGGTTGCTGCTCTGTAAGGGTATCTTGACCCGGCGCACGCTTTTGTTGAACTCCGATTCTACCGCCGAATTGGAAAACTTGAAGACGCTGATCAGGTCGTCCAGACCCATTTCTTCTTTTTCGATCTGTTTCCAGATGCGGTTGGCTTCCTCTCCCGTTTCCGGGCCTATCGCCATTTTCCCTTCCAGCAGTTTATCTTTTTCGTTTACCAGAAAGAGGACGGCGCGGTTGAAACCGAGGCCGATATGGGCGGTGACGCCGGTAAGAATGATGTAGAGGATCTCGTCCAGCTTGAGGGTTGTCCTCATAGCGTTGGAGATCTCGTAGAGTATCGCCAGCTCGTTGCGGGTCTTTTTTATGTCGCAGTTCTTCATTTTATCTGCTCCTTCAGCCATAGAAGGGAATTTAACATATTTCCCCGCCGCTGTCAACCGTGAAATACTTTGACTTTAATAAAGGGGAGTGGTAAGATTTCATATATTATTAATGTCCGAAGGGTGAAGGACGAAAAGGCGGGAAAGAGGACAGATATGTCGATTTTTCTCCTGTCATCGTTCTCTTTATTCAACCGCTTTCTACGATCATGTCCGATATCAACGATAAAGTAATAGAATATACCGCAAAGCTGGCGCGCGTGAAGCTGGAAAGCGCCGAGCTCGGCGAACTGTCTCCGCAGATAAAAGGGATACTGGATTTTATCGGTAAGCTGGAAGAAACCGATACAGGAGATATAGAGCCCACCAGCCATATCCTGCCGGTTAACAATGTGTTCCGCGCGGATGAGCCGGCGCAGTCACTACCGGTGGAAGACGCTCTTTCCGGGGCGCCCCGGCGGCGCGGCAGATGCTTCAGCGTACCTAAAGTCATAGAATAAGCGCAGGGAACAGGTTAGAGGATGACTATGGAATTGTATTCAATGACAGGTTCGCAGTTGGCGGGATTGCTTGCCGGAAGGAAAGCCTCTCCGCAAGATATAGTGTCTTCGCTATCAAGGCGCGCCGCGGCCAAAGAGGAGCAGGTCAGGGCTTACGTGCGTTTCGAGGGCGGTTTGGAAAGCATACCGCCTGAAGGCGGTGTAGAAGGGAAAAGCCCGCTCTCCGGACTTCCGGTCTCCATCAAGGATAATATCTGTACCCGTTCCTTCAATACCGAATGCTGTTCCCGCATACTGTCAGGTTACAAACCTCCTTACGACGCCACCGTAGTTTCCAGGCTCAAGAAAGCGGGGGCTTCCATAATATCCGTGAAAACCAATATGGACGAGTTCGCTTTCGGTTCTTCGACCGAGAATTCCTGTTTCGGCCCCAGCAGAAATCCCTGGGACAGACGCTGCGTGCCGGGCGGTTCTTCCGGAGGCTCGGCCGCGGCGGTCGCCGCCGACGAAGCCGTATTCGCTCTCGGTTCCGATACCGGCGGATCGATACGCCAGCCGGCTTCTTTCTGCGGAGTAGTGGGGCTGAAGCCTACTTATGGAAGGGTTTCCCGTTACGGACTGGTGGCTTTCGCTTCCAGCCTTGACCAGATCGGCCCTATTACCAAAGACGTGCGCGATAGCGCCATGCTGCTTAATGTCATTGCCGGGTATGATCCCAAGGATTCCACTTCCGTCAACGAACCGGTTCCTGATTACACCGCTTGCCTGGGCCGGCCGGTGAAGGGTATGCGCATAGGAGTGCCTAAAGAATATATGGTTGAGGGAATAGATCCTCAGGTAAGGGAATCGCTTCTGCGCGCCCTGGAAGAATTCAGGCGCCTGGGAGCCGTTTGCGAAGAAGTCTCCCTGCCGCATACGGAATTCGCCGTTCCCGTATACTACATTATCGCGACCGCTGAAGCCAGTTCCAACCTGGCGCGTTTCGACGGGGTAAGGTATGGTTTTCGGGCCGCGGATGCCGGGGGCCTTCACGACATGTTCAGCCGCACGCGCGGCGAAGGTTTCGGAAAAGAAGCCAAACGGCGCATAATCCTGGGGACGTTCGCTCTCTCTCACGGTTATTATGACGCGTACTATCTGCGCGCTTTGAAGGTGCGTACTCTGATCAAGGAAGACTTCGACAAGGTCTTTAGCGGGTTTGACTGCATCGTTACCCCTACCAGTCCCACACCGGCGTTCGAGCTGGGCGAGAAGAGCGGAGATCCCTTGAAGATGTATCTTTCTGATATCTGCACGATATCGGTAAACCTCGCCGGCATCCCGGCGATATCTCTGCCCTGCGGGTTCACCGGCAAAGGACTGCCTGTCGGCATGCAGATAATGGCCGGGCATTTCAAAGAGGAAACCATTTTTAAGCTCGCGTACGCTTACGAACAAGCCGTGTCCGCGCGGGAAAGACGCAGGCCGGAATTGTAATGAATGACCGGACGACTTATGGAATATGAAGCGGTAATAGGATTGGAAGTGCACGTTCAGCTGAACACGAGCACCAAGGCGTTCTGTTCCTGCCGGGTCGAGTTCGGCATGGAGCCCAACACGAACGTCTGTCCGGTCTGCCTCGGCCTGCCCGGGGCTTTGCCGGTGCTGAACAGGGATGTGTTGTCCTGCGCCGTGAAGGTCGGGCTGGCCCTGGGATGTTCGATACAGAAACGCACCAAGTTCGACAGAAAGAATTATTTTTATCCCGATCTGCCCAAAGGCTACCAGATATCCCAGTTCGACATGCCCGCGGCCCTGGGCGGGGAAGTGCGTATCGATACGCCCGGCGGGGAGAAGGCCATACGCGTTAAGCGCGTGCATATGGAGGAAGATGCCGGCAAGTTGATGCATGAAGACGACGGCAGCCTTGTGGATCTCAACCGCGCCGGGGTGCCTCTGCTGGAAATAGTGACGGAGCCGGATATCAATTCTCCGGAAGAGGCCTACGCCTACCTGACCAAACTCAAGAGTATCGTCAAGTATCTCGGGGTCTCTGATTGCGATATGGAAAAAGGATCTTTGCGCTGCGACGCCAATATTTCGCTGCGGCCCAAAGGAGAAAGCAGACTGGGCACCAAGGCTGAGCTAAAGAACATGAATTCGTTCAAGGCCGTCAAGGACGCCTTGTTCTGCGAAATATCCCGCCAGACGGAGATACTGAAGGAGGGCGGCAGTGTTGCCCAGGAGACCCGCTTGTGGGACGCGCGGCAGTCAATGACTTTTTCCATGCGCAGCAAGGAAGAGGCGCACGATTACCGTTATTTCCCGGACCCCGACTTGACGATCTTTCTGATCGGCGACGATGAGATAGAGAGCGCGCGCGCCGCCATACCGGAACTGCCCCGGCAAAAGGCCGAACGTTTCATCGGAGAGTTCGGCGTTTCCTCTTACGAGGCAGGGATTCTTACCGCAGAGAAGAGCGACGCCGATTTTGCGGAGGAATGTTTCAGGGTTTTCGATGCCGCAGACAAGAAGCCGGTGGTGAATTTCCTGATAGGCCCTCTTCTGGCAGAGGCTAATTCGCGCGGCTGCGGCCTGCGCGGGCTGGGGATCACGCCTTCCGGGTTAATCGAGTTAGTGCTTTTGGTGCAAAAGAACATCATCTCAAACCTGGTTTCAAAGTCGGTATTGAAGGAGATGATAGACGGTAAGACCACGGCCGAAGAGATCGTCAAGACGCGGAACCTGGCGCAGATTTCCGACACCTCGGCGCTGGACGGGATAATTACGCGGGTGCTGGCGGAGAACGACAAATCGGTGCAGGATTTCCGCGCCGGAAAGTCCAACGCGGTGATGTTTCTCGTCGGACAGGTCATGCGGATGTCGTGCGGCAAAGCCAATCCCAAGGTCGTTAAGGAACTTCTGGAACGGAGACTCGCAGATGCGTAAATTCAGATATTTTATTATGGCGGCGGCCGTCGCGGGATTGGTGCTTTGGGGCGTTTCTTACGTCCAGTCCGCGGCGGAGAAAAAGAGCAACGAGGAGCTTTACCGTCAGGTGGAATTGTTCTCAGACGCGTTTACGCTCGTCGAGGACGATTACGTGGAGGAGGTATCTCCCAAGAAGCTCATTTACGGGGCGATGAAGGGTATGCTTTCCGCGCTCGATCCTCACAGCCAGTTCCTGGACCCGGACACTTATAATGAGTTGAAGGTTGATACGGAAGGTAAGTTCGGAGGCATAGGCATAGAGATAACGCTCAAGGACGGCCTGCTTACCGTAGTTACGCCTATCGAAGACACTCCGGCATGGAAGGCCGGATTGAAGGCTAACGATAGAATCGTTAAGGTGAACAACGAGATCACGCGCGACCTTTCCCTGACGGAAGCGGTCAAGAAGCTGCGCGGCAAGGCTGGAGAAGCGGTGGATATCACCGTCCTGCGCGAGTCGGAACAGAAACTGCTGGATTTTCATATCGTGCGGGACATCATCAAGATCAAGGATATCAAAGAGGCGTTGATACTGGAGGACGGGATAGGTTATATACGCCTGGTGGAATTCCGCGAGAACACCCCGCAGGATATAGAAGGCGTTCTGAAGAAGTTGTCGAATTCCGGTATGAAGGCGTTGATACTGGACCTGCGCAATAACCCCGGCGGGCTGCTGGACGTGGCGGTAAGGGTTGCCGAAAAGTTCCTGCCCAAGGATAAGCTCATAGTTTACACAAAGGGCCGCAAGGAGAATCAGAACATGCAGTTTTTCTCCCGTTCCAGGCAGCCGTATGATATGCCGATGGTCGTACTTATAAACGAGGGGTCGGCTTCCGGAAGCGAGATAGTGGCGGCATGCCTGCAGGATTACAAGCGCGCCGTGATAGTCGGTATGAAATCTTTCGGCAAGGGCTCGGTGCAGACGATCATCCCTTTGTCGGACGGTTCGGCGCTCAAACTCACTACCAGCAAATATTTCTCTCCGCTGGGCAGGGAGATACACGGTAAAGGAGTGCCTCCGGATGTCGAGTCCGCGGAAACGCGCGTGCGGGAGCCGAAAGCCGGCGCCGCCGGGAAAAAGAAGGATGAGATATTCGAAGAGATGGAGCAGGCGGAACCGGACCACAGGGGAAAAGACGGCAAGGCGTTCGATTATAAATCCGACGGACAATTGATAAGCGCGGTGGATATATTGAAAGCCATAGATATTTACGTCACAACCAAGAACACCAAATGAGAAACAGGTTAAGCAAGCCGGGGATGCGGGAGACCCAACTGTCGAGTAACGCCGCGGAGTCTGCGCGGGGGATATCAATTATCGTTTTTCTGCTGGCGGTGATCGTCCTGCAGTCCTTTGTTATCTTCAGGCTGCTGGCCGTCCGCACGAAAGTACAGCCGACGCAACGCCGCCAGGCGGCGCGCACCGTTCCGCAGCCTGTGCCTGTTCCGGCGTGCAAGGGAAGAATCGCCATTGTCATAGACGATCTCGGTTATAACCTCTCCAATCTCGAGCGGATAAAACGACTTCCGTGTCCGGTCACAGTGTCGGTTCTGCCCAATCTCGCTTATTCCGCGCGGGCCGCTTCTGAATTGCGCTCGGCCGGTATGGAAGTTATTCTGCATCTGCCGATGGAGCCTTGGGAGAAGGTCGGGCTTGAGAAAGACACCCTTATGACGGGGATGAGCCGGCATCGGGTCTCGGAGATTATCGGGCGTTCCTCGGCAAGCGTGGGCGGCCTGTCCGGGGTATCCAACCATATGGGATCCAGGGCCACCGAGGACCCGGGATTGATGAATTATGTCCTGTGCGAGCTTAAACGCAGGGGGCTTTATTTCCTGGACAGTTACGTCTCTTCGCATTCGGTATGCGCTTCCCAGGCCCAGAAGTGCGGGGTGGTTTTTTACCGCAGGGACGTTTTTATAGACAATAGTCTTAACCCCGATTATATCAAGAAGCAGATCGGTAAACTGAAAACCGTAGCTTCGCGCCGCGGCCAGGCCATAGGTATCGGTCATGACCGCAGGGCGACCGTGGAGGTCCTTGCCGAGGTTATGCCGCAGCTCCAGCGTGAAGGTTACCGGTTCACCGTAGTTTCCGGCCTGAAACCGGAAAGAAGCCGTGCGGGTAATTGACGATCAGCAGGCATAAAGGGCACACGATACTTATCTTATGTATGTACTGGGCATAGAAACTTCCTGCGATGAAACTTCAGCCGCGGTGATCGGCGGGGCCGGCCCCGTGCTTTCCAATGTAACCGCCTCCAGCCTAAACCTGCATAAAAAATACGGCGGGATCATACCGGAGATCGCGTTCCGTATGCAGCTTGATTCTATTGCCGGTGTCTGCGACTGCGCGTTGAGCGAAGCGGGGCTTACGCTAAAGGACATCGGGCTTATCGCCGTCACCAATGGTCCCGGGCTTGCCGGTTCATTGAACGTCGGGGTCAATTTCGCGAAATCCGTTTCTTTTTCCGCCGAGATACCGATGACCGCGGTGAACCATCTGCATGGACATATTTACGCGAACTTCCTTTCGCATCGCGGAATAAAATTCCCCTTCGCGGCCCTGATCGTTTCCGGGGGGCATACCAGTATTTATCGCGTCGAAGACTGCGACAGAATGGAAGAAATGGGTTCTACCGCCGACGACGCCTGCGGCGAAGCCTACGATAAAGTAGCCAAGATACTCGGATTGGGTTATCCCGGCGGGCCTGTCATAGAGCGCAGGGCGGCGCTTTCTTCCGGAGGAAGCGGACTCAGGTTCAACTGTTCTGCGGCTGGGAGCAGGTACGGGTTCAGTTTCAGCGGTATAAAGACGGCAGTGCTTTATCATGTCTCTTCTCTTAAACGTAACGGCGCAAGATTGCCGGCCGGGACGGTCAATGATATAGCTTATGCTTTTCAGGAAGCGGTCGTCGGGACGCTGGCGGACAAGACCTTTGCCGCCGCATCCGACAGGCAGCTTCGGGCTATCCTCGTAGGAGGAGGAGTGGCGGCCAATTCACGTCTCAGGAGGGAATTCGAACGGCGGGCTGCCAAGACCGGTATAAAGGTATTATTCCCGGAGAAGCGCTTCTGTCTCGATAACGGGGCTATGATCGCCTGTCTCGGGCGCAGTCTTTATCGTAAAGGCGTAAGGGCCGGAGCGGAACTCGGGCTGGAACTGGACTAAAAAACAGGGGAACGAGGGAAGAAGCAAGGAAATCCAAATGCTTCATCCATCCGTCATTTTAAAAGGGGGTTCTATGGCTACCAATCTCGATATTATTCTAAGATTGACTATTTCCGCCGTTCTGGCGGGAGTTATCGGGCTGGAAAGGGAGTGGCACCGCCGGCACGCCGGACTGCGCACGCATATAATGGTCAGCCTTGGGTCGTGCCTTATCATGTTGACATCCCTTTATGTTTTTGATATATATAAGAGCCAGGCGGCGGTGGATCCTTCGCGTATCGCCGCCGGAGTAATCACAGGTATAGGTTTCCTGGGAGCGGGGACCATTATACGCGCCCGCGAAGGGGTTCGCGGCTTGACTACTGCTTCCAGCCTTTGGGTATCCTGCGGTATAGGACTGGCGGTGGGGTGCGGTTTCTATACGGCGGCAGTCTACGCGACGTTTCTTTCCCTGGCGGTTCTGCTGATCTTGAGGAGGTTTGAGGAAATAATCCCGGCGGTCAAACAGTGCAAGGGAGGTGGAGAGGATGGCATTTAACGCGAAGAAGAAAATGGACGTTAAGATCCTCGATGTAGACGCTTCTATGCAGGGGAATTTAAGTTTCAAGGACCCGGTGAACCTGCGCATAAACGGCAGTTTCGAAGGCAATCTCGACGCGCGCGGCAACCTTACCATAGGGGCGTCTTCAACCGTGAAAGGCGATGTCTCCGGGGACAACGTGATAGTCGGAGGGAAATTCAACGGCAAACTGGTGGCCAGGGAAATGCTCACTCTTCTGCCGAATTCAGTGGTAGAAGGGGACATATTTCCGGCCAAGTTGAATGTCGCCGAAGGGGCGCTGTTGGAGGGCCGCTGTTCGATGCTGCGGGATTTCATGAACGCGGAAGAACTTTCGCGTTATCTGGAAGTGGACCTGAATTCGGTGCTGGAATGGGCCGGTTCGGGCAAAGTCCCCGGCATCAAAGAAGGGGAAATCTGGAAGTTCGAGCGCAAGTCAATCGATGCGTGGGTCGCTTCCGGCAAGATAGGTAAATGAAGGCTATTTGATTTTTCAAGGAGACAGACGCGTTAAGAAATGGGCGAAGAAAAACTTCTTACTATCAGGGACGTAGCGCTTTATCTGAATGTATCCGAGCGCGAGGTCATGGATTTAGCCGAACAGGGCAAGATACCCGCTTATAAGATTGCAGGCGTCTATCTGCGTTTCAGGAAAGAGCAGGTGGAAGCATATAAAAACGCGCTCGGCTCCGGGAATTCTTCTTCAACCCGCGACTTCTATCCTTTCAAAGACAGGGTCTCCGATTTTTTTTATTATAACGACTTTTACATCTTTTCCACTTTGATCGTGCTTTTTCTGCTTTTGTTCATCTTCCGTTGAAATAATGGGAAAAAGTAAAGGTTTCCATGATCTCGGGTTCGCCAAAGTCGATACCGGGAGGGCGCTGCGCAGAGGGTTCCCGGAGGTCGTTTATTGCCCCGGCAAGCGGACGGAGCATATTCTAAGCATAGCAAAAGAGATACTGCGCAGAAAACAGGATTTGTTGTTGACCCGTCTTGATGAAGGGGTTTACGGTGACCTGCGCAGGTCACTGCCCGGATTGCGTTATAACGCGTCCGCCGGACTGGCTTATCTGCGCAGCGGCAGGAAACGTAAACCGGCTAAAGGAACGGTTTTGGTGATCAGCGCCGGGACAGCAGATATACCGGTTGCGGAAGAGGCCGCGGCCACGCTGGAAGTTACCGGTATCAGAGTTAAGCGTCTTTACGACGTGGGCGTCGCCGGGGTGCATCGTTTATTCGGCAGCGCGCGTTTTTTGAAGAGAGCGGCGGTAATAATCGTCGTCGCCGGGATGGAAGGCGCGCTTTCCAGCCTGGTGAGCGGTCTGGTCGCCTGTCCGGTCATAGCCGTGCCGACGAGTTGCGGTTACGGAGCCAGTTTCGGAGGACTCTCCGCGCTGTTGGCCATGTTGAACTGTTGTTCCCCGGGCGTGACCGTGGTGAACATAGACAACGGATTCGGGGCCGGATATTTCGCTTCGCGCGTCCTTGCCGCCCGGTCCGGGCGGAATTATTGACGCGATGGTTCCTTCATAAAATCTTTTTTCGGGTGATATAAAGGAGCGGGGATGGCACTTTCAGGATTGGACATTTACAAGATACTGCCGAAGACAAACTGTAAAGAGTGCGGTTTCGTTACATGTCTCGCTTTCGCGATGCAACTTGCGAAAAAAGGGGTGGAGGCCGGAAAATGCCCTTATTTGAGCGAGGAGGCCGGAAATATCCTGGCAGACGCTGGACGTCCGCCAATAAATCTGGTGAGTATCGGCTCCGGGGACGGCTGCCTGAAAGTGGGCAATGAAACGGTCCTCTTCCGGCACGAGGAGAAATTCAGGAATCCCTGCGGTATAGGTTTTATCATGGACGACGCTCTGCCGGGAGAACAGATAAAGAGGACGGCGTCCAGGCTGGGAGGCGTTTCTTTCGAAAGGGTCGGCCAGACTCTTAAACCTGACGTCATTGCCGTGCGGCAGTCCTCTGATTCTGCCGAGAAATTCGCGGCCGCGGTTAAGACTGCGGCGGATGCTTCCGGGCTTAATCCGGTATTGATGCCCTCCGACGCATCCGGACTGCGGGCCGCTCTCGAGGCGGTTAAAGGAATGGCTCCGTTGGTTTACCGGGTCACGAAAGATAACATCCGTGAGTTCATGCCGCTTGCCGCGCAGGCGCGCGTTCCGGCGGCCGTTTACGGCGCCACGCTGGAAGAACAGGCGGAATTGGTAAAGGAGTTGAACGGCGGGGGAGTGACGCATATCCTTCTGGATACGGGTGAGCAGGAACCGCGCGAGCGTATCTGGCGGCTCACCCAGTGGCGCAGGCAGGCTCTCAAGAAGAACAACCGTTTGTTCGGGTATCCCGCTGTCACAGTCCTGAAAGGAAGGGATCCATACGCTGTTGCAGTCGAGGCGGCAGGATACATCTGTAAATACGCCGGTTTGATATTGCTGGAAGCTTCCGAAGCCGAGGAAACGCTGGCCCTGTTGACACTCCGCCAAAATATCTACAGCGATCCGCAAAAACCTCTCCAGATAGAACCTAAAGTCTATACTATAGGCAACGCCGGAACGAAGTCGCCGGTACTGGTCACCACCAATTTTTCCTTAACGTATTTCACGGTCCTCGGAGAAGTGGAAAGCAGCAAGGTCCCGTCTTATATAGTCAGCGTCGACACCGAGGGAATGTCGGTACTTACCGCCTGGGCCGCGGAGAAGTTCACGCCGGAGAAGATAACGGATTCCTTGCAGAAATTCGGCGTGTCCGGGCTGGTCGGGCACAACCGGTTGATCATCCCGGGATACGTGGCCATGATGAGCGGGAACCTTGAAGAGAAATCCGGGTGGGAGGTAGTAGTCGGGCCTAAAGAAGCTTCCGGCCTGCCCGCGTTTCTTAAAAACCTTTCCTGATTAAACGGTCGGGTGTTCATTCCCGCCGGCGGGGAGCATGTCGGTAATGGCTGGTTACAAAGTTACTTTTTATCCCGAAGGCAAAAGTGTAGAGGTGTCCGCCGATACCACCATACTGCGCGCCGCGCATGAAGCCGGTATCAGACTGGACGCGCGCTGCGGCGGGCAAGGGACGTGCGGCGCCTGCAGGGTCAGGGTCATAAACGGGAATGTTCATCTCCCGCCTTCCGGTAAACTTTCTCTTTCCGACAAAAAAAAAGGAATCTGCCTGGCGTGTCTGGCTCTTGTTCGGGGCGACCTGGAAGTGGAAGTGCCTTTTTCTTCGCGGCTGGAGCCGGCTGATCTCGCCGGAGAAACGGGAGAAAACTCCGCTTGCGGGTATGTGTTTTCTCCGGGGCCGCTTACGGAGAAATTCTTTCTTGAACTTCCCGAACCGGACCAATACGACCGGCTTTGCGACTGGGAAAGGATCCGCAGGCAGCTGCGTTCGCGATGCGGATTGGAAGGGGAATTTGAGATACCTTTGGAACTGTTGCGTTGCCTGCCCGGGTTGCTGAGATCCGCCGGGTGGAGAGTCACGGTGTCCTTGACGCGGGCCCCTGGTTATTTTATGGTCACGAGGATAGAAGCGGGAGATACCTCGGGAGGGAATTACGGTCTTTGTTTCGACATCGGGACCACCACCATATCCGGCCAACTTGTGGATCTCAACGCGCGTAAGCCGGTGTCGGGGATGACGGTTTATAACGCCCAGGCCGCTTTCGGCAGCGATGTGATTTCGCGTATCGTGTATTCGCAGCAGTCCGCCGGAGGATTGGAGCAGCTGCGCTGTGCCGCGCTGGAAGGGGTCAATAGGATCGCCGCGGACCTTATAAAGGCCTCGAAACTCGCTAAAGAAGATGTCGGCTGTGTTTCTTTGGCCGGGAATACCATAATGACGCATATGCTTTTAGGCATAGAGCCGAAATACATACGTAGAGAACCGTATCTGCCGGTAGTGAACGAATTGCCTTATCTGACGGCTCAGGAATCCGGTATATGCATTGCCGGCAGCGCGCCTGTTTACGCCCTGCCTGGGGTCGCCGGGTATGCCGGCGGCGATCTTACCGCCGGCGTGCTCGCCTGCGGGATGCATCGCAGCGGGGAAGTTTGTCTTTTGATAGATGTCGGGACCAACGGGGAGATTGCTCTTGGCGGCCGCGAGTTCATTGTCTGCGCCGCGGCATCCGCCGGTCCGGCATTCGAAGGTTCGGGGGTTACTTGCGGTATGCGCGCCTCGGTCGGCGCTATCCAGAAAGTATCTACTCCGGCCCGGGACGGCTATGAAGTTAATGGGAATGTCGCCGCGCGCGGTATATGCGGATCGGGTTACATAGACCTGTTGGCGATGCTGCTGCGGGAAGGGATAATGGACAGGAATGGACGCCTTAAGCAAGAAGCTCCCGGCGTCAGGCCGGGAGCGCACGGCAGTGAATATCTGGTTTGCTCCTCGGGCGGTGAGGATATAGTCATCAGCGAAGCGGACATAGAGAACCTTAAACGGGCTAAAGCCGCGATTTACGCCGCCGCTTCCGCGCTGCTGAAGCACGTGGGGATGGATTTCGGCGGAGTGTCCCGCGTTTATATATCCGGCGGCTTCGGCAGCTGCATCAACGTGGAGCGCGCTAAGGAGATAGGCCTTTTACCGGCGCTGGAGAACACGCGTTTCGTGTTTTGCGGCAACACTTCATTGTCCGGGGCGCGCAGCGCTCTGCTTTCCCCGCAGGCGCGCGGGGAAGCCGCTGAAATAGCCTCCAGAATGACCTATTGCGAGCTCTCTCTGGAGCCGTCCTACATGGAGGAATATATGGCGGCCTTGTTCTTTCCTCACACCGATCTGGAGGGTTTTACCGGCGGAGGCGGAAGAGGATGAGTTATGTATTGGCCGTTTCCGGTAAGGGAGGAACCGGCAAAACTACGGTTTCGGCGTTGTTGTCCAGACTGATAATTTCCCGTGGTAAGGGCTCTTTGCTGGCGGTGGACGCCGACCCCAACGATAATCTGGCCGCGGCTTTCGGCGTAAAGACGGAGCGCACCATCGGAGATATAATCGGAGCCGTGGCAAAAGACCCGGAGAGCGTCCCGAAAGGGATGAGCAAGGAGAGATTTCTGGAATACGAGGTGCAGTCGGCAGTCCAGGAATGCGAGGGTCTGGACCTTTTGACGATGGGCAGGCCGGAAGGACCGGGGTGTTATTGTTACGTGAACAATATCCTTCGCGGAGTGCTCGGTAAACTCACCGCGGATTATGATTTCGTGGTGATTGACAACGAAGCGGGGCTCGAGCATCTTTCGCGTAAGACCGCCGGCAGGATAAACCTGCTCTTGGCGGTCGCCGACGCTACCGCCGCCGGGATGAAAGCCGCCCGGAGAGTCGCTTGTCTGGCGGACGAACTTTCTTTGAAAGTGGACAGGAAAGCCCTGCTGGTGAACAAGTGCCGTTCCTGCGACGCTCCGGCTCCGGAGGAGATGGAGAAAAGAATGGATTTTCTCGGTTATCTGCCCTTCGATATGAAAGTTGCAGAGGCCGGCATTAACGGGACGTCCCTGCTGGATTTGCAGGATGGTTCGGCGGCGCTGGAAGCGCTGGAAGTCATGGAAATAGTTTAGCAAGGCGCTGATAGTATGGTAGAATGAAGCTTATGATATTGTTGCATTGTTACATAAGTTTCTGATAATCGAGAATCGAAATTAGATCGTCCGCCACTGAGACTTTGGCGGATTCTGTGCGCTGTTTAAATAATTTATGTAACAGCGCACTACATAATATCCGGAGAAACAAAAATGTCCCGACAGGAAGAAATGCTGGAGAAATGGCAGGGGGAAGTTTTTACTTACGTGATCGGCGCGAAAAAAGAAGAGGGAGGGACGCGCGGTTCAGTGGTGAAGGCCGGCGGAGAGAAAACGCTGCCTTTTCTTGACAAGGAAGGATTTTTCCCCAATACCGCCGCGGTGGCCCTCGAGATATTGGATGTTCCGCCTGCGGACTGGCCGGAGGAACTGGTTGCGGCTTATGGCGGCGTTACCGCCAATCCGCTGGAATGGGCGGACGCTTGCGTGAGAAAGTTCGGCGCGGAGCTGCTCTGCGTGAGGCTCGCCGGGGCGCATCCGGACGCCGGCGGCCGGATGCCGGAACAGGAAGCGGCTTTTTTATCTAAACTTGCGGCTGCCGTTAACGTCCCTTTGATAGTGCGCGGCTGCGGAGACGACGTTAAGGATAACACGCTCCTGCCGTTGTGTTCCGAAGCGCTGAAAGGCGAGCGTTGCCTTTTCGGCAGCGCCTCCCAGGACAATTATAAAACCTTGACTGCCGCGGTCACGGCAGACGGGCACGGCATCATAGCGGAGTCTCCTATAGATCTTAACATCGCCAAACAGCTTAATATCCTCATTTCCGATCTCGGCTTGCCCCTGGAACGCATAGTTATGGATCCCACTATAGGCGCGCTGGGGTACGGATTGGAATACGCTTATTCGATAATGGAACGCGCCCGGCTGGCCGCGCTTTCCGGCGACAGGAACGTTGCCTGTCCGTTCATCTGTTTTACCGGCCAGGAGACCTGGAAGGTAAAAGAAGCGGTTGCCGCCAGAGCCGATTTTCCTCATTGGGGTGATAAAGAAAAACGCGGGATACTCTGGGAAGCGGTCACCGCCTCCGCGCTGCTGCAGGCCGGAGCAGATATACTGGTGATGCGGCATCCGAAGGCGGCGGAAGAGATAAAAAAATATGCTTGTCATAGGTGAATTGATAAACGGGATGTTCGCCCGCGTCGGCAGGGCTATCGAAGAAAAAGACGCGGCGGCCGTCCACAGGATAGCTTCCGAACAGGCGGTTTGCGGCGCCGGTGCTCTTGATATAAATTGCGGTCCGGGATCGCTCAACCCGGCGGACGATATGAAATGGCTGGTGGAGACCGTCGCTGCCGCTGTTGACAAACTACTTGTTCTCGATTCTGGAAAAGAGGAGGTACTGGAAGCAGGGCTGCAGGCGGCAGGGCGGCCGTGTCTGTTGAATTCGGCTACGGCCGAGCCGAATAAGCTTAAACGCCTGCTGAACCTGGCCGCCAGATATAAGAGCGGATTGATCGTGTTGACTGTCGGTTCTTCCGGCATGCCGCAGGGGTGCCGTCAAAGGATCGAATCCGCCGCCCAGATAGTCGAGATATGCGTCGAGACCGGGTTCCCGCTGGATAACATATATCTTGATCCGGTGCTTATGCCGGTGAGCGTGGCACAGGCGCAGGTGGGAGCCGCCCTGGAGACGATCAGAGAGTTCAAGGTGATATCTCCTGAACTGAAGAGCGTGGTCGGTTTGAGCAACGTTTCCCAGTCGGCGCCTCA
This sequence comes from Candidatus Omnitrophota bacterium, assembly GCA_041654215.1. Classification (GTDB taxonomy): domain Bacteria; phylum Omnitrophota; class Gorgyraeia; order Gygaellales; family Profunditerraquicolaceae; genus Undivivens. Next base: position 18,472 of record JBAZDY010000009.1, read on the forward strand.
TCGCAGGCTCTTAAACCGTGTTTTCCTGTCCATGGCCGCCGCCTACGGGCTGGATGCGGCCATACTTGATCCGACGGACCGCGAATTGATGGAGTCTCTCTCTGCCGCAGATATCATCCTGAACAGGAACATATACTGCGAGTCTTTTTTGAAAGAGTGCGGCGGGGCAAAGGACGGCCGCGGGTAGCCATGGCACAGAAAAACAGGATATTGCGCAATATATTCCGGTTCACGGGATTCTGGACGAGCATGCGTCTGGCCGTAAACGGTATCGCGTACCTTTTTGTCTATCACCGCAACATGCGCATCATCTTTTTGTGCGGTATAACGGCCGCGCTCGCCGGGATATATCTGCGTCTTCGGGGGATAGAACTCGCGGCGCTTTGTATTTCCGTTACCCTTGTGTTTATCGCCGAGATATTCAACACCGCGGTTGAGATAATGCTTGATATGACCACGCGCAAGTATCATACGCTGGTCAAACTGGTCAAGGATATATCGGCCGCAGTAGTGCTTGTGGCTTCCGTTAATTCGGTCGCCGTGGGCGTCATCATTTTTCTGCCGCGGATCGCCGCGAAATTGAAAGCGCTTTCGGCCGGCATAAGCTAAAGGAATAATACTTTGCCCTTGTGTGGAATTGGCAAGTGTTCACTCGTGTGTTACACCTTGCCCTTGTGTGGAATTGGGCAAGTGTTCACTCGTGTGAAAGTATTCACCTGTGTGATACACCTTGGCTAATCGGAAAGCCAAGTGTTCACCTGTGTGATACCTTCGCTAATCGGAAGGTTAAGTATTCACCTGTGTGAATATACGTCGGAGAAAGAGAAGAGCCGCGGGCAACTGCCTTGAGCAGTTCGACAGCTTCACTGCCAAGGCTCACCGAAGGATTGTCCAGAGGGGCTCCATACCACGTAACACATAATGGAAGGGGGATTTTATGGAGAAACAGATCAGACGTAGGCAGTTGTTCATTGACCGCGGTTTTCAATCCAAATTCATCATGAAATTCTGCGGCATAGTCGCGGCCGGCAGCGCCTTGACTATCGGGCTTATATATTTTCTTTCTTTGAGGTATACTTCGATCACCGTGGAGAATTCCAGGGTAGTGGTGAAGTCTACCGCCGATCTGCTTCTGCCAATGCTGCTGCAGACTGTGCTTATAGTGATGATCGTGGTCAGCCTCTTCACCATCTTCACAACGCTGGTTTTTTCGCACAAGCTCGCCGGGCCGTTATACCGGTTTCGCAAGATCATGCAGTCGCTTGAAGATGGCGACTTCAGCGCGGATTTCAAGCTGCGTAAACTTGACCAATTGCAGGAATTGGCCAACGTCTTCAACCGTATGATATTGAAGATTCGGGCGGAATTAAACGTGCTCAAGGAAGATTTTAATGCCCTCAAGAGCAAATTGGACAGCATATCCGGAAACGAGGTGGTTGAGCATAAGAGGCTTTGCTTCAGCGAATTGAAACAGATTACCGACCACTTGAACAAGATACTGGACCATTTTAAGACCTGAAATGAAGTTTTGTTTGAAGAGAGCCGCCTTTACCGCCGTCTGTATGATGTTTTTTTGGGTCGGGACCGGCTCGTGCGCTAAAGGAGGAGGGGCGGGCGCGACGGCCATCGCGGTTTCTTTCAAGGCGCTGGCCAAGGCGCTTGTCGGCCAGGACGGGATACGCCGTTTATCGCAGAGGATAGAAGACATGGACGACGCGGAATTCTCCGCCAGGTACAGGGAGGTTTACGCCATGCTTTCCGAAGTGCAGGGATTACAGAAATCCTACGGGCTCCGAGAAAAGATGTCCCGGGGAGAGATGCTATCGGTTTTAAAGACCTGGGACGGTCGTAAGGTGTGTTCGTTGATAGACGCCGTTCCGGATGCGCAGATAAACGCCAAGTTCGAGGAATACCTGTCTTACGCGAGAGAACGCGGTTCCGGGACCGATACCCTGAAACAGATTCAGGCGCTCTGGGGCAGGGTGCTGAGCGAACTTCGCGGTAAATGAGAACCGGCGGCGGGAAGAGATGTCTTAAACCGGGAAGAAGGAGGTGTGTATTATGTGTTTAGTAAGAGGTCTGAATCTGATACCAGCTTCAATATCGCTGACAATAAGTTTCTTTGTCTTGTTCACCGTTTCCAAATGCGCCGACAGAAGATTGAAAATATTCGGGTATTTCGTCGCCGCGTTCCTCTGGCTGGTATTCGCCGGCCTGCTCCTCAGCGGTCTATGCAGTATGTGCAGGGGAACCGGATACAGGTGTTTTAATAGAGGCCCGTACGAGGCCGGAAAAAACTACAGTATTACCCGCTCCCGTTGCCCGGTCATGCGCGGCCAGCAGGCGCAGTAATTCCGGGGACACAATACTTAATTATGGCGCGGCACTTAACTATTTATTTTCCTCTTGATTAGGGGCTGTTTTGTGCTAAACTAAAAAACGTTTTTGCGGCAGAGTAGCTCAGCCTGATAGAGTACGCGGCTCATACCCGCTTGGTCGGTGGTTTTCCCGCTTATAAAGAGCGGGATTTCGCTCCGGACAAGAGAAAAGGTGCTCAAAAATCCACTTTCCTTAGCGACATTCTTGACATAGAAGCTTGTTACGTAAATTCGGCGGAGTAGCTCAGCCTGATAGAGCACGCGGCTCATACCCGCTTGGTCGGTGGTTTAAATCCACTCTCCGCCACCAGTTTTACCTCGAGTTAAGCGAAGATACATTAACGCTTGGTGGTTTTCCCGCTTAAGAAGAGCGGGATTTCGCTCCGGATAAGAGAAAAGGTGCTCAAAAATCCACTCTCCGCCACCAGTTTTCTCCTAAAGCTAAGAATGAAAGAGGAGTCTTTGGTCTTAGCCCGAAAGGGCTCCACTGCATTCTTCGTGCCTTATGTCTCGTTTTTCTATCAGGATTTTACGATATCCATTGACTCTTGTTTGCCGGGATGATAAGATTATATCCACTATGCCGCAATATCCTTTTCTGAAGAATCCCGGCGCGGTGGCCTGTTGTTTATATCTTTTTACAGCCGTTCTGTTTACCGGCTGCGAGACATTTCCTTTGTTGACAGATCCCAATCTTTTCTCCCCATCCAACCTGTTGCTTCCGGATAACGGCCTTAGCTTGAGAGATCCGTCCGCGTTCAGCGGTACGGAGCCTAAACCCGTCAACGTGAGGTCTTCCGGAGGGCGCGGGGAGGGTAATCTGCGGACTTCCATGCTTGTCCGCGGGATGAGCCCGGGCGTGGCGTTGAATGTACTGCTTGGCGAGGGCCTCTCCGGCCGAAGCAGAGGGTTCTTTAAACCCAGCACTTATCGTATGGAAATGATGAAAAACGGCGGCAGGCTGGTGGAGGTGTATTACGTCCCTAACGCGTCGAATGATCCCTCGGCAGGTGAGACCCCGCTGGTTTTCGATAGCAACCAACTGGTGGGGTGGGGGTGGGATTATTATTACAATAATCTTACTCCTTGAAGAGACCTCTTTTGAAATAGAAATTATCCGGCCAAGATATTGTCAGTTTAATCCCCTAGCCCAGAAATCCCCGGGTTTTACAAGCCGGGGATGAATGGGGGTAGGCTTCGGGGAGGTCACCGGAATAAGCAACCGGCCGAATAAACGCTGTGTACCGGCGAAGCATTGGCTTCGCCGGAAAATAGAAGGAGCCGCGGGCTTTAGCCCGAGGGGCTCCACTCAAACCGCAGAAATCCCCGGGTTTTAACCCGGTTGCACCTTGGCCAATAGGATGGCCAAGTATTCACCTGTGTGTTACACCTTGGTCAATAGGAATAACACTTTGCCCCTGAGTGGAATTGGGCAAGTGTTCACTCGTGTGCTACACCCTGCCTTAATTGAGAGGCAGGTGTTCATTCAATATACCCCATGATAATTCAAACCGTCCGCTCCACGATCAGGAAGCATTCTCTTTTACTTCCCGGAGACAGGGTGATCGTCGCCGTATCCGGAGGTCCTGATTCGCTGGCGCTACTTTATTGTTTGCGTTCATTGTCGGAGGATTTGCGCCTGGATCTCAGGGTGGCGCATTTTGACCACGGGCTCAGAAAAGAGTCGCATCGCGAGCCGGTGTTCGTGCGTAAGATAGCGGAACAAATAGGGTTGCCTTTTTATGCCGGCGGAGGCGATGTGATCAAACTGAGAGAAGGGAAAGGTTCTTTGGAAGAGGCCGCCCGCCTGGCGAGACTGGATTTCCTGCGCAAGCTGGCGAAGAAGCTCAAGGCCGGCAGGGTCGCCCTGGGGCACAACATGGATGATCAGGCGGAGACGGTTTTGATGCGCATACTGCGCGGCAGCGGACTCGCTGGACTTTCCGGTATGTCCGCTTTGAAAGAATTGGGCGGATGTGTTTTTATCAGGCCGCTGATGGAAGTGAAACGCGTTGAAATAGAACGCTATCTGCGGGGTTTTAAACTGCGTCCTTTCCGTGATCCGAGTAACAGCGATGAGTCGTTCTTACGCAATAAACTGCGCCGCAAGCTTATTCCTTTGCTGGAGAAGGGATACAATCCGCGGGTCAAGGAAGTCTTGAATAGCCTGGCTGAGAACGTCTCCTGCGACTATGATTATATTCTTTCCCGGGCGCGTATTGTTGCGGGAGACAGGGGAACGGCACCGATAAAGGCCCTTTCGCTTCTGCGTATGCATCCATCCCTGCGGCGGATGGTGATCAGGCTGCGGATCGGCGCGCTGCAGGGGTCAACCCGCAGGATCACGTCCAAACATATGGAAGAGATAGAGGATATGTTGTTCAACCGGCCTTCCGGTTCGGTGGTCGACCTGCCTAAAGGATATTTTGTGGAGAAACGCGGCGCGTCTCTGTATTTTCGCCGGCCCCCCCGGGAAAGGTAATGCTTGCTTTAACAGTTCGTTGCGGATATAATTAACACGGTCAGAAATCTCAGTTCCCACCATGAACCGGGAAGCAGCATTAACCGCTGCGGTCCCCGCTAAAACACCGCCGGAGTCGATTATTATGAAGAAATCCAATGGAAATAAAAGGCAGCTTAATAAAAACCCCTACAACAATATGCGGTTTCCTTTAGGCTGGATACTGGCCGTCTTGGCCTTTATCTTGATGATAAACTCTCTAAACGTCTCCGTGCACGGGATTCCGCAGGAAGTGGCTTATGGCGAATTCTATCGGACTCTCAAGGAGGATCCGGCCAGGATAAAGTCGGCGGTCAAAATGGAGAACGAAATCCAGGGGGAGTTTTCCAACGGAGCGCGTTTTAAACTGACCATACCGGAGAACGACCAGGAGCTGCTGAAGCTTTTACGGGAGAACGTCAAGAGTTTTGACGTCAAACCTCTGCGTAATTTCTGGCCGACGTTTTTCTTCAGTTTCGGGCCGATCATACTGCTGATCGCGCTCTGGTGGATGATGGCCAACCGTGGAGAGCAACTGGGCAGCAGGATAATGACTTTCGGCAAGATCAGGCCCAAGATGCACAGCGAAGGAGAAGGCGGAGAGAAGGTTACCTTCAACGATGTCGCAGGGGTGGATGAAGCCAAAGAGGAACTAAAGGAGGTTATCGAATTTCTGAAGGATCCTAAGAAGTTTCAACGCCTGGGCGGCAAAATACCCAAAGGTGTTCTGTTGGTCGGACCTCCGGGCTGCGGTAAGACTTTGATAGCGAAAGCAGTGGCCGGCGAGGCAGGCGTTCCCTTTTTTAGTATCTCCGGGTCGGATTTTGTGGAGATGTTTGTCGGCGTCGGCGCAAGCCGCGTGCGCGATCTTTTCGACCAGGGAAGGCGGGCAGCGCAGCTGCCCGGTAAAGGGGCGATCATTTTTATCGATGAGATAGACGCGGTGGGCAGGCTTCGGTTTTCCGGCATAGGCGGCGGGCACGACGAGAGAGAGCAGACTTTGAACCAGTTGTTGGTGGAGATGGACGGGTTCGACGCGCAGAAAGGGTTGATTCTTATCGCCGCCACCAACCGTCCCGACACGCTCGACCCGGCGCTGCTGCGTCCGGGCAGGTTCGACAGGCAGATCGTGGTGAATCTCCCGGATATAAAAGGCCGCGAGGAGATACTGCTTGTGCATACCAGGAAGATCAAGGTTTCTCCCTCGGTGGATTTCAAGTCTTTAGCCGGGCAGACGCCCGGTTTTTCCGGGGCGGACCTCGCCAACCTTTGCAACGAGGCGGCCCTGCTGGCGGCGCGTTTCAACAAGGATGCGGTGGAACAGTCCGACTTCGAAAAATCCGTGGAGAGGGTTTTAATGGGGCCTGAGAAAAAGAGCCGGCTGATGTCGAAGAAAGAGAAAGAGATCACCGCCCTGCATGAAGCGGGGCACGCGCTGCTTTCTTTGCTTTTACCGGAAGTGAACCAATTGAAGAAGGTGTCAATAATTCCGCGCGGCCTGGCAGGCGGGTATACCTTCACCCCGCCGATGGAGGACAGACATTACTGGACCAGAAAGGAATTGATTGCCGAGATCACGCTTATGCTGGGGGGCAGGGCCTCGGAAGATATCAACCTTGGAGAGATCACCACCGGGGCCCAGAACGATCTCGAGGTCGCCACGCAGACCGCCAGGCGCATGGTCTGTCAGTTCGGCATGTCCGATAAGCTCGGGCACGTGACTTTGGGAAAAAGGGAAGGGTTGGTTTTCCTCGGCAGGGACCTGATGGAGGAGCGTAATTACAGCGACGAGACCGCAAGGCAGATAGATGAGGAGGTCAGGGATATAGTAGACGAGGCATATTTGAGGGCTAAGGAACTGCTCACTGCCAACAAGGAAAAAATGAAGGCACTGGTTGATAAACTGCTGGAAAAAGAAGTTCTGGACGGGGAAGAGGTGAAAGTTCTGCTCGGCATGAAAAATGACGATAAACCTGCTGAAAGTGAGATGCCCTCTACGGGAACTCCAACCACGACATAAAATTATGCGTTTGCGTTTTCTGAACTTCGCGGATCCCGCTGCCGCCGGAAACGAAATGTCCCGCATGGGGGTCGATGCCTACGGTATCGGGATAATGCTTCCCAAGGCCTCTTGCATATTGCTTAAGGCCGATGATCTGAGTTGTATCTGCGCGAACATCCTTAAACAGGAAATGCTTTCTTGCGGCGGCGACGCCGCTGTCCCGCGCCACGCCATCAGCGGCGGGAGCAGGAAAACGGAGTGCCTTCTGATCGGCAGTCTTGCCCAGTTCAACCGCCTGCGCGAGAAACTTAAACTTCAGCCCCTGGGGCTTTCTTCCTTGTCGGACAGGATAACCGCCGCGCTGGGAAATTATTTTAAGAGCGAATATCGGCTTAAACTCGGTAAATACACCCTCTACCCGGGCCGCCGCAAATACGTGATGGGGATATTAAACCTCACCCCGGATTCCTTCAGCGGGGACGGTATCTATTCCGGAAGGATAGACTATATGGCGGCGGCGGAACGCGCCGAGCAGATGGCCGCCGACGGGGCCGATATAATAGACGTCGGAGGCGAGTCCACGCGGCCGGGAAGCCGCGTCGTCCCTCTGCGTGAGGAGTTGCGCAGGACGATACCCGCGGTAAAGCTTATCTGCGGCAGGCTCAAAATCCCGGTTTCCATAGATACCCGCAAGCCGGAAGTGGCGGCGCGCGCGCTGGAAAGCGGAGCCGTGTTGATAAACGATATCGGCGGATTGCGCGACGCGAAAATGGTGAAACTCGCCGCTTCAGGCGGCGCCGGCGTGGTCATTATGCATATGAAAGGCCGTTCCCCGGCCGTGATGCAGAAATCGGCATCTTACGGAAGCGTGGCGAAAGAAGTGCACGCTTTTTTGTCGCTCTCCTTGGAAAAGGCCCTTGAAAGCGGAGTAAGGCCGGATGGAATACTTCTCGACCCCGGCATAGGCTTTGGCAAGCTGCCGGAACATAATATTGAACTGCTCAAAGAGCTGCGCGGACTGCGCGCCATCGGCCGTCCGCTTTTGGTGGGGGCTTCAAGGAAAGCTTTTCTCGGTAAGATACTCGAAGGCGCGGCTCCTCGGGAACGCGACAACGCCGGAATCGCGGCGGCCGTGATGGCTGCCGAGCGCGGCGCCGATATTCTGCGGGTGCACAACGTCAAAGCCGCCAAAGAAGCGCTTAAAGTGGTTGACGCAATGCAATAAAGATAGAGCGGAATGCTTAACGTCAATCCCCTAGCCCAGAAATCCCCGGGTTTTAACCCGGTTGCACCTTGGCCAATAGGATGGCCAAGTATTCACCTGTGTGTTACACCTTGGCCAATAGGAATAACACTTTGCCCCTGAGTGGAATTGGGCAAGTGTTCACGCGTGTGAAAGTATTCGCTTGTGCGTGATACCTTAGCTTATCGGATGGCTAAGTATTCGTTCGTGCGAAGATGGACGCACTTTGCTCTTGTGTGGAATTGAGCAAGTGTTCACCTGTGTGAAGCTTCGGGGAGGTCGCCGGAATAAGCAACCAGCCGAATAAACGCTGTGTATCGGCGAAGCATTGGCTTCTCCGGAAAATAGAAGGAGCCGCGGGCTTTAGCCCGAGGGGCTCCACTACTCGTAAGATTCGATAATCGATAGCCGCCGCTCTGCAGGAATATAAATATGGACTACATCCTTAGCACGATAACCTGGAAAGCTCTGATAGAGATATTCATCCTCTGGTGGTTTATCTATCACGTCTTGCTTTTCTTCGAGGGGACAAGGGCGCTGCAGGTCTTACGCGGCATAATCGTGCTCCTGGTGGCGTTTCTTCTCTTTCAGAAATTCGAATTCACGGTTCTGAGCTGGCTGATTACTAAGTTATTCGGCATTTCGGTTATCGCCATCCTGGTCATTTTCCACCCGGAGATACGGCGCGGGCTGGCCAGGCTCGGCCAGCGCCATCTTTTCAGCAATACCTTTCGGGAAGAGGAACTGGATGTTGTGCTTGATCAGTCCAGCCGTGCCGCCGACAATCTCTGTCGTTACAAGAGCGGAGCCCTGATCGTTCTGGAGAAGAACGATCCCCTCACCGCCTATATAGAAAACGGCGTGCAGGTAGACGCTAAAGTATCATCGGAACTTATAGAAACTATTTTTACCCGTAACAGCCTGCTTCATGACGGAGGGTTGATTATCCGTAACGGCAGGGTGGCTTCGGCAGGGTCGATATTCCCCTTGAGCGATAACCAGGACTTGAATCGCATTTACGGCACCCGCCATCGCGCCGCGCTCGGACTGAGCGAAGAAACGGATGCGGTGGTCTTCGTGGTCTCGGAAGAGAGGAACGATATTTCTCTTGTTTACCGGGGGAGGATGTACAGGGATTTAAGCAGGGAGGAACTTGTGCGTAAAGCCAAACAATTCATGACGGAGCCGGACGATGCTTAAGAAACATAAATCGCAAGGGAATTTCCTGTACAGGTCGCTGATAATGTTCAGGCAGCATCCGTGGCTGCTGTTGATAGCCTTGCTGCTGGCGGTCATGATATGGCTTTATGTCCGCGGAGAAATCATAAATATGGAATTTTAAAACGGAGCTGCGGGCGGATGTCCAGTCTGGGTGTAAACATAGATCACGTGGCCAGTGTTAGACAGATCAGGCGTTCCGGGGATGAACCGGATCCTGTTTACGCGGCCGTGCTTTGTCAATCCGCCGGCGCCGACGCCATAGTTGCCCATTTGCGCGAGGACCGAAGGCATATTAACGACAGGGATATTTTCCTGCTCAGGCAAGCGGTGCGCGTTAAGTTCAATATGGAGATGTCGCTGGCCCCGGATATAGTGGCGGTAGCCTGCAAAGTCCGGCCGGACCAGGTTACATTAGTGCCTGAAAAAAGAGAGGAAGTCACTACCGAAGGCGGCCTTGACGTCTGCGCGCAGTTTGCGCGCGTCGGGAAAGCGGTTGAAAAATTGCGTTCCGCCGGAACCGAGCCCAGCCTGTTTATCGATCCTTTGAAACGTCAGATAGACGCCGCGGTAAAATGCGGAGTAAAAGCGGTGGAGCTGCACACAGGCAGCTACGCCAATGCCGCCTCGTCTGTCGCGGCAAGACGCCGGTTACGGGAATTGAAAGAAGCCGCTGTTTACGGCGCGGGCAAAGGTTTGCGCATTTATGCCGGACACGGGTTGGATTATCGTAACGTTAAAGCCGTTACCTCCATCCGCCAGATAGAGGAATACAATATAGGTTATTCCATCATCTGCCGAGCCGTCATCACAGGCATTGCCCGGGCGGTCAAGGATATGAAAGAGCTGATCGGCGGCTGATATGGCTATAATAGGCACCGGTGTGGACATTACTGAAGTGAGGCGCCTGCGCCAGGCGGTGGAACGCTGGGGTAAGCAGTTTCTGGAGAGGGTGTTCACCGGGGAAGAGATGAAGAACGCAGAGAATCACGCCAGCTTTTACCAGCACCTGTCCGGCAGGTTCGCCGCCAAGGAGGCGGTATTCAAGGCGTTCAACGACAGTTCCTTGACTTGGAAAGACGTGCAGATAGTCAACGACGAAGAAGGCCGTCCCTGGTGTCGTATTTTAAACGGCAAGGCCCGCGGTAAAAAAGTCCATGTTTCTATTTCCCACGTGAAAAGCTATGCGGTTGCCAACGCGATTGTCGAAAAGGAAGACTGATTCCCATAAAGGCGATTATGGCCATCTATTAATCGTGGCCGGCTCTGCCGGGTTTTCCGGGGCGGCTCTTCTCTCCGGTCACGCCGCCTTACGCAGCGGCTCCGGACTGGTTACTCTTGCCGTCCCGGCGTCCATTAACAACGCCTTTATCCGCAAAAAAACCCCCGAATTGATGACTCTGCCTTTGCCGGATGCCGGCAAAGGCATTTTTCTTCCCTCCGGTTTTTCTTTCATAAGAAAGTTCTCCGATAGCTGTAATGTTCTGCTTGTCGGCCCCGGTCTGGGACAGGCTGCTGGGACACGCGCACTGGCCGTGAAACTTGTTCGGGAGATTCGTCTTCCCAAGGTACTCGACGCCGACGGCTTGAACGCATTCGCGGGCAGGCCGGAGTTGTTGCGTCCAGCCGGGCGCTGGGGGCTGGTGGTCACTCCGCATCCCGGGGAGATGTCCAGACTGACCGGGTTGAGCGTGGGGAAGATTCAGGGGAGCAGGAAACAGACGGCGAGCGATTTCGCGCGCAAATATTGTATCACCGTAGTGCTCAAGGGGCACAACACCGTGGTTGCGGGGCCGGACGGCAGATGTTATATCAATAATACCGGTAATCCAGGCATGGCCACCGCAGGCTCCGGCGACGTGCTGGCAGGTATGCTGGCCGCCTTCATCGGACAGGGGCTGGATTGTTTCACGACAGCCAAATTCGCCGTCTATCTGCACGGACTGGCAGGGGATATGGCGGCGGCGGAGAAGACAAAAATTAGCTTGATTGCCGGGGATATTATTGATAAAATCCCACAAGCGATCAAGAGCATATCAAAGGTTTGACAAAGCGGTTATCGTTATTGCCATTCCGCCGGAAGCGGAACAAACGCTCCGTTCCTTTCACATCATCCGTCCATCAGGCTTTCACGCCGGCGTAGCTCAGTTGGTAGAGCAGCTGTTTTGTAAACAGCGGGTCGGGGGTTCGATTCCTCTCGCCGGCTTTTTCATTTTAAAAACGGGTCCATCCTTCGACAAGCTCAGGATACAGTCGATAGTCCATAGTTTAAAGCAAGTGCTGGGTTCTATATCCTGGGGAAAGAAACGAAGCAGGAAGGACGGAAAAGAAGACGTACTGGTAACTGATATAAAAATGTGGTATATTTATGTCAGAAAAAGAGTGTCAGAAAAAGAGTTGACAGCGTAAGCATTGGCAGTATAATAAAGACACTTGCACCCCGCTTGATTCCTGCAAAGGTTCGGGCGGGGTTATTCATTTATAGGAGGGATAAATGCATTTTAAGGAACCACCCTCAAAGAGAGTTATAGTATTTGTTGATGGTCAAAACCTTTATCATTCCGTCAAAGAAGCCTTCGGTTATACCTTCCCTAATTACGATATAAAGCAGCTTTTCGAAACAGTTTGTAAGAAGTATTTCTGGGATATGAAGCAATTAGGTTCTATACCGGAATTCCTGATTTACAAGACGATCCCCGTTGGAATAACTTTTGGAATAGAAAGTTAGCATCTATGGGACAAAAGGGGATTAAAATTTTTTCCCGGTCTTTACGCTATCGTAATCAAACAGTCAGATTACCTGACGGGACAACTTATACTTTCTTGGTCGGTCAAGAAAAAGGAATAGATGTCCGTATCGCCATCGATGTTATCCGATTAGCCCATGAAAGAAAATACGATATTGCACTTATATTCAGCCAAGACCAGGATTTGACTGAAGTGGTCGATGAGGTAAGACAGATAGCTATAGAACAAAACAGATGGATAAAAATAGCATCAGCGTTTCCCGTAAGCCCTACCAGAAGAGACAACAGGGGTATTAATAAAACCGATTGGATTAAGATTGATAGGCAAATATATGATGGTTGTATAGATTGTAATGATTACCGGAATCCGGCAGGGAATCGAAGTGTTTAGATATTGTTTGTTATAAAAGGGGGTATTTTGATTGCGAGGAGAAGAAGATATGTCACAGTTGCATATTTATATTGATGGTTCTTGGTTGTATAAATCTGGAGGTCCAGGACGCGTTCTGTCTTCTCAGACGGAGAATCCTAATCAAGGAGTCAGGATTGATTTTTCTCGCTTTGATGAATTATTACTCCGGTACGTCCAACAAAAGAATCCTCAGTGTATTGCTTTGGGGGAGAGATATATTGTTACGTCTTTATTTACTTTACCCCCCGATTTTGATAGCTGGTCAGATGAATACTCAACCATTTTACCGGATCATCTTGAACAAACTAAAAGAGGCATTACTGCACGAGAGCATTTTGTCAATGCGGCTTTAAGCGCTGGATATTCAGATAAGGCTATTTATCGTCCGATAATAAGAAGTTGGATTGTAGAAAAACTAATACAAAAACAGTATCATGAAAAGCAGGTTGATGCGACAGTAGTTGCGTTGCTTGTGCGTTCAGCTATAATTTATTCAAAGGATTTCCATTGTGTAGTTACTGGAGATGCCGATATTCTTCCAGCTATCAAAGTGGCCTATCCAGAATATACTGAGAATGTGTTTATTGCGACGACTCATCCTGATGAACTTAAAGCGGAACACAGACAAGCCGCTTTTTCACTTAATAACTTTGAATTTAAGATTCCGCCAGTATATTTGCAGGATTATGTAAAAGATTTCATCCAGGGAGATCAAGTGTATTCTTGTGCTAATTGTAAAAAAGTCTTTGTGCGATTAAAACCTATTCCAAGTAGTTCTCGACCTTATTGTTCGGTGTGTCTTCCAAAACGGACATGATGCCGTTATCCCAGTTATGGAGGTAATTCTGGTGACAAAATACGATAATCCCTCGTTTCTAACTATCTCTCCGCAAAATCTTTCTTTACACCCTTAGAAAGTTCTGGTATATTTATTCTCCTACGCAGAAACCCTAAGTTTTCAAGCTTGGTTATACCTTGGCCAATAGGAAGGCCAAGTATTCGCTTGTGCGAAGATGAATGCGCAGGATGAACGGGAAGGTATCGTTGCGCAAAGAGGGGGCCTGCTTCGGAGGAATTTCGCTCAAACAGCAGAAAATCCTCTGGTTTTAGCCCAGTGAGCTTCATTACCCACGAAAATTATGCAGTTTTAGAAGCGAAAATGAAGCGAGCCCGGCTGGGTTTTGCGCAGGGTGGGATTATATATAGATTACGGGGCGTGGCTCAGCTTGGCTAGAGCGCTTGAATGGGGTTCAAGAGGTCACAGGTTCAAGTCCTGTCGCCCCGATTGTTATTTGACTATACCGCGTTATACCGAAAGATGTAACACGAGAGACGAGAGAAAATTCGTTTTTCTTATGTTTGAAAATCGAAATTAGAGATTAGACCGCAATCTCGATTTTGCTCAAATTTCGATTCTCGATTGCTCTGTGCGCTATTATATTAATTTATCAGTGCACAACGCGGGCAGATACCCAAGTGGCTAAAGGGGACAGACTGTAAATCTGTTGCACTCGTGCTACGTAGGTTCGAATCCTACTCTGCCCACCATAAATTCATAGCGCCGGCTTCGCGAGAGCGGTTGATTTGAAACGCCCTAAATTCGCGAGAGTAGTTCAATGGTAGAACAATAGCCTTCCAAGCTATATACGGGGGTTCGATTCCCCTCTCTCGCTCTTGAAATCGCAGTCCCGGGGTAGTAAAAAGCCGGTTTTACCCTTAAAGGGGATTTTTCAAGTACCTCAGCCTATGCCGGAAAGAGAATTTCTGGAGCCTGTTTTTATCGATGCCTTCGACGTGGACGACGCCTGGTTCCAGTGTCTGTCCAAGATACTGGATAAAGGGCATGTCTATACAATCACCCGCGGCAGCTACGAAGGGCAGAGGCGCCTGGAATTCGATTTCGCGGTAATCAAAATCAAGAAACCATCCCATCAGATTATACCGATCATTCCGGAAGGTATGAGCATTCCGGCTCCCACTGATATGGATTACGTCCAGGGATACCTGGGATATCTGCTTACCGGAGCCAAGACCGAGACGGAGGACTATACTTACGGAGAAAGGCTGGTCGCGCCGCGGGTGAAGGTGAAACAGGACGGCAGCGGAATGTTCAAGGAGATACCTCTTGACGTCAACCAGATCGAGGAGGTCATACGCATCTACAAGGAGAAAGGCCCGGGGACGAACCAGGCGGTGATGGAGATAGGTATGCCGTCGGACATAAAGCTTAACGATCCGCCGTGCCTGCGCCTGATAGACACGCGCGTGCGCTACGGCAAACTGCATTTCATACTTTATTTCCGTTCCTGGGACCTCTGGGGAGGTTTTCCTTCCAACCTGGGAGGTCTGGAACTGGTAAAGCAGTATATGGCGCAGGAGATAGGCGTGGAGGACGGGGAGATCATCGCGGCAAGCAAGGGACTGCATCTGTATGAATACAGTTGGGATCTGGCCAAACTGCGCACTAATAAAACCGGGCTGGAGATAAAATAGACAGAGGAATTTTAATGAGCGACAACATGCTTGGTAAAGAGAGAAGAGAATTCGCCAGGGTGGAATACGTGACTCCGCTGGCCTATAAGATCTGTAAGCGCGAGACTATAGATAAGCTTCTGGAAGGTTATACCGCGGATATCAGTCAAAGCGGTATTTTTTGTCGTATAAAAGACGACGTTCAGATGGACGACATTCTTTGGCTTTCTTTCGACAAGGACACCCTTGATTTTTGTCACGACATGGAGAAACGATGTTTCATGTATCAGGGCGGGATAATCGGTTGCGTGGTAAGGGCGGAGGGAAGGGACGAGAACGGGTTGCATAAGGTCGGTTTGAGATTTATCACCAGAGAAGAAGGGCACGTCCTGGTTCCCAGGATAGTCCTTCCGCCGGAACAGGGTTAAGGTATGAAAAGAAAGAAGATAACGTTTATAGGGGACGGCGGTTGGGGAACGACGCTTGCCATCCTGCTTTCCCGGAAGGATGTCGACGTCTCTATCTGGAGCGCTTTCCCGGAGTATGCGGTTTATCTGAACAGATACCGCGAGAACAAGAAATTCCTGCCCGGCTTCAATATCCCCGGTAAGATATTCATAACTTCCGACCTGGAGAAAGCCTGTTCGGACAGCGATGTCATTGTCCTGGCCGTTCCTTCACAATACTTGCGCGGAGTATTGCGCAAAATGAAAAGGTGCCGCCTGCCGCGCGGGGCGGGTTATCTCAGCGTGGTCAAAGGCATAGAGGCCGGCTCCCTGAAAAGGATGTCCGAAGTCGTAAGCGAAGAGCTGGGCAGGATACGAGTGGCCGTGCTTTCCGGGCCGACCATCGCCAGGGAGGTCGCTTTAGGTATACCGACGACGGCTGTGATCGCTTCCGGCAGAAAGGACGTCCGCGAAGAACTGCAATCTTTGTTCATCAGCGAAAGCTTCCGTATTTACGGTAACGACGACGTGACAGGCGTGGAACTGGGCGGCAGCCTGAAGAACGTGATAGCCATAGCCTGCGGTATCTCCGATGGGCTTGGTTTCGGCTCAAACACAAAAGCGGCCCTGCTTTCCCGCGGCCTGGCGGAGATAGCCAGGCTTGGCGCGGCCATGTCGGCAAAACCCAGGACGTTCAGCGGTATCAGCGGACTGGGAGACCTGGTTACTACCTGTATCAGCCGCGACAGCCGCAACAGGTTCGTGGGCGAACAGATCGGTATGGGGAGGAAGCTTGCCGATATCAGGCGCAAGATGGGGTTGATGATAGCCGAAGGAGTGCCGACAGCCGAATCGGCGCACGGATTGAGTCTGCGTTATAAGGTGGATATGCCTATTTGCGGGGAAGTATACCGCGTCCTGTATAAAGGCAAGTCGCCGGTAAAAGCGGTAAAGGATCTGATGACCCGCCAAATGAAGAAAGAGTGACGGCTGCCCCGTCGTTTTTCTTCCATTTCGTAATTTTCCCTCATTAACTTTCTATTTACATTATTTATGCGCGCGTATATAATATAATTTTATGTAGTTTATAAATGCGCATCTTGAGATTCGCAACCGGGGCTTTGGCACGTCCTATGGTAGAATACCGATACCGGCCGGAGAATACATCCGGGATAATAAAGCCTAAGAACGGAGATTTCAAGGGAGGCGATATGACGCAGTATAAGGGAGAAGAAAAGCGTAAGTACCCCAGAGCAAGCGGCCGTTTCGTGGTCTCTTACAGGGTCTTCGATGAAGCCAATAACGTGGACATTTCCCAGACTAGGAACCTCAGCCTGGGAGGCATGCTTCTGACCACAAACCGCCCTTTTGAGCCGGGTACCAACCTGGCCCTGGAGATAAGACTTCCTTTCGACGCGCATCCGATCCTTTTGATGGGTAAAGTGGTGGAGTCGAGGGAGATCAGCAAGAACATGATCTACGATACCCGTATCCAGTTCGTCGCGGTTGACGAGAATCATCGCAGGGTGATCGGCGGGACGGTGGAATATCATCTTAAGAACGCCAAGTAATATCCGAGAAAAGCGAGGTACATACCATGAGCGCCAGGAAGATAAACATAGGGTTGATAGGGTTCGGCAACGTCGGTGCCGGCATGATAAAGATACTGCGCGATAAGAAAGCGATGCTGCGCGAAAAGACCGGTATGGAGATTGTGCTCAAGAAAGTCTGCGACAAGGATATCTCTTCCAAGCGCGGCGTTTCTCTGGATAAGTCGCTGTTGACCGCCAATGTCTCCGATATCCTTGACGATCCCCAAATAGACATCGTGGTGGAGCTGATCGGCGGCATAAACCCGGCGCGTGAATTCGTGACCGAAGCGCTTAAAAAAGGCAAGAACGTGGTCACCGCCAATAAAGCTCTGCTTGCCCACTACGGGACGGATATTTTTACGCTTGCTCAGGACAGGGGAAAGAGCGTTTATTTCGAGGCCTCGGTCGGGGCAGGCATTCCGATCATAAAGTCGTTGAGAGAAGGTCTGGTCGCCAATAACTTCGCAGGGGTGTTCGGTATAGTTAACGGCACCACCAATTTCGTGCTTTCCCGCATGTCGGCGGAGAACTGCGGTTTCTCCGAGGCGCTCAAGGAGGCGCAGAAACGCGGTTTCGCCGAGAAAGACCCCACGCTCGACATCGAAGGGATGGATTCGGCGCACAAGCTTGTCATTCTTACGTATCTTTGTTTCGGAAGGATGGTGCGCATCGGGGAAGTTTATGTGGAAGGGATTTTCAGGGTATCTCTGCAGGACATCAATTACGCCAAAGAACTCGGTTTCGAGATCAAACTGTTGGCGATAGCCAAGAAGGAGGGCGACGCGTTGGAGGTGCGGGTGCATCCGACTTTGATCAGTTCCGGGCATTTGCTCGCTTCCGTGAACGGCGTCTTTAACGCCATCTTCGTCTCCAGCGACCTGGCCGGGGAATTGCTTTTTTACGGCCCCGGAGCCGGGCAGTTCTCCGCGGCGTCCGCCGTGGTCTCCGACCTGGTGGACCTTGCGCAGGATATGAAGGCCGGTTTGTTCAGGCCCACGCTTAATATTACTCCCGACGTCGAGGTGAAACGTCTGCGCAGCATAGACGAGATAGAAAGCCGGTATTACATAAGAGTGACGGCCGATGATAAACCGGGCGTGCTGGCAAAGATATCCGGGGTGTTTGCGAAGTCCGGGATCAGCATAGAGTCGGTCACGCAGAAACCGGCGCGCGGCGGCCAGGCCGTGCCGATTGTAATGGTGGTGCACGACGCGCTGGAGAAGAAACTGCGTTCCGCGCTGACCGTGATTGACAAGCTTGATGTGATAAAGGAAAAATCGGTGGCTATCCGCATAGAGGAGATATAAAAAGCATGTTTTACCGCGGGGTGATCGAGAAATACAGGAAATATCTGCCGGTAAGCGGGGCCACTCCGGTGGTTACTCTTAACGAGGGGAACACGCCGTTGATTTTCTCGCCTTACTTGAGTTCTAGGCTGGGAGCCGGATGCTTGGTTTACCTGAAATACGAAGGGCTCAATCCCACCGGTTCTTTCAAAGACCGCGGCATGACCATGGCCATTTCCAAGGCCTGCGAGGAAGGTTCCCGCGCCGTGATCTGCGCATCCACCGGCAATACTTCCGCTTCGGCCGCCGCTTACGCGGCGCGCGCCGGTATAAAATGCGTCGTGCTGATACCGGACGGCCACATCGCCATGGGGAAATTGAGCCAGGCTTTGATACACGGCGCTCTGGTTTTGCAGGTGCGCGGCAATTTCGACGACGCGCTGCGTCTGGTACGCGAAACCGCGGAGAAATACCCGATAACCCTGGTGAATTCCCTGAATCCTTTTCGTATTGAAGGGCAGAAAACCGGGAGTTTCGAGATTTGCGACGCTTTGGAAGGCGCCCCTGATTTTCAGGTGATGCCGGTCGGGAACGCCGGCAATATCACCGCTTACTGGAAAGGCTACAAGCAGTATCACCAGGAAGGGAAAATAACTTCCCTGCCCGGGTTGCTGGGTTTCCAGGCCGAAGGGGCGGCTCCGATAGTAAGGGGCAGGATAGTGGAGAATCCCGAGACGATTGCCACTGCCATACGCATCGGTAATCCCGCCAGTTGGAAGCAGGCCGAGCAGGCCAGGGACGAGTCCGGCGGGTTGATAGATATGGTTTCTGATGAAGAGATACTGGAGGCGTATAAACTGCTGGCGGCAAAAGACGGGGTGTTCGCCGAGCCGGCCTCCTGCGCATCCGTTGCCGGGCTTTTGAAACTTTCCGCAGCCGGATTTTTCGCCGGCAAGGATAAATTGCGTATCGTCTGCATCCTGACTGGCCATGGCCTGAAAGATCCTGACCGGGCAATCAAAAGCGTGGCAGAACCGTTGACGGTTGACGCTCAGATGAAGGAGATACTGGGGAAAATGGGATTTTAAGATTACGGTTACGAAGGATGATCAGGAGCATGAAATAGTGGGGACTGTTCTTCTAAGGGGCGTGATATCATAGATGAAAGCCAAAACCAAGAAGCGATCGAACGGATTAAAGGATAAGAAAGTGTTGATCACCGCAGGGCCGACGTGGGTGCCTATCGATGACGTGCGGGTGATCAGCAATACCGCTACCGGTGAAACCGGTCTGCTGCTGGCTGAGGAAGTCAAGAAGATGGGGGCGTTCGTGCGCCTGCTGTTGGGGCCGTCTCTGCTGGAGTCAAGACTGGTTAACAGTAAGTATACCGAGTCTTTCAAGTTCTTTTCCGACCTGCGGGAAAAGCTTTCGCGCGAACTGGTCCGCCGCAAATATGACGTGGTGATACACTCTGCGGCCGTCTCCGATTACCAGCCGAGGCACGCGCACCGCAGGAAAATCCCCTCGGGCAGGAAGAATCTGGCTTTAAAGCTGGCTGCCACTCCCAAGATTATCGACTCCATAAAGAAGCAGGATCCCGCGCTTATGCTCGTGGGTTTCAAATTCGAGCCCCAGGCCGCGGCAAAAGAACTGCGTAAAGAAGCCGTGCATCTGGCCGAGCGTTGC
>JBAZDY010000010.1:0-33938 GCA_041654215.1 Candidatus Omnitrophota bacterium
AGCGCGACCCTTTTCCTGACGGCCGGGGTAACGGCTTTCCTGTCCGTGCAAATGGCGTTCTTCAGCGCCTCCCCGCAGGAACATTCCCGTTCCTCCGGCAGAGAACCTATGGCGTTGAAAATGATCTTCTTGGCGTTCTCCACGTTCCTGTGCAAGTTGGCAATCACCATCTCCACGCTGACGTTTAGATAATCCTTGTGCCAGCAGTCATAGTCTGTCACAGCCGCCAGACTGGCATAACATATCCCGGCCTCGCGCGCGAGCCTGGCCTCCGCCATATTAGTCATCCCTATCACATCCATTCCCCATCCGCGGTAAAGAGAAGATTCGGCGAAGGTGGAGAACGACGGCCCTTCTATATTCAAATACGTCCCTTTCTCGTGTATCTTGACTCCCGCCGCGGCGCCGGCCAGGCAGAGCGCTTTATGCAGATGCGCGCACACGGGATCGGCAAACATTATATGCGCAACTATGCCGCGGTCGAAAAAACTCATCTCCCTGGCGGAATTGGTGCGGTCAACAAACTGATCTACCGCCACGAAGTCCAGCGGTTTGATCTCCTCTTTAAGACTGCCGCAGGCGGCCACCGAAATAATGCGCTCCACGCCAAGCTTCTTCATCGCGTAGATATTGGCGCGGTAATTTATCTCTCCGGGAGAAATAGTGTGGCCTTTGCCGTGCCTCGGCAAAAAAACCACTTCTTTATCCTGAAATACCCCGATAGTCGGATCGCCGGAAGGCCTGCCGAAGGGGGTGCTCATTTTAACGCTCCTGACCTTCTTGATGCCTTCCATCCTGTAGAGGCCGCTTCCCCCGATTACGCCCGTTCTTGACATCATTTTCCCTTTCTTTTTGATCTACGGCGCCGTGGAAAGTTCGCGCGCCCTTTTTAAAGCGGCCTTCACCGCTTCCTTCAAAGAATTTCCGGACGATTTCATTGCGTTTATCCCGGCTTCGGTAGTCCCTCCTCTGGAGGTTACCTGCGCGCGCAGAACTTCCGGTGACACCCCGGAACTTGCCAGCAAAGCCATACTGCCCTCCGCCGTGGCGGAAGCCAGGAACGCGGCATCCTGCGGGCTGAAACCTACGCTCTCCGCCGCGGAAGACAACTCCGCGGTGAAACGCCCGGAAGCAATGGAAATCCATTCTTCTTTGCGCGCCTGCTCCAGCAAGAAATAAAGATATCCCGGCCCGCTGCCGGAGACCGCGGTGACCGCGTCCATCATGCTTTCATCCACCCGCATGACCCGGCCTATGAAAGAAAAAATACCCGCGGCATCCCCAAGGTCATCCTCGCCGGCGTTCTTTCCGGCGCAAAAACAAATCATTCCTTTACCGACCTTCGCCGGCAGGTTGGGCATGGCCCTGACCACCCGGCAACCGCCGCCAAGACGTTCTTCAAATAGCGAAGTCGGAATACCCGCGGCTATGGAAACGACCAGTTTTCCGCCGACCCCGTCTTTGACGCGTTCCAGGACTTCGCCGAGTTCCTGCGGTTTTACCGCCAGCACCACGATATCGGCCCCGGCGAGCAGTTCTTCCAGGCTCCGCGCGGTCTTCATTTCTTTCGCCGGCGCCGTTTTCCCGGTGTCCTTGTCGAAGACTAAAACGGTATAATCTCCCTTTATGCCCTCCGCGATGGCCGATCCCATATTCCCGTATCCGACGATACCGACCTTCTTTTTAGCCATACCAATATTCTCCGGTCGTTCTATGCCGGAGCTCCACCTTCAAAAATGATCCTGCCAAGCCTTAATATGCTGGCTCCCTCGCGCAGGGCCGCTTCAAAATCTCCGCTCATTCCCATGGAAAGGAATTCCAGCCTGCGGCTATCCGGCAGTCCGCCGTTCAATTCCTCCATCAGTTCCCTAAGACCGGCGAAGAACGGCCGGGCTTCTTCCTGGTCGAAGAAATACGGGGATATCGTCATCAGCCCCCTGACCATGATGTTCGGCATCGCAAGCATCTCTTTCACGGCCGCCCGCGCCTCCAAAGGAGATAATCCGGATTTCGTCCCTTCCCCCGAGACGTTAACCTGCGCCAGTATCTCCTGCACTTTCCCCGCCGCCCCGGCATGCCGGTTCAATTCCGCGGCGAGTTTCAAACTGTCCACTGAATGAATAAGATCGAAGATGCGCACCGCGTCCCTGGCTTTATTGCTCTGCAGATGCCCCACCATATGCCAGCGTATCCGCGGCGATGTAAATCCTTTCGATAGCGCGTACTTCTCCTCGGCCTCCCGCACGCGGTTCTCGCCGATATCGCGCAATCCGGCCGCCAGCACCAGGCGTATCTCCTCCACGCTCCTGCCTTTGCTGACGGCGACTATCCTCACGCCGGAACAATCTCTTGGAACGCTTTCGCAGACTGAACGTATCCTCTCTTTTACCGCCGATATATTCTGCTGTATCATAAAATGCACCGCCGGGCTATGCCAAAGACGGCGTCGCTGCGTAAGATATTGTAAAACATAAGCTTTTCCCTCTGCCGCAGGCCTGGCCGCAGTCTTGGAATACCCTTTTACGCGACGCAAA
Source organism: Candidatus Omnitrophota bacterium (assembly GCA_041654215.1). Taxonomy (GTDB): domain Bacteria; phylum Omnitrophota; class Gorgyraeia; order Gygaellales; family Profunditerraquicolaceae; genus Undivivens. Next base: position 2,535 of record JBAZDY010000010.1, read on the forward strand.
CCCCGATTATTCTATATAATTATACACGATAAAAACGAGGGGTCAACTGATAAGAAAAGGAGGTCGAGAAGGTAGTATGAAACACGAAGCATGCGGCACGAGAAGAAAGAATGTGTAAAATAATAAAACCGCGGGAGAATAAGTGGAGCCGTTCTCTTTATATTTTCCGGCGCATATTCGGCTATCTGTTTATTCGGGCGACCTCCCCGAAGCTTCACACAAGTGAACACTTGCTCAATTCCACACAAGAGCAAAGTGCGTTCATCTTCGCACGAACGAATATTTAGCCATCCGATAAGCTAAGGTATCACGCACAAGCGAATACTTAGCCTTCCGATAAGCTAAGGTATCACGCACAAGCGAATACTTTCACACGAGTGAACACTTGCCCAATTCCACTCAGGGGCAAAGTGTTATTCCTATTGGCTAAGGTGTAACACACAGGTGAATACTTGGCCATCCTATTGGCCAAGGTACAACCGGGTTTTAACCCGGGGATGAATGGGCTAGGGGATTAAAGATTATATAGAAATTATTTTATTGTCCTTCATGCTTTGTGCCGCATGTTTAAAAATACTCTTCGTATATCTCTTTTATCTTCGCAGAAGCTCTTCGCATCCAATTGCCCGGGACGCCGGAGGCGGAATTCTGTCCGTTATCAGAGGGATATTCGTAAGAATAAGCCACGCGGAGAAGACCGAAACAGGTGATATAAGCCATATATTTCTGCCCGGAAAGTATATCCTCTCCTTTCAGCATCCCGGCGATCCCCGGATTAAGGATCCTCGCCTGTCTTACCGGTATCCCCAGGATGGTCTCCAGCGTCTCCAGGAATCCGTCCATGGCTATCGTTCTGCCGGCGGCTATAACGGTATCAACCTCTCCGCAGGTGATCGTCCGTTCCATTGTGCGGCGGATATTGGTGCAAATCTCTCTCGTCTTTGCCGTGGCCACTTCGCAGATCTGCCGCTGTTTTACCGGCTTATAAATATTATTGCGCTTGATCAGTACTTCCTTGTCTTCTTCTATCCTGCTGCAGTCGCCGGCGAAGGCATGCGTTATCTTTATGTCCTCCGCAAGAACGGCCGGTATATCCACGCTTTTTGCCAGTTCCATGGTGACGTCGTCGCCGCCCGTAGGTATTATCTCTATATGCCGCAAAGAGCCGTTCCGGAATATCAGCATCTCCGTGTTATCGCTGCCCACGTCGCAGAAAACGCAGGTGCCTTCTCTCATCAACGGATCAAAAACCACTTCCGCCGCCGCGATCCCGGAAAGTGCCATACCTTTCATCTCGTAACCGGCTTGATTCACTGCGCGCGACAGACTCTGCAAAAAAGACATCCTGCCGCAAACCAGCAGCAAATCAGATTCCAGTTTGTGACTATAAAGCCCCAGCGGATTCAACACGCCCTCCTTGGAATCCACGGAATAACTATAGGGAATCTGGTGTATTATTTCCTCTTCGAGGTTCGCGCCCAGCACCTTTGCCTGATGGTTCACTCGCATCACGTCGGAAGGAGTGACCACCTTGTTGCCCCTCTCGGTGAGCGGGATTATCGCCCGGCTGTGCTTCACTATCACGTTGGAAGCCGGGATATTGGTATAAATGTTGCGTATCTTGACGCCGGATTTTCCCAAAAGATTACGGAGCACCGCCCGTATGCTGTTGCTGAAGGCCGCGGAATCCACGATCATCCCTTTCTCTATCCCCCGGGATGGCATCATTGTAAAATGCAGGTCGCTCAGGCCTTTCCTGCCGGCCTTTGCCACGGCGGCCGTGATCTTGCTTGAGCCGAAATCTATGGTACAAATATAATTAGACATGCCTGTTTCTCTCCGCGTTTACGTCCTTTTTGGATCGGGCCTCTCTTCGCGGTATTTTATCACCGGTTCGCTGAAACGCAAATCGATATAATTGATCTCCCCCGGATCGCCCGAATAATGCCCGAAGATAGTCGCCAGTAAACCGATCTTTTCGCTGATCCTTTCAGAGCCGAATTTCACCTGTATCTCCCGTTCCTCGGAAATGTCCTTTTTGAATACTATCCCTGCCACCGCTCCGGCGCCGTCTATCTCCACGCGCTTGATGCGCAATGCCGCCAGCGCCGGATAAGCTTGAAAACCCTTTATCACCGACAAGGCCAGCTGCAATTGTGCCAGGGACTGTCTCTTGCCGGAGCTTGAAAGTCTCAATTTACCGGCGAGTCCTTCTATAACCGGCAAATCACTGACCGGCTGGGCGCCTTCAGGCACCTGAAAAAGGAACCCGAACTCATCAACCAGCATCGGGCGCTCGCTCTTAATGCAGGCCAGCGGGTTACGCTCGCTGAAATCTACGTATATGCGATCCGGTAAAACCCTGTAAACACGTATCCGGCAATATTGCGGATAGCGCCGAATGGCGGATGCCGTAGGCCTGCGCAGATCGACGCAAAAGATGTTACGCCCAAGCAGTCCGGGGATTTCAATCTGCCTGTTATCCCTTATTTTGATCTCGCGGATGGTAAAGAAACCCGACTTGCCCAGCGCGAAGACCGCGTAAAAGCATACGCTTATGATGAAAACCGCCGCCGGTATCTTATACAACCATGCGCCGCGGCCGGAACGGTTTCTCCCGGCGGACGGGCTATTTGTTCTGTTTTTTTTCATAAGCCAATTCCAGAAGCTTAAGACACAAATGAGGAAAATCCATTCCGTCCACGGCGGCCGCCTTGGGTAACAGGCTGGTCTCCGTCATACCCGGTATAGAATTAATCTCCAGTATGACCGGACCCCGACGGGACAATATCATGTCCACCCGGGAACAGCCGCGGCACCCCAGAGAATCGTGCGCCTTCAAGGCCGCGTCCTGGGCTGTCTCCGCGTCCCGCTGCTCCATCGCTGCCGGAACTTCATATTCCGTTATCCCCTTATTATACTTCGCCTCGTAATCGAAAAATCTTTTCTGCGGAACTATACCTATCACCGGCAGCGCCTTGCCGGCAAGTATCCCCACGGTCAACTCCTTGCCGTCGACGAACTCCTCCGCGATCACCTTTTCGTCCAGCAGAAAAGCCGCCCTCACCGCTTCCTCCGCCTGCCGCGGGTCGTCGGCGAATGCCACTCCTATGCTGGAACCATTGCACGCCGGTTTTATAACCAGCGGGAATTCCAATACTTTTAACGCGCTAAGATCGAACCCTTCACGCCTGTTCAGCACGACTCCGCCGGGGACATTAAGCCCGTTCCTAAGAAACACCTCCCGGGAAGAGGACTTGTCCATGCAGAGTCTGCTCGCCTCCGGTCCGGAACCGGTATAAGGCAGCCCCGCCCTCTCCAGTATATCCTGTATCCTGCCGTCCTCGCCGAAATAGCCGTGCAGGGCGATGAAGGCGCATTCAACCGCGTTTTTCCGCAGCAGCCGTTCCGCGTCCGCCGCGTCGTCGCTGACTATCTCTACCGGCACCGCATCAAGTCCGAGAGAAGAAAGTCCGGCGCAGACGGCCTTCCCGGACTTCAACGAAATCTCCCTCTCGCTGGACGGCCCGCCCAGCAAAACGCCTATTTTCCCCGGTCTAAAACCGTTATCCATATCTTTTACCGCCATAATTTAACTTCCGGCTCCAGTATCGTGCCGAATTTCTCTTTTACCGAAGAAACCGCCGTGTCCATAAGAGACAACACATCCGCACAGGATGCCCCGCCCATGTTCAGAATAAAATTGGCGTGCCGTTTTGAAAAAGCAGCCCCCCCGCAGCGCCTGCCTTTGAGCCCGCAGGCGTCGAGAATCCTGCCGGCGGAATCCCCGTCAGGATTCTTGAACACGCAGCCCGCCGAAGGGCGCGTAAAATCCTGGGTGTGTATCCTGTAAACCGCGTAATCTTTCACCCGTTTCCTCACCGCCGCCATATCCGCGGCGGCGGCAAGCTTGATCTTGACGGAAAGCACTATGAGATCATCCAGTCCGCTCTCTCGGTAGGAAAATTTTATAGAACGGCTCGGCAGTTCCGAAATCCTGCCGCAGCAATCCATCACCCGGACGCTGTCAATTATGTCCGAGATCGAACCGCCTTCCTTGCCTTTGCCGGCGTTCATCACCGCCGCTCCGCCCACGCTTCCCGGAATGCCCGCGAGATGCTCGAAACCGCACAACCCTTGTTTCATGGCGGCAGCCACGAATTTTTTCAGGGATAAACCGGCCCCGAGTTCCGCCGTCTGTCCGCGGAAAATCATGCCGGCGAATACCGAAGAAGACAGCCGCAAAACGGCGGTTTTCACCCCGCCGTCCACAATGAGCAGATTGGTACCCCCGCCCAATATCCTGTAACAGACGCCTTCCCGCTTTAAATGAACAACCAGCGCCGCGAGGTCGCTCTCCGACTCCGGTTCGATAAGAAAACAGGCCGGCCCTCCGATCCTCCAGGAGGTTAAACCGGCAAGCGGTTCATTTTCCCTGACAGACCCTTTGAAATCTTTCGGACAGATCATCGCATACCCTGGAAATATCGCCGGCACCGAGAGTTATCACACAGTCCCCCGGCCGCAACAAAGCCGTTATCCCCGCCTCTATTCCCTCTCTGGGAAGAAAAATCACTTCTTTCCCGGGATTCGCGGATGCCACCGCTCCGCATAACGCCCCGCCGCTGACCCCTTCCAGAGGACGTTCTCCGGCAGAATAGATATCCGTTATGATCAGGCAGTCGGCGTCATCGAAACATCCGCCGAATTCTTCCCATAAAAGACTGGTGCGCGTGTAGCGGTGCGGCTGGAATGCCGCGACCACCCTTTTGCGCTTTAACTGCCTGACGGCCGACAAAGTAGCCCTGATTTCCGTGGGGTGATGAGCGTAATCGTCTATCAACACGTATTCTTCATCCTGGAATTTTATCTCCAGCCTGCGCCGGGATCCCTTGTAACTCTCCAGCGCCCGGCGGATCACGCCGCTTGCTATCCCCAGTTCAAATCCCAGGGCGATCACGGATAGCGCGTTGGAGACATTATGCAGGCCGCCCAGAGGCAGACTGAAGCTGCCGGCGTTACGACCGCGGTAAACGCAGTCGAACAATGACGACAAGCCGTCCAGCCTGACGTACTCCGGATGAATATCATTTTCTTTACCCAGACCGAAAGATACCTTCCTGCCGCCGTATTCTCCGAGCAGCCGCGCGACGTGGGGATCGTCGGCGCAGCCGAAAACGCAGCCGTTTTCCCCGGTCTGCGCGATAAAACGTCCGTAACTCTCCAACGCGCGGGAGAAATCCTTGTAATAATCAAGATGTTCGCGGTCTATATTGGTGATAACCGAGTATTCCGGCCGGTAGTAAAGAAACGACCCGTCGGATTCGTCCGCCTCGGCAACGAAAAACCTGCCGTCCCCGTCGCAGGCGTTGGTGTTGATATTGCGCAGTATCCCTCCTACTGAAACCACGGGCGACAACCCCGCCTCCAGCAGAAGATAGGAAGCCAGGGAAGTAGTGGTGGTTTTACCGTGGCTGCCTGCCACGGCTATGACCTCCTTGCCGGCCATGAGCTCCGCGAGCGCCTGCGCGCGTTTCAAAAGCTGGAGCCCCAGCCTGCGCGCTTCGGACATCTCCGGATTGTCCTCACCGACCGCGGAACTGTAGACAACGGCGTCCGCTCCGCGCAGGTTAGCCGCGGAATGGCCTAAAAACACCTCCGCCCCGCAGCGGCGGAGCTCGAAAATTATACCGCTGTCTTTGATGTCGGAACCGCTGACTTTCACCCCGCGGCGCAGGAAGAGACTAGCGATACCGCTCATACCTATACCGCCGATCCCGATGAAATGTATATGTTGTACTTTCATAAAATGCCCAAATAACGCCGCCAGCTTTTCTCCAGGTCCGCGCGGCCGGCAAGGCCGTAGGCGCTGCGCAACGCCTTATCCAAATCGCGGCCGCGCTTAAACTCTTCGCAGAAATCGGCGAAACTATCCCTGCCGAATTCCTCGAACAGGTATCCGACGATGCTTGAAGATTCGGCGTAAAAAAGCCGGATCGATTCTTCTCCGGCTGCCGCGGGGATAAATGCCGCCAATTGATCGAAAGTAAATAATCCGCCTTTACGATGCGAGGCTTTCAGAAAAACCGGCGTTTCCCGGCATCTCGCGGGATTCTCGGCGTAGCAGGCCGCGCCTTCATCCAGCCACAGAGGAAGACTGCCCTTTTCCATCCCAAGGCATTCATGAAAGATTATGTGGCCTATCTCATGCGCCAATACCGAGGAAAAGGCGTCCCACCCCTGGGAGAAAGAACATATTTTTTTATCGGGGATAAAAACGCATCCGTATGACCAGACGGGCTGTCCGCTGTATTTCCTGTATTCTTCGGCGCTGTCGTATATGTATATCCTCGCCCGGTTGTCGCCCAGCCAGAAATTATACCGCGTGAACCCCAACGCCTCTGTTATCCGCGTATAATATTCTTCCGACTGGCGGGAAACCCGTTCCAACAGGCCTTCCGGCGCCTGCCGGTAATAAATCAGAAAATGACGGCTGCCGGTGGTCAGCCATTTTTCCTCGGCGGCGTGCGCCGGGCAGGCGGAAAAAAGCAGGACCGATAAAATTAATATATACTCTTTCATTAACGGCATGTCAAACTAATTATTTCTTCCGCCAGCAGGCCGGCGGCGTCCCCGCCCGCCTCCGAAACGGTTTCGCTCCGCCCGCGTCCGAAAAGCGCTTTTTCCAGAATCCCGCGCAGAGTTTCAGGAGAAACCTCAGCGTCGGCGATCACCTCCGCCGGGCCGGAGCGCTTGAGGACCCCGGCATTGGCGTCCTGATGCTTGCCGGCGAACGGATAAGGAATAATGACCGCCGGTATTCCGTAATAAATTATCTCGCTGACCGTCATCGCCCCGGCGCGCGAAATTATCAGGTCGGCCGCGCTGTAGGCGTATTCCATCGAAGCCAGGAATTCGAACACCCTGGCATCCGCCCCGCATCCGGCGTAAGCCTCCTTGACCGCGCGGTAATCTCTGCTTCCGGTCAAATGTATTATCTGCAATTTGTCGCGCGCTTCCAATAAACTCACGGCGCGCACGAAAGAATCATTTATCCGGGAGCTCCCCTGGCTGCCGCCGGTGACCAGCACCGTGAACTTCCTCGCGTCCATTCCCAAGAACGCCGCGGCTTCTTCCCGCTCCACCTTACGCAGACCGGAACGCAAAGGATTGCCTGTCAACACCGCCTTGGCGCCGGCGCGCCCCAGGCGGCCGATGGTCCCGTCGAAAGAAACCGCGATTCTATCGCATACATACGAGAGGAACAAGTTAGCTTTCCCCGGAATAACGTTCTGCTCGTGTATAATGGTCCTGATCCCCAGCAGGCGCGCCAGTAATACCATCGGCACGGAACAGACGCTGCCGAATCCGGCGACGACGTCCGGACGGAAATAGACCAGCAGAAAAAAGCTCTTTAGAAAGATCATAGGCAGATACAATAAAACGGCATATCCGCCCAGGACCCGGCGCAGCGCCGGCGGCGGATAAGGCAAAGCGGCGCTCCTCAAGCCGGCGCACTTTCTTTCCGCGGAAGGCAACGCGGTTTTTTCCGGCAAGACCAACACAGCCTCCGTCCCCCGCGCTCCGGCGCAGAGACATTCAATAACGCTTAGCGCCGGGAAAATATGCCCTCCGCTCCTGCCGGTGACCGCCAACACGCGCCGCGGGCGCCCGCTGTTCATCACGGATATTCCCCGGTCCTGGCGATGTTCATCAGAATCCCCACGGCCACGATATCAAAAATCAAAGAAGAGCCCCCGTAGCTTATAAACGGCAGCGGCAGCCCTTTTGTCGGCAGCAACCCGCAGGAAACCCCGATATTAATCAGCGCCCTGATGCAAAGCAAAGAAACCAGTCCAAGGCTGAAGAAATAGCTGAACTTATCGGGCGAATTCTTTATTATCTTGACGCCCTGCAGTATAAATACCATGAACAAAAGCACCACCCCCACCGTTCCTATAAGTCCGAGTTCTTCTCCAATAATGGAAAAGATGAAATCCGTGTGAGCGGCAGGGAGATAAAAAAGCTTCTGTTTGGAATGTCCCAGCCCGACCCCGAAGAAACCGCCGGACCCCAGAGCAACCTGCGACTGTATGATCTGGAAACCGGTGCCGCGCGGATCGGCCCAGGGATTAAGGAACGCCAGTATGCGCATCTTGCGGTAAGGCACCCGGAAGATCAACAGGTAGAGAGCCGGTATGGACGCCAGGAACAACGACAATAAATAAGATATCCTTGTCCCGGCGACGAAAAGCATGATAAGCACGGTAGCAGCCAATGCCACCACCGTCCCCAGATCCGGCTGGGCGAGTATCAGCACCACCGTGCAGCCCATTGCCGCCATCGGGGGGAAGAAACCTTTCCAGAACGAACGCAGCAGATTATCCTTGCGAGCGATAAAATCGGCTATGTATGCTATCAGCGCCAGATTGGCAAGCTCGGAAGGCTGAAAACTTATAAACTTGAAACGGAACCACCTGCGCGCTCCGGAGACCTCGCGGCCGATTCCGGGGACCAGCACCAGCAACAGCAGAAACAGGCAGACCAGAAGCAGAGGCTTGGAATAACGTGAGAATTTCCGGTAATCGGCGACCATGGCCAAAAACGCCAGCAACATCCCGAACAGCAGAAAACAAATGTGCCTCTTCACGAAAAAAAGGCTGTCTTTATACCTGTCCAGCGCGTAGATACTGGAAGCGCTGTAGATCATGACAACGCCGATGCATATCAAGGCCACCGTCACGGCAAAAAGCGTTATCCTGATATTCCTTATCATGGCCGTTCCCCCAGCGCGGAGAACTCCGCCTTGAACGCCCTCCCCCGCTCTTCATAATTGGTAAACATGTCGAAACTGGAGCACATGGGAGACAACAGCACATAATCGCCCGTAGAAGCTTCCCGAAAGGCCCTTTGCACCGCGTCCGGCATCCCGGCGGCGTATTCTACCGGCACGCAGCCACCCAGGCAATCCCTTATCTTGTCTTTCGCTTCGCCTATCAGCAGCAGCTTTTTGACCTTCCCCTTCGCCGCTTTGGCTATCAACGAATAATCGCATCCCTTGTGCCTGCCGCCGGCGATCAGGAACACCCTCCCCTTTATGTTGTTCAGGGCCCACAGCGCAGATTCGGCGGTGGTCGCCTTGGAATCATTGATAAACCTTACCCCGCGCTTCTCCCCCACGAATTCGAAACGATGCTCTATGCCGCGGAAATCTTTAAAGACCTTCGCGCAGAGATCCGGAGTTATCCCGAGCAGTGAAACCGCGGTCTTTACCGCGCTTTGATTCGGATTCAATCCTTCTTCCTCGCGGAAATAAACGGCCCTGGATCGCGCCTCTTTTCCCAATCCGCGCAAATACCGGTCCGAAGGATTTAGCAAAAGAAAATCCCCGTCTCCCTGGTTCAAATAAATGCGTTTCTTCGCCTCGAGATATTCCTTCATCCCCGGGTACCTGTCGAGATGGTTCCTGTTTAAGTTCAATATCACAGCTATCCATGGTCTGAAATCGCGTATCGTCTCCAGTTGGAAAGAACTAACCTCAAGACAGACAAAATCTTCGGCGGCCATTTTTTCCACCTCTCCGCAGAAAGGAGTCCCGATGTTGCCGCAGACGAAAGCTCTTCTCCCGGAAGCCTTAATGACTTCCCCGATAAGAGTGGTAACAGTGGTCTTGCCGCTGGACCCGGTGACTGCGATCACCCGGGACGGACAAAGCATATACGCGGCTTCTATTTCTCCTATCACCGGTATGCCGGCCTGCGCGGCGAAACTGAAAACCTGGCTTTGCGGACCCACTCCCGGAGAAACCACCGCCAGTTCGCTTCCGTCAAGGAATTCACGCGTGTGCCGCCCTAATTCGACCTCGATATCGGGAGAACAAAGTCCGCCCGCCGCCGTCCTGGTGAGCGTATTGTCGCAGGCGTCGGTCACTCCCACACGCGCGCCTATCCTGTATAGGAGATTGGCGCAGGCGACGCCTGAACGCGCCAGTCCCGCGACCACGATCTTCTTCCCTTTGAAAAACTCCCGGTTTCTCATCTCTCGTCTTTCATCCTTGTCAAACAGGTTCTTAATGCTTAAGAGTCGAAAGTAGAAAAATGAAGCTCCCCGGGCTGAAGCCCGGGGTTTCTTTCTTGATTAACCCCGTGTCGTAAGATACCGGAAAAATCCCTTCGGCACTTTCGCACGAGCGAATACTTGGCCGTCCGATAGGCCAAGGTAAAATCCGGCACTCTGCGGGGTACCCCTTAGATAAACTAAGGGCAAGTCTGCTCCGCATTTTCACACGAGTGAACACCTGCCTCTCCTTGAAGGCAGGGTGCTATTCCGACACGCAAATCCGGCTTGAAAGCCGGGGATTTCTGCGGTTTGATTAACCGTCCGCCACTGAAGCATTGGCGAACTCTGTGCGCTGTTTAAGAAACCTATTTGACAGCGCACTACCTCAACTTCAGCGTAACGAGCGTCAGCAGCGCCAGAAGTCCGGCCACTATCCAGAAACGCACGATCACCTTGCTCTCCTGCCAGCCGAGAAACTGAAAATGGTGGTGCAGCGGGGCTATCTTGAATATGCGTTTGCCGGTCAATTTGAAAGAAGCCACCTGCAGTATCACCGAAAGCGCCTCCATAACGAAAACGCCCCCGATGACGATCAACAACAGCTCTTTCTTTATCAACAGCGCGACCGTGCCGAGCGCTCCGCCCAGAGCCAAAGATCCTACGTCTCCCATGAATACGGACGCAGGATAACAATTGTACCATAAAAAACCCAACCCGGCTCCGAGTATGGCGCAACAAAAAACCGACAGCTCCCCGGCGCCTCTTATATAGGGAATAAAAAGATAACTGCTGAAACGGATATTGCCCGCGACATAACTCAATATCCCCAACGCCAGGGCGGCCATGACCACGTTCCCGGCGGCAAGGCCATCCAGCCCGTCGGTCAAATTGACCGCGTTGGAGGAACCGGCGATGACCAGCGCGGCGAATAATATATAAAACACGCCCAGGTTTATTGTGACCTCCTTCATAAAGGGAATGTCCAGGGCGGTCCCGTACTGACCGTCTGAAAAAATAACGAACCCCGCTATCAACCCCACCGCCAACTGGCTCGCGAGTTTCTGCGCCGCGCTCAGGCCCTTGGAACGCTTCCTGACCTGCTTCAAATAATCATCCGCGAAACCGGTAAGCCCGAGCCAGAGAGTGACCGTCAGAGCGATGATAATGTTCTTGTTAAGCGCTTCCGACCAGAGCAGCGTGGAAATGAAGACAGCCGCCAGTATAAATATCCCGCCCATAGTGGGCGTATCCTGCTTGTTTATCTGCAGTTTGTAAAGTTCGCCGCTCTCTTTATTATTCCGGATGTTCTCCCCTATCTTCTGCCGTCTGAGCATGTTTATTATCCGCGGGCCGAGAAGCAAACTGAGCAGAAACGCGGTCAAAGCCGCCATCGCCGCCCTGAAAGTGATGTACCGGAATACGTTGAAGAGCGCTATTTCTCCATGCAAGGGATAAAAAAGATAGTATAGCATATGCCTCCGTGTAAAAGCTTGTTGCGTTTCTTATTCCGGGGACACGATACTTTAAGAGTATCGTGTCCCCGGAATTCAAGTATTGTGTCCCCGGAATTCGAACACTTTCTCCATCCGCATCCCGCGAGAACCTTTAACCAGCACGAGGTCTCTGCGGGTAACCTTAAGCGTATCGCGCAGGATACCGGCTGCCTGCGCGGAATCGGCGCAGCAAAATACCTGCTCCGCCGCGAGCCCGGCATCCAGCGCGGCCCCGGCAGCGGCGCGAGCGAGCCCGCCGACAGCCACGAAGACATCGCATACCCCGGCGGCCCGCGCTCCGGCCAGACGATGAAATTCACCGGAGGCCGGCCCCAATTCCAGCATATCCCCCATCACCAGCACTTTTCTGCCTACGGCGGTCATCGCCCCCAAAGCCTCTACGGCGCGCTCAAACGAAAGCGGATTGGAATTATATGTATCGTCTATGAATACCGTTACATCGCTTTTTAGCAGGCTCATCCTGCCGGCCGGAAAATCAAAACCGCCTAATTTAGCGCATATCCGATCGTACTCTATACCGAGTATCCTGCCGACCGCGGCCGCGGCCAGGGCATTATAGACGTTGTGCTCCCCTATGGTCTTCAACCGGCACGGAATTTTCCTCCCGCGCCCAATCAGAAACTCCACTCCGCGCCGCGTGGTTTTTACCCCGGAAGCGATAAAATCGGTTTTCGGAGACATCCCGTAACCGAATACCCTGCGCCTCTTGATTAGTGGAACCAGCATTTTATCGTCGGCATTAAGTATCGCTGCCGCCGGGCGGCGCAAGTATTTTAACAGAGACACCTTCTCTTTAAGGACCCCGCTCAAACTGCCGAAATGTTCCAGGTGAGAAGGACCTATATTAGTAATAACGGCAATCGTCGGCCTGCAGACCGCGGCAAGATAAGCGACCTCTCCCGGGTGATTGCTCCCCAATTCAAGGACGGCCGCCTGGTGCGAGGCCTTCAATTCCAGCAGCGCCAGCGGCATCCCGATATGATTATTCCTGGTGCCCCGGTTTTTCAACACCCTGTAACCGGCGGAAAGCGCGCAGGCGATCATATCCTTGGTTGTGGTCTTGCCGTTAGAACCGGTCACGGCGACCACCGGTATATCGAAACGCACTCTGTGGAAATGCGCGATAGCGGAAAGCGCCCTGACCGTGTCTTTTACCACGACCACGGCCGGCCCTGACGGTATCCCTGAAAGGCCGCGCCTTGCCGTCACCAGACAGGCAGCGCCTTTGCGCGCCGCCTCCACCAGAAAATCATGCCCGTCGAAATGCTCCCCTTTGACCGCGACGAAAACCTGGCCCGGCATTACAGAACGGGAATCTATAGAGACGCCGCGCATACTCCTCTCGACGCTGCCGGGACGTTCCAGTCCGCTAAAGGGACGTTCCAGTCCACTAAAGGGACGTCCCAGTCCACTAAAGGGACGTTCCAGTCCGCTAAAGGGACGTTCCAGTCCACTAAAGGGACGTTCCAGTCCGCTAAAGGGACGTTCCAGCCTTCCACCGGTAGCCTTCAGGATCTCTGAGAGCGTAAACATTTCCGCACAACCTCTCTATCGTCGAAATGCAGTTTTTCCGCGCCGATTATCTGGTAGTCCTCATGTCCTTTACCGGCGACCAGCACGATATCCCCGGCCGCTGCCATATTCAAAGCCGCGGCTATCGCTTCTTTCCGGTCGGGCACCACTCGATAATTATCGTTTTTCATACCCTCTTCTATGGCTGAGATTATCGAAGCCGGACTCTCGGAACGCGGATTATCATTGGTAACTATCGCGTAATCGGAAAGCTCCGAGACTATCCCTCCCATAAGAGGCCGCTTCTGTCTGTCCCTTTCCCCCCCGCACCCGAACACGGTGATGATGCGCCCGGAAGATAATTGTCTGAGCGACGAAAGGACCTTTTCCAGCGCGTCCGGAGTATGCGCGTAATCCACGTAAACTGAGTAGCCGCGCGGAGAATCAATACGTTCCATTCTCCCGGGGACATAAGAGAAACTCTCCAGCGCGGTTTTGAGCGTTTTCCTGTCTATGCCGGAACACAGGGCCCAAACGGAAGCCGCCAGCGCGTTGTAAACGTTGTGTCGGCCTACGAGAGCCGTCCGAAACGACTCTCCGCAGTCCGCGCCTTGCACCGTGATCCTGAAACTGCTCTCCTGCCCGGAAAGCCGGATGTCCACGGCCCGAAAATCGGAGCCTTCCAGCAGGCCGTAGCCGTTCACTGCGGCCGCGGTCATCCCGCACAGCCTGCGTCCGCGTTCGTCGTCGGTATTTATGACGCAGAACGCCTTACCGGAAAGCCCGGAGAACAACAGCGTCTTGGCCCGGAAATATTCTTCTTCCGTTTTATGGTAATCAAGATGATCCCGGGTCAGGTTCGTGAAGACGGCGGAATGGAATCCCACACCCTCCGTCCTGCGTTGATCGAGCGCGTGTGAGGAAACCTCCATAACCGCGTAAGACGCCCCCCTTTCACGCATGAACGACAAAAGTCTTTGCAGTTCCACGGCGCCGGGGGTGGTGTTGGTAGAAGGCAGGATTTCTTCTCCCAGCCTGTAATTCACCGTGCCTATCACGCCGGCCTTTTCCCCGGAACAGGCAATGATATGCTCCAGCAGATATGTCAGCGTGGTCTTGCCGTTGGTGCCGGTTATTCCAGCCACCTTGAGTTTCGAAGAAGGCTCACCGTAAAAACGCGACGCCAGCCTGCCCGCGGCCGTTCTCGGATCTTCCGTTACCAGGCGGGCCACGCCCGCCGGCAGTTCCTCGAGCGCTTTGACATTCCCGGCTACGACGGCCGACGCGCCTTTAGAGACCGCTTCCGGGATGAACCTGTGCCCGTCCGTTCCGCAGCCGGGCACCGCGATGAAAAGCTCTCCCTTGACAGCACGCCTGGAATCCACGCATATCCCGCGGATATCGCAGTCCGGGCCTTCGTCAATCCTCGATACCGTCGTTCCCGAAATCAACCTGCTTAACTTCATTTAACTTCCAGACCTCCTCGACCGACTGTTTTGTCTTCAGATACCGCAAAGTGTCGGATACCACGTTCCTGAACACCGGGGAAGCGACCACTCCGCCGTAATAATAAGGCCGCGGTTCGTCGAGCACTACCGCGACCACCAGCGCCGGTTCCTCGGCCGGCGCGAAGCCGACGAAAGAAGCGGTGAATTTACTGTGAGAATACCTGCCGTCCGGATCCAGCTTCTGGGCGGTCCCGGTCTTACCCCCGGCGGTGAAACCCGGGACCTGGGCGAGCTTGCCCGTGCCGTGCTGCACCACTCCGGTGAGTATCTTGCGCATCCTGGCCGCCGTTTCCGTAGAAATCACCTGCCGGATCGCCTGCGGTTTGAACTCCTGGATTGCCTCACCGTATTTATCCCTCACCTCGCTTACCAGGTAAGGCTTCATCAAAGTCCCTCCGTTGGCGATAACCGAAAAAGCGCAGGCCAGCTGCAAAACGGTCACACCGATCTCCTGTCCCATCGGCATCGTGGCTATCGATATCTTCGACCATTGTCTCGGGTTCTTTGTCACTCCGGATATCTCTCCGGGGATATCCACTCCGGTCTTGGCGCCGAACCCGAACAGCCTGATATAACGGTAAAACTCCGCCGGCCCGAGCTTCTGGGCGATCTTGGAGGTGCCGATGTTGCTCGACTGTTCAATCACTTCGCTGAAAGTCAGCGAGCCGTGCGAACGGTGGTCGTGCAGGACGTGGCTGGCTATGCGGTAGGATCCGTTCTCACAAAAGAACTTCTCGTCCTCCCGGCTTTTCTTTTCCTCCAGCGCCCCGGAAGCCGCGACTATCTTGAAGACCGATCCCGGCTCGAACATGTCGCATACCGCGCGGTTGCGCCTGCTGTCCTGAGAGGAAGACGCATACTCGTTAAGGTCGAACGTCGGCCTGTTTGCCATAGCCAGTATCGCCCCGGTATGCGGATTCATCACCACGATACTCCCGCCTTTGGCATTGCTCGATTCGTAAGCCTTCTGGAGTTCTCGTTCGGCGATGTACTGAATCACGCCGTCGATAGTCAGCACTACGTTGTCGCCGTCTTTAGGCAGGACCATGTTTTCCCATATCTCAAGCCGTTTTTGCCTGGCGTCGCGCAGGAAATAAGCCCAGCCTCCCTCGCCCTTGAGATATTTGTTATATAAAAGTTCGTTCCCCTCCAGCCCGTTGTTGTCTATGCCGGCGAACCCTATCAGGTGGCTGGCGAGGTAACCGTTGGGATAACAACGCTTACTTTCTTTAACGCAGCCGATGCCCTTGATGTTAAGTTTCCTCGCCTCTTCGCTCTGCTGCGGAGTCATCTTTCGCTGCAGCCAGATGAAATACTTTTTTCTCCCCAGGCGCTCGCTTAAATAAGAACGTTCGACTCCCAGTATAGGCGCCAGCTGTTTTATCGCGCGCTCCTTGTCCGCTGAAGACATCCCCACAGGCGAAGCGAAAAGCGAATCCGCCGGTATGTTGATGGCCTGCGGACGCATATTGATATCGTATATCGTCCCGCGGCGCGGTTCGAGCTCTACGTAAAGGTTATGCTGTTTACGGGCTATCGAGGCGAGGTATTCCGAGCGGAAAAACTGGATGAATAACAATCGTGCTACGCAAAGAAAAAGAAAGAAGAAAAATAGAAAAAAGACCGCATTAAAGCGGCGGCGGTAGGTGGCTATATACACAACTATATAATAAAGATTATGCCGGTGCCGGGTTCTGCGCAGCGCCGGTTTACCGGGGAAGGGCCGTTTCCTCTCCTCCAGCCGGTAATCGTCTGATTATCGGAATATCCGCCCACCGGTCCTCCCAGGGCCGCGCGGAGAGATATCTGTCCCGGATGTAACCGCGGGATCTTATACAATAATTGCTCCGGCTTGCACTGCCTGCCGCAAAGCGGAAAGTCAATGCTGGATCGTGTGCGCTTCCGCCTGTCTCTTTATGCTGAATATCCTGGAAGCCAGCGTGAGAACACCGCCATCTTCCCGGCCGGCCGGCGTTCCGCTCGCAACGGAGCCTACTTTCACCACCCGGCAGGTATCCGGCATCTGAAACTGATCGTCCATGGAGACCTTATTCCCTATCCGTATCAGGGAAGCGCTCTTCTCTATATTATAACGCAGGACGTTGTTCTTATCGAGGAGCTCCTGGAAGGCTGATTGTTTCCTCTCCCCTTCATAAGCCAGACGAAATATCTCCGCCTGCTGATAAACATAGAGAACGGAAAAGACCGTGCCTAACAATATGACGACTATTAATCGCGATATTCTCATTTTACCGCCTTTCCGCCACCCGCAGCTTGGCGCTGCGACTGGGAGGATTATCCTTTATTTCGCAAGTGGTAGGAGTCAAAGGTTTGTGCGTTATTATATCAATTTTCCCCGTCGAAGCAAGCTCCCGGAAAGCCAGCTTTATCGTCCTGTCTTCCAGAGAATGAAAAGAAATCACGCAGAGCCTGCCGCCCCGCTCAAGCAGATCCACGGCTTTGTTCACCGCGCTGCCCAGCACCTCAAGTTCCCTGTTGACGGCGATTCTCACCGCCTGAAAAGTGCGGGTGGCCGGATGCAGACGCTGATGGCGGAATCTGCCGGGGATAGCCCGAAGTACGATATCGCTCAGCTGGCGCGTCGTGGAGATCGGAGATTTCTGGCGTTCGCGCACCAGCAGGCTGGCTATGCGGTTGTGCCACCTCTCCTGCCCGAAATTGCGCAACAGCGACGATATCTCTTCCTCGTTCAGATTATTCACCAAGTCGTAAGCCGAAATATAACTATTCCTGTCCAGCCGCATATCCAACGGACCGTCGTTCTGAAAGCTGAAACCGCGCTGGGGATTGGAGAGTTGATAGGAAGAAATGCCCAGATCCATCAGTATCGCGCCTGCGCCGGTCACGCCGAAAGAAGCCGCCACCTTGTCGATATCGTAAAAATTGCTGTAAGCGAGGTCGAAAGAACCGCTGTAAGCCTCCAGCCTTTGTCCGGCTATACGCAGCGATTCCTCATCCCTGTCTATGCCGATCAGCCTCCCTGCCGGCATGATGCGCTCCATCATGACCAGGCTGTGCCCTGCCGTACCCACGGTGCAGTCAATGACGGTCATCCCGGATGCCGGACGCAGATACTCCAGGACTTCATTGAGCATAACCGGATGATGAATTACTGGCTCCATAACCTGTTCCTGCATTACGCCTGTGATCAACTTAACTCCCTATCAATCTCTCGGCGATTTGTTCAAAAGCCGGCTGGGAATTCCGGCAGAATTCCTGCCATCTTTCCTTGTCCCATATTTCTATGCGGGTAGAGACGCCGACTAACACGACTTCGTTTTTTATTCCGGCAAAATCCTTGAGGGACGCCGGCAGGAGTATGCGCCCCTGTCCGTCCGGCACTGCCTCAAAAGCTCCGGAGAAATAAAGACGGTTGAAGGTCCTGGCTTCCTGTCTGGTAAAAGAGAGTTCTTTCAGGCGGGACTCGTTGATGCGCCATTCCTCCTCCGAGAACATAAAAAGACATTTCTCGAAGCCGCGGTTCAAGAAAAACTTCTCTATAGAATTGGCTTTCGCCGTCTCACGAAATTTAGACGGCAGGATAATACGCCCTTTGCGGTCTATGGAGTGTTGATATTCTCCGTAAAACATAGACCATCCTTTCCACTTTAAGCCACTTTGTTCCACCAGTATCCACAAGTATAACAAATTGCCTTTTAATGTCAAGGCAAAAATGCACAGAAAAGCCCTTTTTTATTCTTGTTAATCGAAGCAAAAGTTAGGCTTAGAAACAAGTTCTGCTTCCTGCAAACAAATGGAAGGGATCGAGAGGAAACCTTTTATGTCCGGATTGAGTCTCTCAGAGTTGATCCTTCAACACACCTTGGTAGCGGGCCTATCGGGTTACTTCGGATTAGCTGCGGATAGGAGATATTGTATTGCGGCTTCCGGCTCCTCGATTTTTCTTACTTTTACCAGAGCCGTTAACACGACACCCGGGCACGGTTTTTCTATTTAATCCCCTCGCCCAGAAATCCCCGGGTTTCACAGCCCGAGGAGCTCCATTTTCTCAAAAAAAGACCTCTTGCTTTTTCCACATCTTTAGCTATCTGTTTTTTCAACGCGGCAACGGAAGGGAATTTTTTGTCTCTGCGGATCATGCGGAGAAAATTTATCGAAAGATTGCGTCCGTAGAGGTCGCGCGCGCAGTCGAAAATATACACCTCGATGCGTCTTTCGCTCCCCTTCCCCAGAGTCGGCCGCCTGCCGATATAACAGAGGCCGTTGAGCGGCCGTGACCGGCCGGGGATGTCCGGCAGGACATTCACCGAGTATACGCCGGCAGGAGGGAGTATCTCGTGATGAGGATCTATGTTCGCCGTCGGAAAACCTATCCGCCTCCCGAATCTGTCCCCTTTTATCACCGTCCCATAGACGCTCACCGGCCTTCCCAGCATACGCTCCGCCTCGGTCAACTTCCCTGCCAGAATGAATTTTCTTATCAATGTGCTGCTGACCGGCCTGCCTCCGCAGCGCATCCTTGGGAACACGCGCACCCCGAAACCCAGTTTTCGGCCGAAGGCTCTCAATAAATCTACTCCGCCGGCGGCGCCTCTGCCGAAACGAAAATTATCGCCCACGTAAACATGGCGCGCGTTCAATCTCTTGTATATGATACCCCTAAGAAACTCTTCCGCGGTAAGCGCGGAGAAGGCCGAAGAGAAATCCAGCACGACGCAGACGTCTATGCCGCATTCGGCGATGAGCTTTATCCTGTGCTCCAGCGAATAAAGACTTTTCTGACTCTGCGGATGGGGATAAAAAGTCAAGGCCACCGATGTCCCGCCGGATGCCCCGGCCTTTTTCGCCGCCGACTCCAGTATGCGACGGTGGGCAAAGTGCACCCCATCGAAAACCCCTATCGCCACAACCGGAGCGGGACGGCGGAAAGAACGCGGCAGACACGGGAAAATCTTCATAAAATCTTCCTTTTTACCGCCGACAGAACTTTCTTCACCGCTGCTTTCATCTCCCCGGCGACGGTACAGCCGCTGGCAGTGGCGTGTCCGCCGCCGCCGAACATTCCGGCGATATTATTCACGTCTATTCTGCCGCGCGAACGGAAGTTCACGCGGATACCCCCTTGGGCGCCGAAGTTCTCCCTGAAAAGCACGACCACCTCCGCCTCTTTGACGGAACGCGCGTAGCTCAATATCTGCTCGGTCAAATCCATGGACATCCTGCGCCTGGGCATCATGTTCCTCCCCACCGCGAACCAGACAAGTTTACCCGATTGGTCTTTCTTCATCGTGCCCAGGATGCGCGCCAAAGCCTGCATATCGGAAAAAGAAGACGCCTCATATATCCTCCTGTAAACGTCGGCGGGAACTGCCCCGCAACGCATCAGATCCGCCGCAGCGAGGTGCGTCCTGCCGGAGGTGTTCGTGTAACGAAAAGAACCCGTGTCGGTCATTATCCCGGTGTACAAAAGCAGGGAGCTCTCTCTATCGAAAGGAACTTTCATTTTGCGGTAAAGATCGTAAACCATCTCGCTCGCCGACGAACTGGAAGGATCCACCCAATTGACGCTGCCAAAATTCACGTTGCTGACGTGGTGGTCTATGTTCAGGACGCACCGCGCGCCGCGCGCCGCCTCCCCCGCTTTACCGCACCTCTTGAGATCGGAACAATCCACAGCGACGAAACAATCGAAACCTGAAGGCGGGCGTTCCGGCGTCCGCGTTATGCGCGAAGTCCCGGGCAGGAACGAATAAACCTGGGGAACGGGATCGTCGTTAATCACCGCCGTCTTCTTCCCCAGTTTCTCCGCCAGCAGGCAGAACGCCAAGGCTGCCCCCACCGCATCCCCCTCCATGTTCACATGCATGGTAACCAGGAAACTCCTGTTATTCCGTATGCACTCAACAGCTTTTTTCATCATCTTTACGCCCTTTCAATTCATTCAGTATCTCCTCGATATGCGTGCTGTATTCGCTGGAACGGTCCACCTTAAATACCATCTCCGGGCTGAAACGCAGTTTTATCCTTTCGGAGACCAGCTTACGGATGAATCCCAACGCAGACTCAAGCGCCTCGCCGCTCTTTTTGCGCACCGCCTCTTCTCCCAGCACGCTGTAAAAGATCTTGGCAAAACGCAGGTCGTCGGTAAGCTCCACCCTGGTGATAGTGACAAACCCCAGCCTGGGGTCTTTCATCTCGTTATGTATTATATTGCTCACTTCTCTCTTTATCGCCTGGGAGACTTTATCGCTCCTGCTCATTTCGGCCCGCTCCTTTCACTTCTCTGTCCGCGGCGGCGTACCTGCGTATCAAACGGCGCGCCATGGCCAGTTCATCCTGCCTGCTTTGCACTTCTCCGTTAAGCCTGGCCTCGAGCACGGCGGAAAATATCCGCTGGTAGAGCGGCCCCGGCCCGCAGCCAAGCTGATGTATATCACTGCCGTTTATACGAATAGGCATTCCGTTATAAAAACAGAGGAAATCTTCTATGTTCTTTCTAAACTGCCAGCCGCCGTGTTTTATGCTCAAGAAAAGTATGCTTTCGTAGCTCAACGGCTCGAGTATCGAATATATTTCCGACGGCCTGGCGCGCGCGGAATGAAGCCGCTTCAGGCGCGCCGCGCCGAGCTGTTTGACGGCCAAAACTCTTTTTTCGTCGCCGCGGCGCATACCGAACCTGCGGCAGAATTCCACCGTCTGGACGGCCGTTAAGGCGTCCAGAAGGATCATCAGGTTGACCACCCAGATATCCGGACGCCTGCGATGCGGCAGTCTTAGGCTAAACCAGGCGTCCCTGTCAGGGACCCGCCTGAATAAAGAGCATTCTTCCCTGCCGAGGGAAACCCGCGGATGCAGAAAATCCAGACCCGCCGTGCGTTCAAGCCTGCGCAGCTGTCTGCAGGGGAACTTCTCTTTAAGCATCAACAGCAGTTCGTCGCGCAGCCTGTGCGGATGCACGGAATAAAGCATCCCGGAACCGGCGGCTTTTTTCAACAGGGACAGTGTTTTCGGCTCTATCCTGAAACCATACCTCTGTTCGAACCGGACGGCGCGCAGGATGCGGGTCGGATCGTCAATAAAACTCTCCTTATGCAATACCCGTATCTTCCCTGCCTTTAAGTCGCCCAGCCCGCCGAAGGTATCGATCAACCTGCCGAAATCACCATCGTTTATGCTGACCGCCATGGCGTTGATCGTGAAATCCCTGCGGTTCAAATCGTCCTCTATCGTCCCCGGTTTGACCGAAGGCAGGGAAGCCGGCATCGGGTAAGTTTCGGTCCTGGCGGTGGCCACGTCTACCTTCAGTCCGCCGTGCGCGACGGTCGCGGTCCCAAACCTATGGTGGTGGACAACATCCCCCTTGAGCAATACCGCCAATTTCCGCGCCGTTTTCATCCCGTCTCCCTCGACTACGAAATCGAGGTCGTAACTATCGGCACGCAATAAAAGGTCCCGCACACAACCGCCCACCAGGAATATCCTGCCGCCGCTGTCTTCCGCCGCTGCGGCCGCGAGACCGATCACATCCCGGACATCCTCCGTTAATTTCAACAGAAGCCGGTCAATCTTCATATCTCCCCCATTCTAATACATTTTTAATCAAATCTCGATTCCCGACTCTCGATTGTTCCGTGCGCTGTTTAAAGAATTTATTTAACAGCGCACTACGGCCTGGGATGGAACATCTTATGCACAGATTTCAGCCGGTCTTTATTGATATGCGTGTATATCTGCGTCGTGGAGATATTCGAGTGCCCCAGCATCTCCTGGACAGAACGCAGGTCCGCCCCGCGCTCAAGAAGGTGCGTGGCGAAAGAATGCCTCAACAGGTGCGGTTTGATCTCTTTCTTGATGCCCGCCTTCAAGGCGTAGCTCTTTATCATCTTCCAGACCGACTGCCTGGAGAGACGCCGCCCCAGCCTGCTGACGAAAATATAATCGCTCTGTTTCTTCCCGAGCATTTTCCGGCGGCTCTTCTCGAGATAAAGCCTGATGCTCTCGACGGCCTTGCCGCCGAGAGGCACAACCCTTTCCTTGTTCCCCTTGCCGATACAACGCAGAAACCCGACATCCATGTTCACCGACCCGGTCTTGAGATCGACCGCCTCGGAAACGCGCATGCCGGTGGCGTAAAGCGTCTCCAGTATCGCCCTGTCCCGTATGCCGCGCGCCCTGCGCAGGTCCGGCTGCGCCAGCAAGGCTTCCACCTCCCCCACTGAAAGAGTATCCGGTATCTTCTTCCAGAGTTTCGGGGTATCTACCAACCCCGAAGGGTCGTCCTTAAGCACCCTCTCCCGCACCAGGAAACGGTAGAACATCCGTATCGCCGCCAGCCGTCTCGCGATGGAATTAGAAGATATGCCGCGAGCCTTCTGGGCGGACATAAACTCCACGATATCGTTGCGCGTGACCCCGGATAACGCGCCGGCGGAACGCGCGGATAAAAACGCCTCATATTCCTTAAGATCTCCCCGGTAGGAAACGAGCGTATTGAAAGACAGCCCGCGTTCCACGGAGAGATAATTCAGAAAAGTTTCCACCAGCTCTTTCATATCGTGATTTTAGCCCCGGGCGATATCACCTGATCAGCGTAAAAAAGGATTCTTCCTTTTCTCCTCGCCTATGGTAGTGCTTTCCCCGTGACCGGGATAGACCGGAGTGTCTTCGGGGAGCGTCAATATCCGCTCGCGCAAAGACTCCAGCAAGGCAACCCCGTCGCCGCAAGGCAGGTCGCTCCTGCCTATACTTCCACGGAACAGGCTGTCGCCGCTGAAAAGAATCTTCCGCCCTTCATCTTCGCAGAGAAGCGCTATACCTCCCGGCGTGTGACCGGGCAGATGGATCACGCGCATCTCAACTCCGCCGGCGGTAATTACCTGGTTGTCCTCGAGTTCCCTTATCTCCGCGGTAACGCTGAAAGGACTTCCCAGCGCAGCGGACATATTCAGTTCTGGTTTAAGCAGAAAAGCCCTGTCGAGCATGTGCACGTATACCGGCAGACCAAACTCGTTATCACAGCCGATATGATCGGCGTGGCCGTGCGTGTTGATCACGCATTCCGCCGACAACTTGTTTTTTTCCAGCCGGCGCTTGATAACCCGCATATCCGCCCCGGGGTCTATCACCGCGGCCTTGCCTCCGGGATGCGCGGCCGCGAGATAACAATTGGAATCGAGTTCCCCCACCACTATGCGCTCAATCAACATGCCTTGGGCCCTCTGCGGCAGGAACCATACTGTTGAGATAAACCGATAGCTCTTTTTTCAATACTTCAGCCGGATTCCTGAAACTTCCCGCCTTATTGCCGTAGATATCCGACTCGACCCCGCTGCGCAAGCTCAAAATCCTGTCTACATACTCCCGTGCGGCAGGCTGTTCGGCGGCACCGGCGATGCCGATACAGGCGCGCAGGTGTTTCAATGACTCATCGAGGCAATATAACTGCCGCTTACGGTTCCCGCCGGGGGAAAGCACGGAAAGGAATTCATCATACCAGCTCCCCCAATATAAGAGGTTCTGTCTGTAGAGTCCCTGCGGATCCTGTCCCGGCGCGGGGTATCCCTCCGGAGATAGCACCATCTCCACCTCGCGCTCCGCGCTCTTCTTACGGGTAAACTTCCTGGAAAACGATTCGCAGCCGGCCGTCAATAACATAACCGCGGCCATAACGAACGCTAATACGCGATCGATCGAACGCATCGACTACCTCCATTTAGTAAACTGTGAACTATGGTCTGTGGGCCATTGACTTCGTTATTATCAGTTCAAACTCCTTCTCGTCCATAACGCGCACGCCGAGCTCCTGAGCTTTCGCGTATTTCGAGCCAGGCTCCTCACCGGCCACAAGCAGAGAAGTATTCTTCCCTACGGAAAAGGAAATCGTTCCGCCCAGGCTGCGCACCAGTTCCTCGGCCGCCGCACGCTCCATGGAACATAGCCGGCCGGTAAAAACCACCGTCTTGCCGAGAAAAAAAGGGGATTTCTTTTCCTGCGGCTCCGGACCGCCGCTGAAATTCACTCCTGCTCTTTGCAGGCGCTTGAGCAGGGTCATGGTCTGCGGCTGGGCGAAATAATCCGTTATCGAAGCAGATATCTCGGGGCCTATATCTTCGAGACCACCTAATTCTTCCCTGCCTGCCGCGGCCAGCTTCTCCATATCACGATAATGCGCCGCCAGCGTATAAGCGTTTCTTTCCCCCACGTGCCTTATGCCGAGCCCGTAAACTAACCTCCCCAACGGACGCGATTTGCTTTTTGCCACGGCGGCGAGCAGATTGACCGTCTTTTTCTCCTTGAATCCCTCCAGGTGGGAAAGTTTCTCCCGGTCCAGCGAATAAACATCCGCAAAATCGCGCACCAGCCCCAATTTAACCAGTTGTGAAACCACCGCCTCCCCCATACCTTCGATGTCCATCGCGGAACGCGAGGCGAAATGCAAAAGACCGCGCTCCAACTGCTCCGGGCAGGACGGATTGATACAGCGTAAAGCCACTTCTTTTTCTTTAATCCGGAGAAGCCTGCCGCCGCAGGCCGGGCATTGCGCCGGGGGAGAATAAGGAGTTTTACCTTTTTGCTCTACCACTTTGACTATCTTGGGAATCACATCCCCGGCCCTCTCCACAAGCACCCGGTCTCCTTCCCGGATACCGAGCCGCTTGATCTCCTCAAAATTATGCAGGGTGGCGTTGCTAATCGTCACGCCGCCGCAGGCTACAGGAGCGAGCTCGGCCGTGGGAGTAACCACGCCTGTCCTGCCCACGTTAACCGCTATTTTCAACACCTCGGTGGTCGCCTGCCTGGCCGGAAATTTGTAGGCCCTGGCCCAGCGCGGACTTTTGGAGGTGGCTCCCAGGGTTTCCTGAAGCGAAAAGGAATCTATCTTTACCACTACCCCGTCTATCTCATAAGGCAGCGCATCGCGCTCTTTTTGCCATCTTTCGCAAAACGCCCTTACTTCTTCCATGCCTTTACAAAGCAGGTTTTGAGGATTGACCCTTATCCCCCACGCGGAGAATCTCTTGAGCAATTCCCAGTGCGTCGCTGGTTTACCAAAAGAGAATTCGCCCACTGAATGCGCGAAAAACTTAAGTTTGCGCTCCGCGGCCTGCGCGCTGTCAAGCAGTTTCAAAGAACCGGCGGCGGCGTTGCGCGGATTGGCGAAGACCTGGGCGTTGTCGGAAGCCCCGCTGTTAAGAGACTCAAGGTCCTTCTTTTCCATATATATCTCTCCGCGCACTTCGACCAAAGAGGGTAAATTACCGCCGCGCAGGCGCAAAGGTATGGACCGGATGGTTCTGACGTTAGACGTTACGTCGTCTCCGGACTCGCCGTCGCCGCGGGTGGAAGCCCCGGTGAGAATCCCTTTTTCGTAAACAAGATTGATGCTGACCCCGTCTATCTTCAGTTCCGCAGCCAGCCCGGGGGCGGCGGGAGACTTCAACATATCGACGGTCTTTTCATACCAATCGGAAAGCTCTTCCAGCGAATAAGTATTGTCCAGCGAGAGCATCCTGGCGCGGTGTTTAACCGATGAGAAACCGGGCGAGATACCCCCTCCGACCCTTACCGTGGGAGAATCGGCGGAACGCATCCCGGGATAATTATCCTCCAGTTCCTTGAGGCGCGCCAGAAGGTCGTCGTATTCCTTATCGGAAACGGAAGGAGCATTCAGAATATAATATCTGTAGTCGTGTTCTCTAAGCTCTTCCCTGAGCCGCTCTATCTCTTTTTTCGCCCGCGCTTCTGAAGTCATTTTATAGAAAAACCGGTTAAATTCTCCGCACTATCCGACCATGTGCATTCTGCTTCGGTGATCAATCCGGAGAAATCGTCCGCCATTCTTTTTAGAAAAGAATGCAGGACCGTCTCCTCCGCTTCGGCGACAAGCGCGACCCTGCCGTCCCGCAGATTGCCCACCCAGCCGTTAATCCCGGCTTTCACCGCCAGCATACGGCAATGAAACCGCAGACCGACTCCCTGGACCCTGCCGCTGTAATAAACCAGGACCCTTTTCTTCATAGGAACACCCCGGATTTTAATTATAACACGATAATTATGCGAAGAGAAATCAATTCGGCGCTCCACGGGGCACTCACGGCCTGTAAAGTCCGGGGTTCGCTTATGATTTTGATAGGGGATTCTTGAAGGAAAGCAAGGTCGGTCAGGAAAGAAGAGCCAGCGCCTGTTTCACCGTCTGGCCTGCCGCTATCCCGAGCTCGGCGGCTGCCGGACTGCACTCGCTTACTTTGGCTTCCAGAGCCTCTTCTATGGAAGCCGCGCCGGAAAATTTAAAGGCGGCGTCGCCGAATTTAACGGAGGCGCCCATATCGAGATAACCGCACATCCCGTAGCCCTTATCCGCTTTGAGAACAATCAGGTTCCTACAGCCCAGCGGCAACTGCAAGGCGGTTATTTTGTGCTTCGACGGAGCTAAAATCGCGCCCTTAAAGGCGCGGATGATCCGGGCGCCGCTCAGTATCAAAATCATGAGCAAACCCCGGACTTTAGGCCGTGGCGCGTCGAATTGATTCCCGTTAATGTATATCTCTTTACTTATCAGCATCCCCGCTTAGGACTGGTCCTCGCTGGACATACAGGATAAATTACGTTCGATGAAACTTATCAGCTTTTCCTGCCCGGAGCAGGAAAGATTGCAAAACTCCACACCCATACCGGGGAATATGTTCTTCTGTATCTGCTTGTCCGGCAGCCATACCACCTTGGCTTCCAATTCCAGGTCCTCCTGTTTCGGCGGCAGCTTGATCTTAAGGACTACAGCATCTCCCAGCTTTAATTTGTCCACGCCGTACACATAGGCGCCCACCGCGCTGAGATTGAGTATGTCCGCGTGCGCTTTACCTCCGGCGTATTCCAGTTCCGCCTTTATATCCAGCGGCAGGCGTTTGAACCTCCTGCGCAGCTGCATCTTTCTTATCTTCTCTATAATACGATCTTCGCGGAAGCTGTTCTCCGCCAGATCCAGGGAAGGATACATCTCTATCGTCCTGTCCAGTCCGGAGACCGAGAAAACATTCCTTAAATGCGAAGGAATACAGCAAAAACGCATCCTGCCGTTGTTGTTCACCACTTCCTTATAAGCGATGATGACGACGGAAATCCCCATATAATCCACCGATTCCACTTCCTCGAAATTGCAGAGGATGTCGGTATACCCGTCTCTCAGGCACTGCCCGACGGTCTCGATGAAATTGGCAGAATCGACGTCCACCTTGCCGATCAACTCCATTATGATTATCCCGTTCTTAAGCCCGACGCGTATATCCATGATTGTCTCTCCCGGGAGCTTTACGGCTGCCGCCGTATGTTGAAAAATTACCTCGTATATCTAAATTATAACACAAAAACTCCGCTTTCACCGTTTCTCCCGCACGAAGAATTCCGCGGCGGCGGCGGCGATCTCAACCTTCTCACGGTTGAACACCTCGACCTGCAAAGTTACGATATTCTTGCGCACGCGGGTTATCCTGGCCTCGGCAAAAATATCGCCCAGCGCCTGTTTCAAAAACCTGATGGTGAATTTCACCGTGAGAAAACTGCGCCCGGCATACCTGACCAGCAGAGCGTTGGCCGCGGCTGTGTCGGCAAGAGCGGCGATAGCCCCACCGTGCAGACTGCCGTGCGGATTGGTAAACCTCCGGCAAAAAGAGAGCTTCAACAGGGCCCGCCCGTCCTCCAGTTCCAATACCTTTATGCCCAATAATCTCTCGAATTCAGCCTGGACTTTCTTCCCCATATTGTCAGTTTTCATAATTCTATCCGCCTTCTCTTAATTACCCTTTCGCCTTGAGGAATTGTTAGCAGTCTGCTGCAAAAGTCCTTTTTGTCTGTTTTTGGTAATATTATCTGTTTTACCGCCTCTATAATACGTTGCAATATAATGCGTTACGAAAACATGATTTGTTGTATTTTTATTTTAAAGCTAAAAACAGGGTTTTTCAGCAGACTGTTAAGTATCATGTCCCCGGAATTACAGACAAGTGCGCCTGGCAGGACTCGAACCTGCAACGCCCAGCTCCGAAGGCTGGCGCTCTATCCAATTGAGCTACAGGCGCATAACAAATACGCACTTACGCAATACTAAATAAGCGCAGGATACGCGCTCAAAGAGACTTTATAAGATAAAAACTGTAGCTCAAAAGTCCTCTGTTCCAACGGAGCAGGCGTTCTTCCCTGCGACGTCCCGCATATCTTCCTGCGGGATTGAGCTACAGGCGCATAACAAATACGCACTTACGCAATACTAAATAAGCGCAGGATACGCGCTCAAAGAGACTTTATAAGATAAAAACTGTAGCTCAAAAGTCCTCTGTTCCAACGGAGCAGGCGTTCTTCCCTGCGACGTCCCGCATATCTTCCTGCGGGATTGAGCTACAGGCGCATAGCAAATGCGCACTTACGCAATACTAAATAAGCGCAAGGTACGCTCAAACACGGTATTCCATTTTTTCCGGAATCTATAACCCCGCACACAAAGGACTGCTTGTATTACACCGCCTCCGCCGACGGTCCGAGGACACGCATAATTTCTTCTATCCTCTGCTTGTCCAAAGGAACAACGCCTTCTTCCGCCGGCTTGCGCACCGGGGAATTAACCTGGATTTTATCCGGCTTTATGCGTTCCACGGCCCGCTTCAACCCGGCGATATCCTCCGGCGAGTCGTTAAAGCCGCGCACAAGCATTATTTCCAGCCAGATCTTACCGGGATACTCCTTCCGGAATTCCTCCAGAGCGTTTATTATATCCGTTATCCTTGTCCCGGGGACCGGACGGTCTACCTTCTCGAAGGTTTCCTGCCTTGCCACATCCAGAGAAGGCACCACCAGGTCGGCTGACAGGAGTTCTTTACGAACTAAAGGCGACACCAGCATGGAGGAATTGGTGATCACCGCCACCGGCAGACTTACCATTTTCTTTATATCTAAAATAATCTCCCCCAGCTTACTGTTAAGGCAGGGTTCGCCTGTGCCGGCGATGGTCACGTAACGCAGTTTGGCAGCGGTATCTTTATGCTCATCAAGCCACTCCCGCAGAGCGGAAAGCACCTGCCCGGCGGCGGAATACTCTTTTCGTTCGCCGGTCCGCATAGTCGTCCTGCCCGCCTGACAATATACGCAGTCAAAACTGCAGGTCTTGTAAGGAGTAAGATTGATCCCCAGAGAAAGGCCGAGCCTGCGTGAGTTTATCGGACCGTAGATATACAAGTTTTTGCCGCGAATCATGATAAATCCGGGTTCCGGGTTATAGGCGCCGGGTTCTGAAATACCGAAGCACGAAAGAAGACGGGCGAAGACCGCTTCTAAATCAGAGGCATACCGGGGAGCCGTCGTTCTTCATCTGTATCAGGCTTATTGTTTCCCGACTCCCCTGTAGTTAATGAAGTTCTCTATATAAAAAGAACCCCCCGGCATCCTTGAGAAGACTTGAGTTTCGCATAAGGAAGCCGGGGGATGAATTACTTTACTTCTATTACGGAATTCTGCGTGCCGAAGGAATTTACTGCTACCGCATTGTTATTGGGATCATTGATCCAGTTGCCGTCCACAAAGAACTTGTATTCGTACCTGCCGGGTTGAAGCGATATTTTAGCAGACCAATTACCCTTGCTGTCTTTCTTGGCTGCCGCCCCTTTCAGGTTCCAGCTGTTGAAATCCCCGGCCAAGTTGACCTTCTTCGCTTTCGGCGCGTAAATCTTGAATTGTGTCGGCTTCGCTGCAACTTTTCTGACCATCTCTCCCTCCTTTTATGAATTTAATTTACACGAGTATGAGGTGGATGTCAAGATTTTTTCACTCGTTGACGTAACGCAAGTCGGTGTCCCGTCGATAATAAAGAAAAAAACTTATACGGCGGTGATAATGAGTCCCTTGCGCTCGGCGAGGGCAAGAGAAGCATCCTTGTCGATGAAAAGCGTCTTGCCGGCTTCTATCGCCAGACACGCCGCGCCGCAGCGCAGCAATGTTTTCACGGTGCACAGGCCTACCACCGGGACGTCAAACCTGGGGTCCTGCTTGGGCTTGCTCACCTTCACCACGATAAAACCGCGGCCGGCTATTTTCCCGGCGCGACGGATAAGATTATCCGTGCCTTCGAAGGCTTCCACCCCCACTATCGCCCCGGATTTAACGGCCACGCTCTGCCCTATATCGAGACCGGATACTTCTTTGGCCAGTTTAAAACCGAATCCAATATCCTTGGACTGCTCGGGAGAAGGCTCAGGGCCGCAAAGCAGTCCGTGCCCCGGCATCAGCTCCCAGAGGAACGCGGTGGAATCGAGAAATTTCACGCCCGATTTCTCCAGATGCCGTATAACCGTCGAGAAAATGGTATCCGCCCTTTTATCTTTCATGCCGGCAAGCACTTCACGCAGCCCGGCGTCGCGCATCACCTCGGCGCTGAAAAGACGGTTGGGAGAGATCTGCCCGGCCATGACGGCTTCACTTATGCCCTCTCTTTTCATTATATCGCCGAGCCTACCGAATTCTCGCAAACGCAGCCACACCACTTTGTCCGCGCACTTGTTTATAGCGCGCCAGGCGTCACCTTTAACGGCGAAAGCGACAACTTTATACCCCCTGTCCCGCGCCGCCCGCGCGAATATAAGAGGCAATTTCCTGCTTCCTGCTATTAAACCGAGTTCGGACATGTTTTATATAAATAAGTGTATCTATGACAGTACACTGCTAAAAAATATTTTTGCTCTCGATTATTTTCAAAAACAGTTTTTATGTAAGTTATGAATTTGCGTAACTTACGTAATTACAATGCGTTGCGTCGGAATTACCCTTGCTTTTTTCTCGTAATGCGTGTT
>JBAZDY010000011.1:0-31191 GCA_041654215.1 Candidatus Omnitrophota bacterium
GAAACTTCTCGATGAATCTGATGCGCGCTTTTAAGATAGGCATATGCGTTGCTCCTTTTGAAAAAGTTCTGAATCGCAGCTATGCCTATAGAATAACACGCATTACGAGAAAAAAGCAAGGGTAATTTCAACGCAACGCATTGTAATTACGTAAGTTACGCAAATTCATAACTTGCATAAAAACTGTTTTTGAAAATAATCGAGAACAAAAATATTTTTTAACAGAGTACTGTGAAATGCTAAATTTACTACCCGTTTAAGGTATCGCCTTGCGCCATCGGCGTTATATATGATAAAATATTTCATCCCCAGCAAACCAAACCCATGATCTCACGGAATAAGATACTATTCATATCGTCCCTTTCTCTGATCTTCATAAGCACGCAGGCCGCTTACGGGGGGCAACGAAACGGACATTGCCGTTTCATAGTATTCGGCGGCATGAAACTGGGGATGTCGGACAGTGGGGATTTTGAGAGGGCCGTGGACAAAATGAAGGAATTCCGTCCCGATTTCGTTCTCTTTCTCGGGGATATGATTTCCGCAACCGCGGATGAGGAACCGGAACATCTCTGGAAGAAATTCTACCGGATCGGCAGAAAATTGTCCGCGCCCAAGTATACGGTATACGGATACTCGTTTCCGCGGAACGTCCCTCCCGATAAACAACGGATATTGGACCTGGAAACTTCCTACCTAAAAAGAAACAGGAAAAAATCCTATGCCTTCGTCCATAAAAACAACCTCTTCATCTGCCTCGATACTTATTCACAAGATCCCGCTTCCGGTGGCGGGCGGATCGACTTTCCAAAGAACACTCTCTCCGGCAGAGACGGCTATCAACACACCTTTTTATTTCTCAGCAGGCCTGCCGGAATGAAGCAGGAAGCCTCCTGGCCGGACACCATTCATCCTCGATTAGCGAAAAAGGTCGACTCTGTATTCGAACTCTCGTCTTCTTTTCCGGAAGTCAGGAATATAGACGGGATTCCCCATATAACCTCTTCCTTCTGCCCCCTCAATCAACCGGCCGATCCGGGAAATTTCTTTCATTTTCTTCTCGTTGATATAGATGGGCCCTCTATTGAGGTGAAGATAGTGCCGATCGATCCGATCCCGCTCCCGCTAAATAACGGTTTTAACGAAAGAGAACCGAGGACTTTTTATAAAAACGACTTTTACAACGCCCGGTATCTGCTGACCACCCCCATCAGGGAACAACTCCTTCTTCCGAAACAAGTCATTGAAACCATGAAAATCAAGCCCGGAATGCTTATCGCGGACATCGGTGCGGGTAAAGGCTTCTTCACTTTCCGCCTTGCGCGGGCCCTGCATAATACCGGGATGGTATTCGCGACCGAGGTATATCCGGACCTTCTGGAATACATTTCCCGCAAGGCAAAAGCGCAAAATCTCGAGAATATAACTCCCGTCTTTGTGAGCCGAGACCGGTATGACGAATTTTATAAAAAGCATGAATTCGACATAATTCTGCTGTGCGAAGTCTTCAATGATCTGCCGGAAAACGAGGATTATTTCGAGAAACTGGCGCTTTCGCTAAAAAAAGAGACGGGACGTTTGTATATCATTAACTTCAAAAATATTGCTCCTTTTCACAAAGTCGACTTCGGTGATTTCACCGGCGTCATAACCTTCTTGAAAGATGCAGGGAAAGACCACCCTGTTTTCATCAGACTTCATCCGCGCGTGCAGGAATACATCGCCGGAGACGGTACTTTTCCGGTGCCTCCCGGCATAGAAGAACTGCTTTTCGAAGATTGCAACCGCATGCTTCTGGACAAAAACCTTTTCAAAGAGCTGCTTAACCACTATTCCCGCAAGTGGAACATCCTCCGCCCCATGGCGATGGCGTATCTTTGCCGTCCCCCGGACCGGGGACTGGTCCGCTGGCTCGTTTTACGGATAGAAACATGCAAAGACTCTCCCGGCGGTTTTACGGAAGTGGAAAAAAGGGAACTGCATACATTGAACAAGGCCGTTATCTCCCGCCTCTTGGGCCTGGACAAAGTATCTTTTTTCAAAGGGGAAGGGATCGGCGTAATATTCAAGGATAAAAAACCGGTCATCGAGAAGTTCAACAGAAGCGGTTTCACGTTCGTCCGCGAGCATGATTTTCTTTCCCAGTATTATTTTCTCGAGTTCAAAAAATAAAAAGCATTTCCCGCCGCGGAGCAGAATTGTCCGCTTCCGCGCGGTTTTGGCGACCTTGAGCCGTGAATAGACGCGGGTTCAACAGAGTTTTTAGAACAAAACACCGCGATATGTTATAATAATGGTCATGTTACTCTCTTTCAGGAAATCGTCTGTGTTTGCTTCAGGAAGCGTTACCGCTCTTTTACTGTTTATTCTCTTTAGTCCCGTCCATGCGGAAAACATACATATTTCTAATATCGTCCTTCTTCCGCATAAACGGGACACCCCGGTACAAAAAGTGCAATTCGATATTGCCTGGAACAAATCCTGGAGAAACAGCGATAATTTCGACGCGGCATGGGTTTTTATAAAATATTCCGTCGATAACGGGAAAACGTGGGGGCACGGAGACCTGACCTGCGGCGGTATAAACCCCGGAGGTTTTGATAGGGGCGCCGGAACGGCCGTCGAGATCATAGTCCCCGAAGATACCTGCGGAGCCTTTATTCAGCGTTCCGCCCCGGGGAGAGGCGATCTAAATACCCGAAACATCATATTTCCTTTTTTATGCCGCGGGGAGACAACCGGGGACATCCGGTTAAAAATCAGACTCTTCGCCGTAGAAATGGTTTATATCCCGGAAGGGACCTTTTACGCCGGAGACCCCCGCGGCCCCTCAGGCCCGAGAAATTGTTTTTATACTTTCGGCAAGGATAACGACGCGGCATACCGTATCTGTTCGGAACAGCCTATCGACATAGGTACGGAACAAGGGGATCTCTATTATGACCGGGACACGGAATTTTCAGGAGACTGGTCGGGGCCTATCCCGGCGGATTTTCCTAAAGGATACGCCGCTTTTTACCTGATGAAATACGAGGTTACTCAGGGACAATACCGCGACTTCCTGAATACACTGACCGCGCGCCAACAGAGGCATCGCTGTCCCATTACAAAGAACGGTTCATTCATGAACGGCAAAAAAGACGGTCCGCCGCGGCCGGAGTTCCGCAACGGGATACAAAACCGGAACGGGACATATGTATGCAATCTGACAAACGACGCGGTATTCGACAGCCGGGACGACGGAGACAATATCCCGTGCAACTGGGTAAACTGGACGGACCTGGCGGCTTTTGCAGATTGGGCGGGTCTACGCCCCATGACTGAACTGGAGTTAGAAAAGGCATGCCGCGGCCCGCGTAAACCGTCCCCGGATGAATATCCCTGGGGAACACTACCCCCTTCACAAATCCAAGGGATCATTAATATGGGGACGCCTGAAGAACAAATATCGCCTAAAAACGCTGATTGCGCTTACGGAAACCATCAAAATGTGCAGGGTCCGGTGAGAAGCGGGTTAAGCGCCGCGGGATACTGGGGAAACACGGAGTTGGCCGGAAATCTTTGGGAACGCGCGGTCACCGTAGGTACCCCTGAGGGAAGAAAATTCGACGGCAGACACGGCAACGGTCAATTAGATAAAGACGGTTTTGCCGATGTGCGAAACTGGCCCGGGAAAGAAGAAAAAGGTTCGGGTTTCCGTGGAGGATCCTGGCGTTCCGACAGCGACGAATGCCTTATCGCGGAAAGAAGCGCCGCGGCTCACACCAATACCCACAAACATAACCGTTACATTACCCATGGGATTCGCTGTGCCAGAACGGCACCGAAATAACGGCCTGAGTATGAAGACAAGACGTTTTTGCAACATATTGCTTATCTGTTTCCTCTGGCTCCAGGCAGACAAACAACCTCTCCTCTACGCCGAAGAGAAAAAGCCGGAGATCCGGTTTATAGCCATGGGGGCGCTGCGTTTGGGAACCGTCCCGGAAGAACGCTACGATAAAATAATCCCCCTGATACGCCGGAAGAACGCCGACTTTCTTCTGCTTGTAGGAGGGGGTATCGATATGGAAACGGGGAAACCGCCTGCCGGACTTTGGAAAAAGGTAGACAGTTTCACGGAAAGACTGGGTATCCCCGTATATTGCACATATGGTCCCGCGCTGCGTGGAGATATACCGGCATCCAAAGAACAGACCGAATTGTACGACCGGGAGTTTCTGCGCCGTTTCCCGGCGAAATATTTCTCTTTTGAATATGAAAATAACTTGTTTATCTTTCTCGACACTTCCGACCCCGGTCTCTATAAAAAGAACGCGGCGTTTAACGATAAAACATCACAATATATCTTTCTCAAAAATGCCTTTTCCGGCAGCAACCGGCACCGCAACATATTTATCGCTGCCACACATTCACGCTGGAAAGAAACCAACTCGGGATGGAAAGACGCGGTCCATCCGTTGATCAAAGGAAAGAACGCTTTTGTCTTCGGCGACCACGCGGGCCGCCTGACGGCTGACCGTATCGAAGAAACAACTTATGTCAGCCTCGGTTTTCAGCCCGGGAAGGAAAATATCCTTGACTGCTCGTTCCTTCATTTTCTGACAGTGGAAGCAGGGCCGGACGGCGTTTCGATATATGCTTCTGCCGAAGATGACATCCCCCTTCTGGAAAATACACCGGACAACGGACCGGATTACCCGGTTGACCCCCTCTTCACGCTGACATCGCCGGACAGAGAAACCATTCTTGAACCCGAAAGGGTAATTGAAACTATACGGATTAAACCCGGCGCCCGTATACTAGATGTAGGCGCCGGAACCGGATTCTGGACGTTCCGTTTCGCCGATGCCCTGCATGGGACCGGGACCGTGTTCGCCACGGAAATCCAGCCGGATCTTATCAAGCATATACAAGGCAAAGCGGCGGAAAAGAACTATAAAAATGTCGTTCCGGTGCTGGTCGCGCCCGGCCCGGCCGATCCCTTTTACACAAATCGGACTTTCGACATAATTTTTCTATGCGAATTGCTCAATGACATATCCTACCAGGAACCGCTCTTAAAAGCCCTCCATTCCTGCCTTGAGAGGAAAACCGGGCGCCTCTACGTCATAAATTACAACCCGGACGCGGAATTTCACCGCGTAGATTTCGGAGATTACAAACAAATATTCCGGGTTTTCCTGAAAGAAACACCGGAGTTCCCGGCCCTCAAAAGAATGAACGCATCCATACGCGGACTGTTAAGATCGCGCGGGCAGGCTGAGATATCTCCCGGAGTAAAAGAACAGATACTCTCCGATTTCAACGCCATGCTTTCAGACCCCGCGTTATACCGGGAAATAATAGAATATTATTCCTCCCAAAATCCTCCTGCCCGCGCTTTTATCGTATCGGATTTATGCCGAACGGAACAAACCGGACTGGTCAAATGGCTCATCTCACATTTGGAGTCGGAATCTACGTCTAATCTATCCCCCTGCCGGATTAATGACGCGAAAAAGAAAAAGATACACCTTTTGAATAAAATCCTGCTGTCGGATATTTTCGGGTTTGAAAAAACTTCTTTTTTAAGTGGAGAGGATGTCGGGATCGGATATCCGGAGAAAAACGGCATCACAAAACGTATGAAAAAACTCGGTTATTCGTTCGTAAGAGAATACCGTTTTCTTTCTCAGTTTTATTTCCTGGAATTCAAAAGATGACCAAGGACAATCAAACACTCGATGAACTGAAAAACGGTGTCCTGCGGCGACGCACGATCAAAAATGCCCTTCTTTTCAGGGGGGACTGCCAGCAGAGTCTCTTCGCTCTCGCCCGCAGGGAACGGGAGGCCGCCTTCGCCTCCCGCGCCGTGGAGGTCCGCAGCGTGATCGAACTTTCAAACATCTGCCGCAGAAAATGCAAGTTCTGTAATATTCATAATTACGAAAAACACAAGAAGTACCTTATAGACCCTTCACGTTTCATCTCCATAGTGGACTACATTTACAAGAGAGGAAGACGGGTACTGCTTTTGCAGTCCGGAGAGAACTCTTCCGAGAATTATATAAACCTTACGGCCGGATATATCCGCCTGGCAAAACGTAGATATCCAGGATTGAAGATAATTCTTTGTCTGGGAAACCTGGGACTCCGACAATACGGCAAACTACGGTCGGCGGGAGCGGACAGGTACATCTTGAAGTTCGAGACCTCGAACGCTAAACTTTATTCTAAAATCAAACCCGGAGATACTCTCCTCCGACGGACTATCTGCATGCGCTACGCGAAAAGAACCGGTTTCTCTCTCGGGACCGGCAATATTGTGGGACTCCCCGGGCAATCGTTAAACGATCTCGCGAACGACCTGCTCTTCCTCGGCAGGTTCAAATTGAGCATGGCTTCGGCCTCGGTATTCATACCGGGAGAAGACAGCGCCTACCGGAATGAGCCGGCCGGGGATATAGATATAACGCTGAACTATATAAGTTTAATGCGCATAATATATCCCCGTCTGATAATCCCTTCCACCAGCTCGATGGAAAAACTGAGAAGAGACGGCCAGTACCTGGGGCTGATGGCGGGGGCGAATTCCGTGACTATCCATGACGGCACTCCGGAAGAACTAAAGAACAGTTTCCCCATTTATTCAGTCAACAGGATGACCCCGAATGAATCGCGCATAAAAGCCTTAGTCGAGAAAGCGGGCCTGACCCTGAGCAAAAAGGAATTACCCCATGCCTAAAAGAACTTCGTTTTTCTCTCTCCCGGCCGCCGCGGCCGGGATATTTCTATCGTGCGTGGCGAACCCTGCGAGTGCAGACGGGGATATCCGTTACGAGTACATCACCCTTGAATGCATCTCCCCCGGCTTGTGCAGAGCCCAAAAAGCCGGTCCTTCCCTCTCCGGATTTACACCAGACTTCCTCATATTCAACAGCCGGCCCCCGGATAAAAATACCCGGGTCTCCCGCCGGACCCTGCCTTCGAAAACAGCTGCTCTCGTCGAGAAGAACGGCCTGCCTTTCTATACGGTTGAAAGTGGCCGCGTATACACTGCACTGCCTCCCCCTTCCTGTTTCAATGCCGAACCGCCGATGACACGGATGAATATCATCGTCGCGGATAACACCGACGCTCCATGCAAACTGGAGAGCTTTCTGGAATCCCCGCGGATCATAATGCTTTTCAGCGATCTCAATGCCGAATCCAGAGAAACGACTTTACCGCGAGGAGAAATCATCCGGGCATTGAAAATACGTCCGGGGATGAAGGTCGCCGATGTGGGGACGGGAAAGGGTTATTTCTCTCTGCGGATGTCAGAAGCCGTAGAGCCGGACGGCAAGATATTTTCTACCGATATCGACCCTGTGATATTGAAACATTTACGCCGGGAAATACGCTTGAAGAAAACGGACAATATCCTGCCTGTTCTGGTCAAGTCCAAAGGAGTGGACCAATTTTACAAAAATTATATCTTCGACATAATTTTTATATGCGAAGTACCCGGGCTCTTATCGGCACAGGGAAATAAAGAATACTTTACGGATCTCCTCCCGTCTCTCAGAAAAGACACCGGCAGGCTTTACGTCATTGAGATGAAAAACATACCTTCCCGCACAGAAACGCTGAACAAGACGGTGTCATCCTGGGATTACGGGTCGCCTTTTTTCAAGCGCCTGCGGCCGGAAAACAGGAACTTCATACGAAAACGGGGGGAGGACGGACTCCCCGAGAAAAATGAATGTGAGATGACCGAAGATATCAGAAAAATGGCCCGCGACGTCTCCTTCGCGAAAGAAATGCTCTCCTATCTAACGGATGGAGGGAGAACTCCCTTATTCTTTTTCGACATCATCCATGAACGCGAAATCATGCTCATACGGCATCTTCTTCCGCGCCTCTATAAAGACGGCGCCTTCAAAAAAGGATATGCGCTGCTCCATTTAAAGAACAAACAACAGATCACCGCTCTCAACAAAACGCTCATGATATTGCTGCTTCGGCTCGGGCTAAACGACCTGACCTCAACGGGTAATTCCGGCCGCTCATCACTTAAAAAAACATCGGTCATATCGATGCTTAGCCGCTGCGGATATGAGTTTACGAAAGAATACACGTTTCTTCCCGAACACTATTTTTTGGAATTCGAAAGAAAAAGGTAGTTATACACAATGAATACATCCTCCTTTCAATATCAGATATTAGGCTGCTCCCTGGCCCTTCTTTCCGCTTTTTTCTGGGCGCTCGGTTCTATTCTATTCCATGCGATCGGAGAAAAGGCTCCGGCCGCGGGCATGAACCTGATAAAATGCCTGCTGGGGTGCGCCTATATCGGGATACTGCTGCTGATTCTCGGCTTCCGGCACTTGGACACCCGTTCCTTCCTGTTCCTGGGATTCAGCGGAATTCTCGGGATAGCGATGGGAGATACCTTCTTCTTTAAAGCGCTAAAAGATATCGGGCCTAAACCCACAATTATCCTGGGGACGCTCGGGCCGGTATTTACGATCATCCTCGCCTGCTTCATATTGCGCGAAAACATATCCTTGCCCGCATGGCTCGGTATACTTTGCGTCCTGGCCGGGACCAACATTGTATTCTGGGAATCCATCCCGGAGGCTCCCGGTAAGAAACAATGGCTGCGGGGAATAATATTCGCGGCACTCTCCGGGATATGCACCGCCGCGGCCGTCATACTGGCTAAAATAGGGGTCGAGAATGCGAACACGCTGCAGGCTACATGGATACGTCTACTCTGGGCCGGCTCGGTTCTTCTAATAGGAGGGACGGCCGCGGGGAAACTCCGTTATTGGGCCTTGCCTTTCAAAAACACAAAAATCCTGCTGCTCACGGGATTTGCCGTATTCATAGTCATATTCGGAGGATTCTGGCTTTCTCTTGCTTCTCTCAAGTTTATCGGAGCCTCCATATCCACGATCCTCAACTTCACCACTCCCCTATTCATTCTTCCTCTGGCGGCTTTCTTCCTGAAACAAAAAACGACCTCCCTGGAAACAATAGCGTCTTTGATCGCTATTGCGGGTATTGCTCTAATTTTCTCCTCCCCCGGCTGATATCATCCCCGCCGCGGCCGGCGGTCAATCATTATACGGATTCAGTTCAGCTTCGGAATAAGATTTCCTCGGAAACGGGATATAAGACGGATGAAAAAACTGGTGGCAGGCTTCGTCTGCAAAGAATCGGCCCAGTTCCGTCAGCGAGATTATCCTTTCATCCTCAAAAAGCAACCCGTGGTTCTTCAGGCGTTCGATCTTATTCTTGAACACCTCTTCCGCGCGGACACCGGTGCGGCTGAAGAAATACTTTTTATACACCAGCCTGTTTTTCAGCGGCAATATGATATTCCAGCGGATATTGTCGTCCCGGCTGCGTACCAGTCCGCGGTTTAGAGGAAGCTTCCCCCGGCCAATAAGGGAATAATACTCCTCAAAATCCTGCGTATTAAGGACGAAACGGTCTCTTAGACTGCTGAAAGCCGTCAGGCCAAAACCGATCTGGTCGAACAGCCCGCAACACTGGTCGCTTGCGTAATGCGAATAATTACTCTTTGAACGGGTAAATACCCTGGTGAGGTTTTCCTTGTATCCGTTCCGGTTCAGGATGTCGATAGCCGCCTGCTTCATTACCAGGGTTTCCTCTGTGGAAGGGAAAATATCTTTTTCACGGTCGAATGAACTCCGGATGGCGCCCACATGATCACCGTAAGGGATTATCTTCAGACGGTAATTATGCACCTCATTGACCCCCAAAGAAACAGCCTTCTCCATTGTCTTGACCCACTTCTCCACAGTTAACCCCGGATACCCGTAAATAAATTCAATGCAGACCTGGAATCCGGCTTCCTGTGACCGGACCACGGCAAGCGCGGCATCTTCGGCGGTGTGATGCCGGTTCATCTTTTTCAGTATTCCGTCTTCGAAAGACTGCACGCCGATGGTCAAACGGTCCACCCCGTGCGAACGGAGAAGTTGAAGCCGCCTGGGGCCGTCCTTATCTATAAGAGTAAGCGGATCGACGTCGTAATTAAACTGTGTACAGCGGGAAAGGTCCACCCGCGATGTAAAAGCGGCAAGAAAACGCTCCAGTTGCCCGGGAGAAAGGAATGTCGGAGTTCCGCCTCCCACGAGTATCGAGCGGGCCCGGATCTTCCGCAGGCCCAGCCGGTTCATGTAGATATCCATTTCTTGTTCGAGAGCGCCGAGATAACGGTCCTTTTCTTCCGGCAAATCACCTATTTTGTTAGGATAATGACAGAACGCGCAATATTTCGTACAGAAAGGAATATGCACATACAAAACGAACATATTATCGGCGGGATTAACATATCCCTCGAAAATCTCGTCTTCTCCCGCTGGAGGATACATGGTAATAGGAGGATAATGAACTGCGGGAAAGAAACTATCTTCCAAAGAAATGAACCCCGCTTCGCGCAGTTCCCTGAAATCCCGTATTCTTCGTTTCGCATTACCCAAACAATCGCAAGAGATCATATCTGCATACTCCTGTTTGCTGAATATTTAATGGTCCGTCCCTCGATAGGTTGACTATTATTGCATATATCCCAGGCTTTTCATTTTTACGCCGAAACGTTCCCTGAAATCGGGAAGCATGCGAACCTCCCGCTCCCGCGCCTTTAACCGTTTACGCCAGCTAAGCAGTTTTCTCTTTAACAACCGCTCCCGCATTACATCTTCTCCGTAG
Organism: Candidatus Omnitrophota bacterium; assembly: GCA_041654215.1. Lineage (GTDB taxonomy): Bacteria > Omnitrophota > Gorgyraeia > Gygaellales > Profunditerraquicolaceae > Undivivens. The sequence continues at coordinate 10,708 of JBAZDY010000011.1, forward strand.
CGGTTGTTCTTCTCTCCCGGGTCCTGCGCCAGATCGTACAGCTCGTATTTATCCGCCCCTTCATCGTATATCAATTTCCAGCCTTTACCTCTTACGCAATATTTAGCTTTATTGCCGTCAATCCCGAACTCCTCCACGCGGAAATCACCGAGATAGCCGTAAGCGAACTCGCTCCCCCGGCCTCCGGACAGCAAAGGCACAAGACTCTTCCCCTCCATCCAACCCGGTCTGCCGCAGCCGGCGATGTCCAGGACCGTAGGAGCTATATCCAAAGAACTGACCTGGGTTGCCACGACCCTGCCGGAGGGAAGGCTTCCCTTGAACTTTAAGATCAACGGGATCCTAAACGACTGATCATAGAGGCTTCTGCCGTGGGAGAAGTAATACCCGTGCTCGCCGAATTCTTCGCCATGGTCGCTCAAGACCACTATGAGCGTATCGCTGTCAATACCCAATTTCTCGATATGCCTCAGCAGAATACCCAGTAAATGGTCGGCGTAAGCTATCTCGGCATCATACTGTGAAACGTAGAACTCTTTATCCATTATTTCGTCAATGGCTATGTAGTGCGGGATACCCATACGGCCTTCCGGCCGGTAGACGATAGGGATCATCTCCGAGTTCTCGCGTCCTTTCCCGTCCAAAAACATACTTCTGAAAGGCTCGGGAGAAGAATAAGGCGCATGAGGGAAATCTATGAAATGGATCCATAGAAAAGACTTCCCGTCTTTATGCTCATCCAGCCAACGCAAGTATTGCCGCATCTGTTCTTCAATGCTGAGATCTCCCGGGATAAGCGTATCAAAATCTTCCGGGAAACCGTGAAGCATTATATCAAGCCATGCCCCGCCGGTTCCGGCGGTCGCAAATCCATTTTTTTTTAACACGACGGGCAATGTCGGTAGTCCGCTTCTCAGCATAGCTCCAAAAGTATATACCGAATGACGATCGGGATAAACGGAAGTGAACAGCGAGGCAAGAGAAATCGGGGTCATGGCGGAAACGCTGACCGCCTGCGAAAAAAAGACGCCCTCTCCTGCTAAAGCGTCGATATTTGGAGACGTGTGCCTGGCATATCCGGAGCACCCCAGATGGTCCCAGCGCAATGCGTCAAAGCTGACCAGCAGTATGTGAGAAGGCCTTCTTACGCCGCTGCTGAACAGAAAAAGACCGGCCGCTGCGATACATGCCGAAATAACCGCCGCTACAGTCATCTTGACCGCCGATTTGCTTATCATCTTGCCCCTTCCAACCGCTTTTAAAACGGTAAATTATAGCCTATTATGACTGGACGCTGTAGTGCACTGTTAAATAAGTTCTTTGAGCAGCGCACAGAGCAATCGCGAGTCTAAAATCGAGATTTGATTAGAAATTCTCGATTGCGGTCTAATTGCGATTCTCAATTATCAAAAACTCATGTAACAATCTACTACTGCGCTGTTAAATAAATTCTTTAAACAGCACCGTAGAGTACCGATGCTGACATAATTTATTTTATCATAAAAAATGACTTCAAAGGAAGAAAAGGTTCGTTCTTGTGCGCGGCGGTCAGAGGCGAAGCCCCGCGTACCGCAACCGTGCGTGAGCGGCACCGGGGCTGTGCGAGCAGCGTAAAAAAAAACAGGCGCCCGGCTGATATCAGCGGGGCGCCTGCCTCATCCTAACGCCACACGGCACTACTTGCCGAACAACACCTTTTCCGCCTCCTTACGGAAGGCATCCATCACATAAGGGATACCGCAGACTTTCTCGGCTTCCTCGCTCAGGGACATAATATCCCTGCGGGATATGCTGCTCAAGCTGAAATTGCGCGAACCTGCCATCAGCTGCTGCAGCCCCACCTTGATGCGCTGGCTGAAAGTATATATCCCGACCGCGCCAAGAGGGATATCCTTCATATCCTTGCCGTATTTCTCGGCGAGTTCCTCATAACAAACGAATATCTCCTCCGGCTTGCTGCCGAACTCGGATACCGTGGGAGGCAAATTGCCGCCTTTAATCCACTCCTGGATATTTTTTCCCACGAAACCGGGGATCATCAAAGCACGGCCCATGCAGACCGCCTTGACATACGGCGCGCCCATGGCAAGCACTTTGAAAACATGATCCTCCATGGAGAACCCTCCGGCGATGGCGATATCGGGAACACGCATTTTCTTTTTGCTCATTTTTTCGCAAAACTCATAGGCGAGCGACTGCAGGTAAAAAGTTGGGATACCCCACTCCTGCATCATTTTCCAGGGGCTCATACCGGTGCCGCCGGAAGCTCCGTCTATAGTCAACAAGTCGATCTTTGCCGCGGAACTGAATTTCAGGGCCTGGGCCAGCTCCACCATCGAATAAGCCCCGGTCTTCAGGGTTATCCTCTTGTAACCCAGGTCGCGCAGGCGTTTAATCTCCTTCATAAAACCTTCCTCCGAAACAAACCCAAGCCTGGAATGCCGCTCGAATTCCTGGATCGCCCCGGCCTTAAAGGCCTGTTGTATGGCCGGGACTTCAGGGTCGGGAGTCACGATATAACCTCTTTTCTTTAGTTGTATCGCGCGCTCCAGGGTTTTTACCTTGATCTCTCCGCCGATGCACTTAGCCCCCTGCCCCCATTTAAGTTCGAGCGTCTCCAGCTTGTGCTTTTTGCGCATATACTCGGCGACTCCTAACCGCGTGTCCTCGACATTCATCTGCACAAGTATCTCTCCGTAACCGTCGTGGAAACGCTTATACAACTCTATACGCCTGTCCATATCCGGGGCGTTCACTATCTTGCCTTTACCGTCCAACTCCAGCCTGGGATCAATACCGCAGACGTTCTCCCCGCAGACGATGGTGATGCCGGAGATCGCCGCCCCCACCGCGAAATGCTCCCAGTTCTTCCGGGCGATCTCGGTGGAGCCGAGGGCCCCGGTAAAAACCGGAACGCGCATTTTCACTTTTTGGGCCCATCCGTATTCAGTCGTCGTATCCACAGCCGGGAATATGGCGGTATCCGGGTTTCCGGATACTCCTTTGGGAAGACCGTTTGCTCCCTGAGCGTAACCTTGAATGTTCAGATGCGAATAATCAACCGGATATTCTTTATCGCCTCCCGCGGTAATCTCTCCGAAAGGCCCGGGATAAATTACCTCCCTGCCCCGAAAAGAAGATTTGAATACTTCACAATTGCCCCGACAGGAATCAAGACAACGTGAACAGAGACCGGAACAGCTGACCACGTTTTTGGAACGGTTAAAAGTGCGCGTAGCGTCGTTTCCTCCCGCAGTGCTAAGGTTCATATTCCCTTTCCCTTTCTCCAGCCCGCTGGTTTGACGTATGCAGCGGCCGGCCAGCAGGGCTGAGAAATGTGCGCCGGCCGCTTATTTTTTAATCGTTTGGGCGTAAAAAAAGACGCCCGCCTATAAAGCGGACGTCTTTGTCCTTAACAATCAGTATACACCCTTACGGACAATTGTCAATCAATTCGACGCGCCACATCTCTGATTCTTCGACCGGCCCTGTCCGTGTGCCTGTTTAACTGTTCCGGAGCGGAATAAACCGCTATCTCCGTGAGAGGATACCGGCAACGGCATCAAGCAGGCCGAAAATCCCTGCGGCTTTTTCTTCATCCAGACTACCCAGGCCGCAGCTCGGGCTGACGATAAGCCTTTCCCTGACTTTCGCCGCATCCACTCCTTTGCGCCTGAACATCTCCACCCCGGAATCTATCTTTTCCAGCAGGGACTCCGGCGTCTCAGCCCCGGTAAATTCTCTGGTAGGTGCGATACCCCAGCAAAGTATCCCCCCTTTGTCGAGGAATGCCGAGACTTCGGCTGCGTAAAGCACAATTCTGTCCAGAAAATTGAAGGCGTCGAAGCTGATTATATCCACTCCGGCCGCCTCGGTAAGTATGGACCAGTCGGTATTGCCGCAGCAATGAACGCCGGTCAATGCTCCGTGCGCCTTTATGTCCGAACACAATTCGCTCATTACATCCAGCGCCGTCTGCCGGGTGACCGGTGTATAGGCGGAGCCGAAACAACCGAGATACGGCTCATCCACGAAAATAATCGCCTGCCTGCCGAATTCCTTAAGGAACTCGATCTGCCATTTAGCCTTGCCCGCCAGACCTTTGACCACAACCTGCATCATTATTTCGTTATGCAGAAGGGCCGTCCCTTTTTCATCGGTGACAGAGGCCGCGAAGGTGAAAGGACCGGTTATGTGTCCCTTGAGAAAATCAGCGCCTTGGACGCCGTTCCTGCGCAGCCTGTCGCGGTAGGAGTAGATCCCGGGGGCAAAATCAGGGGTAATGGCAAAATAAGCGTTGTCGCCTGCTATTACCTTTTCGTAAAAAACCTCGAGTTCGCTTTCAGGGGCGGACGCATCCAGATAAACGCCTCCGTCTTTGAATTTAAGACAAGGGAAATTCTGGGAAAACTGCGCCACCATCCCTTCGCATGCCCCTCTCTTGGGAAGCTGCGGCCAGAACGGCGCTCTCGGAGTGCGGCGGAAAATAAGATCCAGCGCGGTCTCCGCTTCACGATAAGGCAGACTGCCTATGCCGGTAGCCAAACCTTTAAGAACCTCCGCGTCTCTCATCTCACCCGCCCCCCGCCGAACCCGCGGAACAAACCGCCGTTTCCTCCGCGCCTGGTCTTTTTGTCGCCGGTCACGCTGCCGCAGACAGCGCATCTGTATTCATAAAGGCAGCCGTCGGGTAATACCAACAGCAGCCTTTCTCTTACGGGCGTGGAACGCCCGCAGGAAGAACAGAAAAGCCGGCCGGCATTGAGCTCTTCGAATTGTCCTTCGGGTCCGCCGCCGTTCATTACATCAAACCCGGGATATTCAATCCCGTGATTTCCTTCATTTTCTGCGCCGCCAGGTCATGGGAATGCTTTATCGCGCGGTTATAGACATCCTTTAACGCCTTTTCCAGACTGGTTTTCGCCTCCGGAGGAAGCGTTTCACATCTGACGGTTACCGTTTCCACCTGTTGTGAACCGTTCATGGAAAGACGCACACTACCATCCTGACTCTCTGTATCGAACACCGTTTTATCCAGGCTTTCCTTAATCTCCCTGGCCTTCTTCTGCATTTCCATTATGGACTTAAGTTTGTCGAACATTTCTTCTCCTATGCAGGCCCCCTCGGGATTTAACCGCAGAGGCTCTCCTGTTTTTCCTGCGAAACAGCCGGATTATTTACCCGGAACGGCCGCAAGCAGCGATTTATACTCCTTGTAAGGGAACTCGTTGGTCTGAAGTAATATTCTTCCCTCCCGGTCTACCAGTGTGTAAGTAGGTACTCCGATCAGCCGGTAAGTGTCCGCTACCGTTCCGTATCCGTCCAGGAAAGAAGAAATGTTTATACGATTACGGCTGAGGAAACGCAGGACTTTCTCTTCGCTTTCCCCCACGTTGATGGGAATGACCTCGATCCCTTCCGCCGACATCTTTTCGTACTTTTCATTCAGCATCTTCATCTGCCTGACGCAATACGGACACCAGGTGGTCCAGAAGAAAAGCAGCACCGGTTTTACACCCCGGAAATAGCTCATGGTGACCGTCTTGCCGGAAGTAGCGGTCAGGCTGAAATCTGACGCGCTGTCGAAGGCCCAAAGGCTGCCGACGCAGAATAACGATAACGCCAGGACAGAGACGGCTAATATTTTTAGTATCTTCATACTCTCCTCTTTTTATGCGCCGCTGGCTGTTTATCTCCGGGAGGACGACAACGGCAGTCATGCTGCGACAAGTTCAATTCAATCCTTTTATTATAAAATACACCCCGCTGGCGCACAACAATAAAGCGCAGGCTTTCTGTACATATTCCAGCCATTTGCCGGACTTTGGCAGCCGGGAAAGGAAATAACCGGATGTTCCGGCGACTATGAACAGCAGGCTCATCCCGTACGCGAAAGTAAGCAGCAACAGCCCGCCGTAGAACACATTCTTGCGCGAAGCGAGATAGACCAGGATGGAACCGAGCACCGGGGTAACGCACGGACTAATCAGCAGTGCCGACCCGCAGCCGAGAAAGAAAGCCCAGAAAATCCCGCCGCGTCCTTTGCCTGTTGGGCGCACTACGATAAACCGCTTTACAGGCAGCTTCAGGATACCGGACATGAATACGCCGAGAATGAATATCAATAAACCGGAGAGGACCGATATCCATGCAGAAGCTGCTAACCTTGCCATAGCCCTGCCGCCCAGCGAAGCCAGCACGCCCAGCATGGCGTAAATGAAAGCGGTCCCGCCGGCGTAGGAAAAACTCAACAGAAAAGCCCTGCGGCGGGAAACACATGAAGACGCCCCCACATAACCGATTATGACCGGTAAAAGCGGATATACGCAGGGAGTAAAACTCCAGAGCACCCCGCCGGCAAAAGCTATGACGAAATCAAACGGCGTTCCCGACAGATTCATTTATCCAGGAAAGATATTCTTTCGTCCCGGCGACAACAGGCAAAGCGACGATCTCCGGCACGGAGTAGCTGTGGCAGGATCTGACCTCGCCGGCCAAGCGCAAAAACAAGGATTTCTTGGTTTTTATAACCAGCAGGCATTCCCGGCAGTTATTGACGCGCCCCTTCCAGCGGAAAAACGAGGATATCCCGGGAACGACGTTCACACAGGCGGCCAGTTTCTTCTCCACCAGGCGGCGGGCTATCTTATCCGACTCTTTCTTACTGCAGACTGTTACGAACACGGTGATATACATGGGAGATTTCCCTCACGCTGACGGTCCGGCCGCGAGTTTCTTAATCAGTTCGGCGACCCTGCCGCCCAGCCTCAGGCATTCGTCCGCGGCTCGCTCGTCGCAGCTTCCCACGGCAACCGGGCCGTAATGGTCTCCTTTGGGATCGCCGTGTATGATCATACCATGCACGAGCAGAACATGCAAGATATCCAGGATGGTGCTTTCGTTGCCTCCTGCGAGGTTGCCGCTGGAGGCGAACGCCGCTCCGATCCTGCCGTCGAGCCTGCCGTGCAGCTTTACCGACTCGTCCACCAGCTTCTTTATCTCGGCGGCCATGGTCCCGTAATAAACCGGCGACCCTATTATCACGCCGGAATAAGCAAGCAGTTCATCCACTTCCACAGATCCCACATCCCGAACGTCCGTCTCCACCCCGTGGCTGCGCGCCCCCTCGGCCACCAGTTCCGCCATGCGTCTGGTGGTGCCGCCCCGTGAATAATAGATCACTATTATCTTCTGCATGCTCACCTCCCGGATACAGTGGTTTCTTCTATTTTGGCCGACCTTATCTTCCCGTATTGAGAACAAATGTCGAATACCAGTTCCGGATCATCGGTCCCCAGAGAAACGTGCATGCATGATCCCCCGGGAACACCCGCCTCCCCCTGAAGAGACAGCTCTATCTCTTCCCCTATCCCATCCAGAGCCCGGCGCAGCATATCCTCCGAGACGCACCCTACCCCGAGTATGAATTTCATCCTGAATTTTCTTAAAAGGAACATACGCCTCCTATTGCGTTTTGCCAAGCATAATCACTGAAAGCATCCTCCCCGCGAGCCCTCCTTCCCTGCGGTAAGAAAAGAAGTCGTTCCCCATGCACATGGTGCACTGACCACCGCTCCCATGTATATTCTCAGACCTCACGCCGCAGGCAAGCAATGCCTGTCTATTGAAACCGGAGAGATCGAAAAACGTATCCTCTCCGTCCATAGCGACTGACCCGGGAAAAATCTCCCGGAACTCTCCTGAGACCCGGTAACAGCATTGTCCTATGCAGGGCCCCAGCCATGCCGAGACCGCTTCCGGCCTGGTGCCGAATTTTTCCCGCATCAAACGCAGGGTATTGCCGATTATCCCGTCGCGGCTCCCGCGCCATCCGGCGTGGATGGCCGCCGCCGCCGGCGCCGCGGGATCGAAAAGCAATACCGGCAGACAGTCGGCGGTAAGTATGCCGAGCGGCAGTCCGGGAACGCAGGTAACCAGGGCGTCCGCCCGGGCCACGGAAGTCTCGAAAGACAACGCCCCTTTCCCGGCGTCGGCGGAGGTGACCTCCACGGCTCTGCCGCCGTGCACCTGGTCGCAGCAGACCAGACGGCCGGGGACGGCGCCTATCGAAGCAAGAAAATCCCCGCGGTTAACCAGCACGTCCGCCTTATCCCCGTGCCGGAACGACATATTTATGCGCCCGCGGCCGAAAGCCAGGCCGATCCCGCACAACTCCTCAGACGTCATTTTCCTGCCTGTCCACGGAGGCAATCTTTTCCGCCAGTTTCTCGAGTTTTCTGGAACTCTCTTCGTATTTACGGCCCGCGTCCTGCAGGTGCCTGCCCACGAGCTGATAATCATCCCGGAATTTGTTTATCTCGCCCGATAAAGAAGCTATAGTCTTTAATATGCGTTCCGCGTTCTCTTCCACGCGCAACCCCTTCAATCCCAGGCAGATTATCTGCAGGTAGGCGTAGAAAGTAAGCGGCGACACCGGATATACCCTGCGCGAGATCAAATAAGACAAAAGGTCTTCCGTGGCTATTATCTCGTAATAGACGTTCTCCGCCGGGATATACATAAAAGCGAAATCGTAGGTGTTCTCGGCCGGGAGGATGTATTTAGAAGCTATCTCGTCGGTCCTGTCCTTGACGTCGGAAACGAACTTTTTCTTCAGGGCCGCGCGCGCCTGTTCCTGCGGTTCAGCCGTCATCTTTTGAAAGTTCTCCAGGCTGAACTTGGCGTCCACCGGTAAGAGACGCTCCCCCAGCCTGATAACCGCGTCCACCGTGTCGGAGGTGCGGAAACGGTATTGCGCCTGGAAGAAATCGGGAGGCAGAACCTGGGAAAGCAGGTTTTCCAGAAAAGTCTCGGCGAACTTTCCCCTGAACTTGGGAGCCCGCAACAGTTCCTGCAAACTGGATATGTCCCTGCCTATCTCGTATATCCTGCGGTTTACCTCCTCGACGCGGGCTAATTTATCCTGGACCCCGCCAAAAACTCCGAGAGTATCGCCTATATTCTTATTCAAAGAGTCTCCGCTCCTGCGCACCGCCTCGGCCATCGCGTCCATGCGGGAACTAATCTGAAAATAAAGGCGCAACAGCACGAAGAACACCGCGAAAACCGCCAGTACCGACGCGATCACCAGAACTATGACCATTTCTCGTTCTCCCCTTTACGGACCCGGCCTCAGCCTACGGCAAATATTCCCGTTTTATTCTTTTAACGCTGCGGAAGATATTGGTTTTAACGTCCGGACACACGCGCTCCGCCTGCGCTATGAAACGCCCCACAAGCGCCCGGTTAGTTTTGCCGCTGTGCGGACACCGGCATTTCTGCGCCGGTATTTTGTAAGCGTCGGCAAAAGCTATTATCTCCTTCTCCTCAGCGTATGCCAGCGGCCGTATCAACGTCAACTTCCCGCCGAAGAGTTCCTGTTTAGGGCACATCGCCGAGATCTCCCCGTGGAAGAAAAAATTAAGAAGTATGGTCTGGACTATATCATCCTTGTGATGGCCCAGAGCGACTTTGGAACACCCGAGCCTGTCCGCCGCCTCGAACAACGTCTTGCGCCGGTTCCAGGAACACCAGAAACAGTTAATTTTCCCGCGGTCGCTGGAACGCAAGGCGTCAGATCTTTCTATGTGGAACTCAACGCCGATGCCGCGCAGATGACGTTCCAGCCTCGCCGGATTTACTCCCCCATAGCCCAAATCAACGTGCACCGCGATTATATCGTACTTTATCGGGACAAACTTCCGCCTCTCCTGCATTATGCGCAGAAGTGCAAGGCTGTCCTTGCCGCCGGAAACCGCCACCGCCACCCTGTCCCCGTCGTCAAGCATCCCGTAATCGGTGATCGCCTTGCCGACCTTTTTGGAAAGAAAATATGCCCGGCCGGAAAGACACGCCATTTATCGTCCGCCGGCTCTTGTGCCGCGGGCCGCCGCCAGAGCCAGGTATGCCTCTTTCAGCATATCGCAGGACAGCAAAAGCAGCGCCGCCGACACAGCGACCAGAATATAAGCCTTCTGCCGCCAGAAAACAACCATCCCCGACCCGAGCGCGAAAACGGTGGTAACCGCCATAAATAACGCCGGCAATAGAGTGTATAAAGACGGCCGGCCTCTTTGCAAAAGATAAACGGAAGCCGTCAACAGCACCAGGGCGGCGATCAACTGGTTCGCCGCGCCGAACACCGGCCAGATCACCTGCCAGGAGCCGAAAGCCAGACAGGCCGCGGCCGCCACGGAAATCACGCCGAACACATATTTATTGTTCATTTTCTTCCTTTTTAGAGACTCTCCGAATATCTCTTCCGTAAGGTAACGCGTGATCCTGGTGGCGCTGTCGAGCGTGGTCATCACGAAACTGTTCAAAAGAAAAACCGCTATGGTCGTCCCGGCCGCGGCGCCCACCAGAGGGGCAGTGAGATTACCGTAGCCTTTGCCGAAGGTCACTATCCAGCCGCTTTTCTCCGCCAGTTCAGGATAGACCATGCCCTCCGGACCGCCGCTCCAGAAAAGACCGGCGCAGACGGAGATTATGGCAAGCAGGGACATCGCCGCCTCCAGCAGCATGCCCCCGAAGGTTATACGCTTGGCGTCGCGTTTACGCGCCAGCTGCTTGGAGGTCGTCCCGGACGAAACCAGCGAATGAAAACCGGAAATGGCGCCGCAGGCTATCAAAACGAACATGGCCGGCCACAAGCCGGCGCTTCCGGCTGGAGCCTGAATATAAAAAGGAGCCGACATCTTCGGATGAGAAACGAATACTCCCGCGTAGCCCAGGAGCAGCCCCAGAAACAGCACGACCATTGAAAGATAGTCGCGCGGCTGCAGCAGCAAGTTCACCGGGACTACAGAAGCGATATAAGCGTAAACGAGCAGAAGCGCCGTCCAGAACGCCATGGCCTGGGGAAACGCCAGCTGCACCGGAAATACCTCGCCCGCGTAAATGGAACCGGCCATAAGCAAAAGAGCGACCACGGTCGCCGGTAATTGTTTCACGTTCCAGCGGTAAACCATAAAACCCAGTAAGACGGCTATGGGGATGAGCCCCAGGGTAGGTATGACGATCTCCGGTTTGACAACAAGAGTCTGGGCGGTAACGGCCGCGAAGACCGCCACGATAAGAACCAGGGCCAGCCAGAGAAAAAATGAAAAGACCAGACGACAGCGGCGGTTTATCACAGTCTCGGAGACCTGACCAACCGACTTCCCTTTATGCCGCAACGAAAGAATAAGCGCGGAATAATCGTGGATACCTCCGATGAAGATCGAACCTAAAATCACCCATAACGCGGCCGGCCCCCAGCCGAACATGGCGCAGGCCACCACCGGCCCGATTATCGGGCCGGCCCCGGCTATAGAAGAAAAATGGTGGCCGAACAGGATGCTCCAGTGCTTTGCCGGCATATAGTCCAGCCCGTCGCCGTATTCCACGGCTGGGGTCTTACGGCTGTGATCCACCCCCCATATTTTCTTCTCGCTGAAGGCGGCGTAAAAACGGTAACCCGCTGCCAGCGCGCAGGTCCCGGCCAGCAGTAACCATAACGAATTCATTCTTGCTCCCTAATGCCGGTTCAACATCTCCTGTTTTCCACGACTGCTCTTTCTATTATACTGCCGGGAAGGATAATTTTCACAAAAAGTTTGTGGAACGCGGATTTATTTCCGGCGCTAAAACCGGCGGCGGCTCCTGCTCTCTATTATCGGCAGCACCGCGGATATCCCGCCGACTATCATATCCGCCTTACTCAGATATTCGGCGGGCAGGCTGGTGGAGACCGCCACGCAAAAGATTCCGGCGCCGGAAGCCGAGGCGATACCCAGAGGCGCGTTCTCCACCACCAGGCATTCCGCCGCCTTGAGACCGAGCAGGCGCAAAGCCGTTTGATAGGGTTCCGGATGCGGCTTGCCGCGCCTGACTTTATCCCCGGTGACCATAACGTCGAAAAACCTGCCGATCCCCGCCGGCAGCATGCGCTTTATCTCAATGCCCGGCGTGCCGCTGACCAGAGCCAGTTTGTAACCGCGTATTTTGAGCTCCCGCAATATCCGGAAAGCCCCGGGAAAGAATCTCATCCCCCTGGAATATCTACCGAAAATACGCCTGCGCCGGCGGAAAATACGCTCCAGAAGCTTTCTTGACGGCTTTATATTATTCTGCGCCAGGAAATCACGCGCGGATTTTTCCCAGCGCTCCCCTTCTCTGCAATAGACATCCAGACAACCGGCTCTTACTCCATAAGGGCGCAATGTTTCGAACCAAGCTATGAAATGATACGGCATCGAATCCACGATCACCCCGTCAAAGTCGAAAATTACCGCTTTCAAAGGGGTGTCAGCGTAACGGGACATATTCTTGGATACTATCTTTTTACTCATAGGGATATCCTGGGCGGGGGCATAAACGCCGGGCTTTCCCGGCAGGCTGTCGAAAATTGTTCCGGTTTATGCGCGGCCGGAGCCGGCTATCATTTCTTTTATTACCGTGTTAAATTCATGTTTAAACAGTTCTTCCAGCGGCAGGGGCATTTTTAAAGACCAGTTCTGCGGGCCGACGGTACCGGGGGTATTCAAACGGTAATCATACGGATCTCCCCTCAATATCCCGGCCGGATAGAACCAGTCCAGAAGGGTCTGCACGCAGAAAACCGCCCGGGAACGCAGATTCAACGCCAGAGCCTTTCTGCCTAGTCCGGGATCGGCTTTTTCAGCGGGAACGCCATTCAAGCCGAGCTGCGCCCAGAATTTATCTTTTTCTCCGTAAGTATCGGCGTGCATCTTCAATATATCTCCTACTTCATTCATACGCCTTCCCAAGACGGAAGCAAGCGCGCCCGGATCACTCATGCCCTGAAGCCAGCGCAGCCTGCCGTGTCTCGAAAGAACCGAATCGAAAAGCAGTCCTTTTATATAACCGTAATCTATTCCTTTCTCGTAGCACTTGCGCATAAAAAGCCCCTCGTCCACCGTTCCCGCCTCGTTCTCCCACCATGCGGCAAAGTTGGTGGTATCGTGGGTGGAAAGCATGGAAACCGCGAGGAAACGCTGTTTCTCAGGCGGAAGGAAATCGTGGAGCACGTCCCAGTCCTTAACCCAGCGCTGCACGTCGTTCCCCGGGATGCCGTAATTTTGCAGCGCCTCGGTGCATACACGGGGTATCACGCCCAGGTCTTCCGCGCACAGCAGTATGTCCGTGTTCTCCAGCATGACGGATAGTATCTTTCTGCCGTGTTCGCCCCAGTAATTTTCGTCCGAGGGGTCGAAACTGCCGTGCAACCCCTGGTTTTCCAACGGGTCACCGTAAGGAATACTCCATATCCTAAACAACCCCACCACGTGATCTACGCGCAGAAGATCGTAAAAATTCTGCGCGTAACGCAACTTTTCTTTAAGATACCTGTAGCCGTCGGATTCGATCCTGCCCCAATCATAAACCGGCATGCCCCAACGCTGCCCCTTGGAACAATACATATCCGGAGGGGCCCCGGCGGCCGAATCTAACTTAAAAAACTCCGGGTGCGCCCAAACATCGGCGCTGTCGCGCGAAACCAGTATCGGCAGATCCCCTTTCAGCAATACGCCCTTATCAGCGGCATATTTCTTCACCGCGGTCATCTGCTTAAAAAGACGCCATTGCAGCCATTCCTGAAACAGCGTTTCCTCTCCATGCTCCCGTTGGAAATACGCCAGCGCCTCTTTATCGCGGCGGCGGTAAACATCCTCCCAGTCATACCAGGCGTTGCCTTGAGAATAATACTTGAGGACCTTGAAAAGCGCGAAATCCTTCAGCCAGTATGAGTTATCCTCGCGGAAAGAAGAAAAAGAAGCGCCGGCAATGTCTGCCTTCCCATTCTCCAGAAACATCTCCCAGAGAAAAGAAAGCTTATCCCACTTCAAGTTATAATCCACACGCGGCGCTTCCGCGGGAAATTTCTTCCGCAGGGCCCGGACATACCCGGATGCGGAACGTCCGTCCCCGGAAAAAGAATAATAGAACGGCTCAAGCGCGAAAGAACTTATGGAATCATACGGACAAAAGACGGCCCCCAGTTCATTCATCGGTAAAAGCTGCAGGATGCTGTTGCCGGTAAAAGAACACCAGTCAACAAGCAGACGCAGATCGTTTATATCGCCTGCCCCGGCGCTCTGCGAGGAATAAAGCGAGAAAAGCGGGGCGAGCACTCCCGCCCTGCGCTTCATGCCTATCGCGTTCCATTTAGCTCCGGATGCCGAAGCCGCCAACGCCTTTTCTTCTAACGAGAAATCCATAGAATTCATCTCCGGGGACACGATACTTAATTCGGCTACGGTAACGAAGCCCGTTTCGGCTTGCGGTCACGGTTACCAACAGTGCGCAACTGAAACGTCGGCGAGACTAAAACAAGGGCATCGCAAACGATAAACTAATTTTAATACAGGATATTTATGCTATATATTATCCGAGGCGCAGACGAAGGTCAATATATAATTATAATTATGATCGCGAGAGATGCCGGACGGGACACGAATGTGGATTATGGGCCATTGACTTTTTTAACCGGGGGGCTTGAAATCCGGAAAGGCATATGGCATACTTGCCATAGGAGTGAAAGAACCAGTCGACATAAGGAGGTCGGCAGATAGCGAAAGCTATTGAGGTTTATCGCCTCCAAAGAAGGCCCTCGAGTCGAAGGGCCTTCTTTGTTTTATGCGGGGACCCGCTCCGGGCCGCGGGACTTCATAGCCCGCTGTTGTTGGCCCGCTGGTTCTTCAGCCGGTCGAAAAGGCTTTGAGCAACGGGCTTCAGCGACACATCAGGGAACCGCTCGTCAGAAATCACTCTAAAAAGACTTATGCGGGAGTTCACCTCTGCCGTGAGCAGTTCAAGCAGTCTACCCTGCCTTTCGATTTCCGCACCCGTTATGCCGAATTCCGTTTCATAGTTACAGTGCGTATCCTGGGTACAAAAGATCAGGCGCGGCTTTACTCCGGAAATGTTGGCCGCATCGAAGCTTTTTTTGATTATCACGTGTTTGCAGGGAAATTCACAGTCTTTTGCCCCAGAAGCCGCCCCTTTTTAGAATTATTTTAAGGAATAATAAAAGCCAGTATTCTCTGCCCAAACAGGAACGAAATTATAGCTACCAGAGAAAGAAACGGCCCGTAAGGAATTACGTGGCTCTTCTTGAAAACCAGGTTAATGATGCCTACGATCGCGCCCGGGAACGGAGCAAGAAAGAAAGTCATCACCGCCTTGTCCGGCCCCAGGAATGCCCCGATCATCGCCATCAATTTCACGTCTCCCATGCCCATTGAAGAAGTCTCCCCTTCCACCGGGGGTTTCTTCAAGACACGGAAATATACCAGGTCGAACAAAGCCCCGGCCGCGTAAATGATGCCTGCCCCGGCCGCTGCGCCAAAAAGGCTGCGAAGAACAGGATGCCAATCGAAGATTACCGGCTGCGGCCTTATACCGGCTAAAACATTCAACAACAGCGCGGCCGCGGTCCCTCCTATTGATATTTCGTCCGGGATAATCTGATACTGAATGTCCACGAAAGTCGCCACGCAAAGCAGAGAAAAGAACAGGCAATAATATACCGCCTGGGCCTGCGCACCGTAAATCGTCCCCATAAGCAGAAAAAAAGAGCCGGTAATGAATTCCACCAGCGGGTAACGCGGTGATATCGGTTTGCCGCAATGCCGGCACCTCCCTTTTAATAGGATAAAACTCAACAAAGGGATATTATCGAACCAGGCGATGTCTTTGGAACAAGACGGACAGTGCGAACGGGGAAAAACGATCGATTGGTTCAACGGCATTCTGTGGATGCAGACGTTCAGGAAACTGCCGACAATGGCGCCGAAAACGAAAAAAATCAGCGGGATGATCATAGGCCGGCCGCCTCTTTCAATACCTTCCGCATCACCTCTACCGGAGCCTTACCGCCGGTCCAGAACTCAAACGCCGCCGCGCCCTGGTGCAAAAGCATCCCCAGCCCGCCGGAAGCGGCGAGCCCGGCCGCGCGGGCGTCATCCAGCAGACGCGTGGCACGGTTATAAACGATATCGTAAACCGCCGTGCCTTTTTTCAGCCATTCCTTTTTGATCGGGCTGGGATCCCCTTCCTTCATTCCCAAAGGAGAGGTATTCACCAGTATATCACACTCTTCAAGCCTGACGGGTATATCCTCTTCTCCGATAAAAGTAATTATTTCTTTTCCCTTCCCGTTCAGCATCTTGTCAATGCCGTTGGAAGCGAATTGTTCCCCGGCATTACCGCGGGATTGCGGGCTCTTTTCATATATATATATTTCTTCCGCTCTATCAGCTTCCCAGGTAAGTCCGGCAATGATCGCCCTGCCCGCTCCGCCGCAGCCGATAAGCATCACATTCTTGCCTTTCGGCAAGAAACCGAGATCCTCCTTCAAAGAAATAAGGAACCCAAGAACATCGGTATTGCGGTAACTGATCATCCCACCCTCATTCTTGACGGTATTGATCGCGCCGGAGACGCGCACATAATAAAGCTCGTTATCCGCCGCCGGCTGCCCGGGGTATTTCTTCTCCAATATTTCTTTTACGGCTATTTTATGCGGGATGGTAACGTTGAAACCGGAAAGGTCAGCCAGTTTGTATCGCCTGCTCCCGGCGGTATCGCTGAAGGAATAAGCCGGATCATTCAGAAATAAAGGTATATCCTGCGGGGGGACCTCGAAAAGGCTGTAGGAAGCGTCTATGCCCAGCTCGCGGAAAGCGGCGTTGTGCATCGCCGGGGAAAAGCTGTGCTTGACCGGATAACCGACCAACCCGTAGGTCATCGTCCGCTCAACCTGTTTATGGCGTCAAGATAAGCTTTGATGGCCGCTTCGATAATATCGGTGCTGGCCCCCCTGCCGCCGAAGACCCCGGCTTTCAGCTTAAGACTCAAGCTCGCCTGACCGAGGGCATCCTTGCCGGAAGTAACCGACTCCAGACGGAAATCCTGCAGCCTGGCTTTCAAACCGGTAATCTTATCTATTGCCTTGAAACAACTGTCCACCGGGCCGTCACCCGAAGCCTGCCCGCTCAACAGGCGGTCGTTCTTCTTCAAGCGCACGACGGCAACCGGAGTAGATCCGCTGCCGCAGCAAACCTCGAATCCCTGCAGCTCCCACAAAGGTTTGCTATGCCTGAGCTGATCATCGACGATTATACGCAGATCATCGTCGTAAATCTCCTTCTTTTTATCGGTCAGCTGTTTGAAACGCGCGAACGCGCTGTTGAGCTCTTCGGCCGTGAGCTTGAAACCCAAAGCTTGCAGCCTTTCCCGTAACGCGTGTCTGCCGGAATGCTTCCCCAGCACGATCTCGCTGCCGGCCACCCCGACGTCGGCAGGATCCATAATCTCATAGGTCGTCCGCTTTTTTAACACCGCATCCTGATGTATGCCGGACTCATGGCTAAAAGCGTTCTTTCCCACGATGGCTTTATTCAGCGGCACCACGAAATCGGTGAGCTTACTGACCAATTTGGAAGCATTCAATATTTCTTTTGTATTTATCGAAGTTTGTAAATTGCTGAACGCGTCCTTCCTGGTTCTCAAAGCCATTACAACTTCTTCCAGAGATGCGTTGCCGGCCCGTTCTCCTATGCCGTTCACCGTGCAATGCACCTGGCGCGCTCCGGCCAGCACCGCCGATAAGGAGTTTGCGCTCGCCATGCCGAGATCATCATGGCAATGAATGGAAATGACCGCCTTATTTATATTAGGAACGTTGTCCTTTATCTCCGAAATAAGGGAATATATCTCGGCAGGGTAACTATAGCCGACCGTGTCCGGAATGTTCACGGTGGAAGCTCCGTTCTTTATCACGTTCTCTATTACTCTAAAAAGAAAAGAGCGCTCGCTGCGGGTGGCGTCTTCCGGGGAGAACTCCACGTCCGGGCAGAGTCTTCGTGCGGCCCTCACCGCCTGCACCGCCAACTGCAGTATCTCGTCTTTTCTCTTGTGGAATTTATACTGCAGGTGTATCTTGGAGGTGGCGAGGAAAACGTGTATACGCGGTCTCCGGGCTTTCTTCAAAGCCTTGGCCGCGGCATCTATATCCGGTTTCAGACAGCGCGCGAGGGCGCAAACGGACTTCTTTTTGACCGAAGACGCGATGCGGGCCACGGCCTGAAAATCATCCGGACTGGATACCGGGAAACCGGCTTCGATAATATCCACCCCCAGCCTTTCCAGTTGAAAAGCGACCTCAAGCTTTTCCTGGGAAGTCAGCGAACCTCCGGGGGCCTGTTCTCCGTCCCTTAACGTCGTATCGAAAATTATGACCTTTTCCATCAGTAAAACCCCGGCAGCGGTCAAGGTGACGAAGCCCGTATCGGTTCCCGGTTACGGTAACGTTCAAAAGCCGCAGCCATGACCGATTGACGAAACGGGTATCGTAACCGTTCCCCTGCCTTTTCTACGCTTTTTTCATCCAGGGCATCATCTCCCTGAGTTTACGGCCGACTTTTTCTATCTTATGGTTATCTCCGGCCTTAAGCAGCTTGTTGAATACCAGACGTCCTTTTTCGTTCTCTTTTATCCATTCCTTGGCAAATTTTCCGGTCTGTATTTCCTTGAGTATCTTTTTCATTTCCTGTCTGGTTTTTGCGGTAATCACCCTTTTCCCCCTGGAAAGGTCGCCGTAGCAGGCGGTGTTGGAAACTCCGCGGCGCATTCCGGCTATGCCGCGCTCCTGAATCAGGTCGGTGATGAGCTTCAACTCGTGTAGGACCTCGAAATAGGCTATCTCCGGCTGGTATCCGGCGTCCGCCAGCGTATCAAAACCGGCCATGATCAGCTCGGAAACTCCGCCGCATAATACCGCCTGCTCGCCGAAAAGATCGGTCTCGGTCTCTTCCGCGAAAGTGGTCTTGATGACTCCGGCGGTTGTCGCCTTCAGGGCCTTGGCATAAGCCAGCGCCAGATCAAGCGCTTTTCCGCTGGCGTTCTGATAAACCGCCACCAGAGAAGGAACGCCTTTCCCTTCTTCATACATCTTGCGCACCAAAGCGCCGGGACCTTTGGGAGCGACCATGAACACGTCCACGTTCTTGGGCGGAACGATCTGCTTAAAATGGATGTTGAACCCGTGCGAAAAACAAAGCGCCTTGCCGGCGGTGAGGTTCGGTTCTATCGCCTTGCGGTAAACGACCGCCTGCACGTGGTCCTGTGTGAGAATCTGTATAATATCGCCGCGGCGCGCCGCTTCTTCTGCGCTTACCGGAGAAAACCCGTCCTTCTTTGCCTGTTCGTAATTAGGCGTCCCGGGGAGCTCTGAAACCACCACTTTACAGCCTGAATCGCGCAGACACAACGACTGCCCGCGTCCTTGTATACCGTAACCGAGGATAGCGACTGTCTTATTCTTCAAAAGGTTCATATCCGCATCCTTATCATAATATACCTTGGCCATCTTCCCTCCTCTATGCTGTTTTTGACTTTGGCGTGAGGTCTCCGGTCGCCATCGCGATCTTACCCGCCCGCACCAGTTCTTTTATGTTGAAACGTTTTGCCTCTTCCAGCGTCTTCTTCAGTTTTTCCTGATCCCCGACTATCTCGACTATCGCCGTATTCCCCCGGCAATGAGTGACGCCCGCTCCCCATTTCTTCGCCAGCGACTCCAGCGCCGCCTTGTCTCCGGCGGTACAGGACACCTTGATCATCATCAACTCCCGGTCTATGTAATCCTTCTTGGTGAAGTCGGTAACCGTGATGACGTCTATCAGTTTGTTAAGTTGCTTCTTGACCTGTTCGAGTATCTTCTCGTCCCTGGTATCAACCACCATCGTAAGATACGATATGCTGGGGTCGAGGGTCTCGCTGACGGAAAGCGAAGTAATGTTGTATCCGCGGGCGCTGAACAACCCCGCAATCCTCGCCAGCACTCCGAACTTGTTTTCCACCAGTATCGATATCGTATGCCTCATGACGACCTTCTTTCCTTAAAAACAGTTGAGAACTCGATAATCGAGATTTGACCGCAATCGAAATCTTATTTTCGATTTTCTATTTTCGATTGCTCTGTCCGCCGGAGGCGGAGTAATGTCAAACCGTCAATAACTAATTAACCCTGAAAGCATTTTGCAAATATCTTCTAACTCACTCTTTAACATCATGCCAGTATCGGTATTAATAAGTCCTTTACGGTTACAAATCTCTAAAATTGGTACACATTCAAATGCAGAACCACGGGCAATTCTAAAAAAATTTATCCTATCAGCCTTATGATATCGACCATTACCTTCTGCAATATTTGTTGCGATTGACAAAACTGCTCTGTTAAGCTGATCTGCAAGATAATAATTACCTCTCGCAAAATTTTGTGTTACTTCGCATATTTTGTCAGCAAAATCAACCGCTTTCCGATAAACATCAAGTTTTTCAAATATAAACGCCATTTTTGAGAACTCGATAATCGAGATTTGACCGCAATCGAAATCTTATTCTCGATTTTCTATTTTCGATTGCTCTGTCCGCCGGAGGCGGACTAAGCCATCCCGCCGATCATCCGGTTGATCGCCT
>JBAZDY010000012.1:0-28246 GCA_041654215.1 Candidatus Omnitrophota bacterium
GCCGATCCTCTCCATCTCCGGCTCCGACTCCACGTTGAAAAACAGTATTTTCCCGGCTACCGCCTCTTCTATCTCCCTGTCCGTCTTGCCCACCGAAGCGTAAACTATTTTCTCGGGCGGACAACCGCTCTTCAAGGCCCTGAACAATTCGCCGCCGGAGACTATATCCAGGCCGGCCCCCTCCTGCACCAGGGTCTTCAGTATGGCCAGATTGGAATTCGCCTTCACGGAATAACATATCAACGGGTCTATTTCCCGGAAAGCGTCCTTGAGTTTCAGAAAATGCCCGGTCAGGGTATTGCGGCTGTATACGAAAAGCGGGGTGCCGAACGCAGAGACCGCCTTTTCAAGGTCCACCCCCTCACAATATAACCTTCCGTTCCTGCGGACAAAATCGTGCATCTCTGTCTTTCTTTCCTGTGCTTAAAGCTCGACGGCCGGAGGCTTCAGCCCGGCAGGTTTCACGCCGCCGCTCTTCTTTTCCGGCGCGCGTTTTCCGCCTCCCGCCGCGTAAAACGGGTCCATCACGCGCTTGATGTCCGCGGCGTTAAACGCCGGATGCAGACGCCGCAACTCGGCGTCCGTCATATCTTCTATCTTTTTCCCGGAGGATTCCGCTGCCTTTATCAGCGAGCCCGCGGCATCGTGCGCCTTTTTAAAAGGCACCTTTTTCTCCCTCACCATCCACTCCGCGAGCTCGGTCGCGTAAAAAGTCCTGTCCGAAAGCGCCGCCTTCACCGCCCCGGCGTTGACTTTTACACCGGGCAGGAACCGGCAGAGAAGCGACAACTCGCTTTTCATAGTCTCCACGGCGGAGAACAAAGGTTCTTTGTCCAGCTGCATGTCGCGGTTGTAACTTAACGGCAAACCCTTCATCAGGGTAAGCAGCCAGATCAATCCGCCGTAGACCCTGCCGGTGTTCCCGCGCACCAATTCCAGAAGATCGGGATTTTTTTTGTGCGGCATAAGCGAAGAGCCGGTGCAGAACTCTTCCGGCAGGCTCAGGAAAGAATATTCGCTCCCGGAATATAGAATAAAGTCCTCGGCAAGGCGCGAGAGATGCATCTGTATGATGGAAAACACGGAAAGCAATTCGATTATATAATCCCTGTCGCTGACGTGATCCACGCTGTTTTTCGCCGGGACTACCTTGGAACTGTCCCCGGAGACCGCCGCTTTCACCGCCTTGGCGTACGCATCTCTGCCGAGCGAGGTGCCGGCAAGGGCTCCGGCTCCGATGCCGACGCGCAGCCGCCTGTAATAATCGCCGAGCCTCTGCCTGTCGCGGCCGAACATGGAACGAAAAGCGTCGAGATAAAGTTCGAAAGTGATCACCTGGGCCCTGCGAGCGTGGGTATAACCGAGAAAGACTACGCCGCGGTTTCTGCCGGAAAGCTTTTTCAGGGAGCCGTCCAGGGCGTCCATCAATCCGGCTATCTCTGCGCATTCTTTCAGGCAATACCACTTTTCGTCGAACGCCACCTGGTCGTTGCGAGAACGAAAAGTATGAAGTTTCAAGGCGGCCTTGCCCGCTTCTTTTTCCACCTGCCCATGGATATAGCTGTGTATGTCCTCCGCCGCCCCTTTTTCCCGGAGGATGAAACCCGGCCCTTCATTGCGGACGCGTTTCAGGAGACGGCGCAGCGCTTTCCCCAGCGCCGCGTATTCGCGGCCGTTCAACAGCCCGGCTTCACGCAAAGCGGAGATGTGAATCAAAGAATGGGAGATGTCGAATTCGGCCAGTCTGAAGTCATAATCCAGCGATTTCTGAAAATCGAAAAACTCCCGGTCCGTCCGGACGGAGAACCTTCCTCCCCACAACTTTCCAGCGCCGTATTTTTTCATTCCGCCCTTCTCCGTTTCTTCGCCCCCTTGTAGGGCATGGCCCAGAGTTTGATAAAACCTTCCGCCAGTTTCTGATCGAACTTGTCGTCGCGGCCGTAAGTGCTCAACTCTTTTTTGTAAAGGCAGTAAGGAGACTTCCTCCCTACTGCCGTGCAGTTCCCCCGGAAAAGTTTAAGCCGCACGGTCCCGGTAACCTTCTCCTGCGTGGAATCCACGAATCTGCCGAGCGCTTCCCGCAGAGGCGAATACCAGAGACCGTTATAGATCAACTCGGAATATTTTAACGCAATACCCTCTTTAAAATGCGCCAGCTCACGGTCGAAAACAAGACACTCCAGTTCTTTATGCGCCAGGTGCAGAATAGTCCCTCCGGGGGCTTCATATATCTCGCGCGATTTAATCCCTACCAGCCTGTTCTCCACCATATCGTAACGGCCCACGCCGTGTTTGCCTCCGGTCTCGTTGAGACTCTGGATCAGGGCGTCCAGCGGCATTCTCCTGCCGTCTATCGCGCACGGCACGCCTTTTTCGAAAGAAACCTCGATATATTTAGGCGTGGAGGGAGCGGCGGACGGACTGCGCGTGATCATATAGGCGTCCTCGGACGGTTCCTGCTCCAGGTCCTCCAGTATCCCCGCTTCTATGCTGATGCCCCAGATGTTCCTGTCTATACTGTAAGGTTTTTTCTTGGTCACATCTATGGGAATGCCGAATTTCCTGGCATACTCTATCTCTTCTTCCCGCGACTTGAATTCCCAGTCCCTCACAGGCGCGATTATCTCCAGTCCGGGCTCCAGGATGCTCGCGGTCACCTCGATCCTCACCTGGTCGTTACCTTTTCCCGTGCATCCGTGCGCCACAGCCGAAGCCTTCTCCTTACGGGCTATATCCACCAAATATTTGGCGATCAGCGGACGACCCAGCGCAGTAGCCAGCAGGTACTTACCTTCGTAGACCGCGCCGGCTTTGAGCGCCGGTATGATAAAATCGTTTATGAACTCCCGGCGCAGGTCTTTTATGTAAACCTTGGATGCCCCGGCAACCAGGGCTCTTTTATTTATCAGGTCGAAATCCTCTCCCTTTCCCAGCCCCTGGCCGAGGTCTGCCACAAAACAGATGACTTCGTACCCCCGCTCCTTCAGCCAGCGGACTATACAGGAAGTATCCAGTCCGCCGGAATACGCTAAAACCACTTTTTTCATCTTATTCTCCGTCTCGTGGAGCCCGCGGCTCCTATTTTCCGGCGAAGCCGATGCTTAGCCGGTACACAGCGCTTATTCGGCTGCCTGCTTATTCCGGCGACCTCCCCGGAGCTTCCCACAAGGGAACACTTGCCCAATTCCACACAAGGGCAAGGTGTAACCCACAAGGGAACACTTTCACACGAGTGAACACCTGCCTTTCAATTAAGGCAGGGTGTTATTCCTTTAGCCACGGTGTAACCCACAAGGGAACACTTTCACACGAGTGAACACCTGCCTTTCAATTAAGGCAGAGTGTTATTCCTTTAGCCAAGGTGTAACACAAAGGTGTATACTTTCACACTGGTGAACACCTGCCTTTCAATTAAGGCAGGGTGTTGTTCCGATTGGCTAAGGTAAACCGGGTTAAACCCGGGGATTTCTGGGCGAGGGAATTGAATTGACCGGCCGGATATCAACTCCTGCCGCGTCCGCCCAGAAACTTCATCAATACGGCCTTCTGCACGTGCATTCTATTCTCGGCCTCGTCGAAAACAACCGAATGCCTTCCGTCAAGCACTTCATCCGTTATTTCTTCACCGCGGTGCGCGGGCAAGCAATGCATCACGAGCGCGTCTTTCTTTGCCGAAGCCAGAAGCCTGCCGTTGACCTGGAATCCCTTGAACGCCTTCTTTCTTTTGGCCTTTTCCTTCTCCTGCCCCATGCTGGCCCAGACATCCGTGTAAATGACGTCCGCTCCCGCGGCGGCTTTGAAAGGATCCCTGAAAAGCTCTATGCTGCTGCCACGCGAAGCGGCCAATTCCGAAGCCTCGGAGACGAGTTTTCTGTCCGGTTCGTAACCGTGAGGCGCGGCGATACGCATATTGATCCCCAGTTTCGCGCAGACGTAAATCAGGGAATTACAAACGTTATTGCCGTCCCCCACGTAAACGAACGTAGTCTTATCCACTTCCTTGCCTTTCTCGATCACGGTATAGATATCGGCCAGCGCCTGGCAAGGGTGGGAGAAATCCGAGAGCCCGTTTATGATGGGTACGGAGGAGTATTCGGCCATTTCCAGGACGTTGTTGTGCGCGAAAGTCCTCAGGACTATTCCGTCCACGTAACGGGAAAGCGTCCTGGCGACGTCCCGGATCGCCTCTCTTACCCCCAGTTTTATCTCGTCGGGGCCGAGATAAATACCGTGCCCACCCAGTTGACACATCCCGACCTCGAAAGATACCCTTGTCCTGTTGGAAGGTTTCTGGAAAAGCAAGGCGAGCGTCTTGCCGGAAAGCGAACGCGAATACCCGGAGGGATTTTTCTTCAATTTGCCGGCCAGCGCGAATATGCTCTTTATCTCGTCTGCCGTAAGATCGTTTATGGAAATAAGATCTTTCTTCACTATCCGTTCCTCCCTGCCAGCCCTGCCGGCGTTCCGTTATTGAAACTCCCCGGGCCGGCCCTTCGACAAACCTTGGCAGTAAGCCCGTCTGACCGTCCAGGACAGATGCCCGGGGTTTATTTATCGAATACCTCCGGCTTGAAAACCAAGGGGATTTCTGGGCAAGGGGATTAAACGCGGGCGAAGGCGCCGGACAAGATGCCCGCGGCCTTGTTTATCTGCCCCCTGGTAACGTTCAATGCCGGCATAACACGCAGCACTCTTTCATGCGTACAGTTTATCAAAAGCCCTTTATCCCTGCAATATTCAACCACTCCGTCTCCGGCAACGGCAAGTTCAATGCCGAGCATCAGCCCCATGCCCCGCACGTCTTTAATGACCGGATACTTTTCCTTTAAAGCGAAGAGGCGCTGTTTTAGGTATTCTCCCATTTCTACCGCGTTCTCCAGCAGTTTCTCCCTGCGTATCGCTCTCAACACGGCCAGCGCAGCCTTGCAGATTACCGGACCGCCGCCGAAAGTGGAGGCGTGCATACCCGGCCCGAGCACGTCTGAAAATTCCTTTCTGACCGCCATCAGCCCGATCGGCAGCCCGCCTCCCAATGCCTTGGCCGCGGTAAGCACATCGGGCATAACGCCGTAATTCTGGTAACAGAACATCTTTCCTGTCCGGCCTATCCCCGTCTGCACTTCATCCACGATAAGCAGCAGCTTTTTTCGGTCGCAAAGTTCCCTCAGGGAGGCGACGAATTCCTTTGTCGCGACATTAATACCGCCTTCCCCCTGTATAAGCTCCAGCATCACCGCCGCCGTCTCCGGTCCGGCGGCTTTCTCCACCGCCGAGATATCGTTGAAAGGCACGCTCGTGAAACCTTCAAGCATCGGCCCGAAACCGCGCTGGTACTTTTCCTGGCCTGTAGCGGCAAGCGCCCCCATGGTCCTGCCGTGGAAAGCGTTCTCAAAAGTAATTATCCCGTACCTTCCCTTGCCGAACTGCCTGGCCAGCTTTATCGCAGCCTCGTTCGCCTCCGCTCCGGAATTGCAGAAAAAATAAGACGCCGGGAAAGTGTAAAAAGACAGTTCTCCGGCGA
The DNA here is from genome assembly GCA_041654215.1 of Candidatus Omnitrophota bacterium. Classification (GTDB taxonomy): domain Bacteria; phylum Omnitrophota; class Gorgyraeia; order Gygaellales; family Profunditerraquicolaceae; genus Undivivens. The sequence goes on from JBAZDY010000012.1 coordinate 5,522, forward strand.
GTTGGGCCTGACAGATGTTATAATATGAATTCGGCACGAATATCAGGCGCGAGATCTGGTCCCTGACGGCCGACATCACCTTGGGATGACAGTGCCCGACGTTGTTCACGCCCCAGCCGGGAAAGAAATCCAGAAAAACCCTGTTGTGAATATCCCAGAGCCTGCTCCCCTTGCCTTTGACGAAAACCAGAGGTATCTTGCGGTAAGTGGAAAGTATGTGCTCTTCGTATTCTCCGAATATCTCTTCTTTTTTCATCGTCTCCGAGAAAGATTATTAATGATTTATCTCCGTCCCCACGCCCTGGTCGGTGAATATCTCCAGCAGCAGGCCGTGCGGGATTCTGGCGTCTATTATGTGCGTCTTCTTCACTCCGGAGACAAGCGCTTCGATACAGGCGTCCACCTTGGGAATCATGCCCTGCTGTATTACCTTATCGCGCATAAGCTCGCGGGCTTCCTTGATATTGATCGCAGAAATGAAAGAAGCCGGGTCGTCCGGATTCCTCATTATACCTTTGACGTTCGTCAGCAGCACCAGTTTTTCCGCCCCCAGGGCGACGGCGATATGAGAAGCCGCTTCGTCGGCGTTGACGTTATATCCTTTGCCGTCGGGGCCCAGGCCCATCGGCAGGACGACCGCCACCTTGTGTTTCTCCAGCTCCGAGGAAATTACCCCCTGGTCTATGCGCACGATATCTCCGACATAACCGAGGTCTATCTGGGCTTTCTTCTTCTCGGTGAATATTATACCGTCGGAACGCCCGTTCAATCCGGCCACCCTGCCGCCGATATCCGACATCTCCTCCACGATAAGCTCGTTAAGTTTCTGCAGTTCCTCCTCCACCACGAACAGGGTCTCCTCGTCGGTAACCCGCATGCCGTCCACGAACTCCGTCTTTTTCCCGGAGCTGCGCATTCTGTCGCTTATGTTCGGGCCGCCGCCGTGCACGAGCACCGGCCTTAATCCCATAAAGCTTAAAAAAACGATGTCCTCGAGCACCCCTTTACGTATCTTCTCTTCCCCAAGGATACTCCCACCGTATTTAATCACCACCGGCTTATTGTGGAAACGTTTTATATACGGCAGCGCCTCTATCAACACATCCGCTTTCTTTATAGCTTCTTCCATTTTCCCACGCCTCGCTCGCGGCTAACTGTATTCCGCGTTTATCTTTATGTATTCCGGAGTCAGATCGGAGGTATAGACCACGGCCTTGCCGCGGCCCGCGCCGAGATGAACATACACGTCGACGTCTCTGCGTTTGAGAGACCCCGCTTTCAACCTGATTTTACCCGGGTCAAGCTTTATACCGCTGGATCCCAGCGCGGCGATAATCCTGCCGAAATTCCTGTTTTCCCCGTATACCGCCGTCTTGAACAGGTTCGAATTCGCAACCGCCAGCGCTCCGGTTCTGGCCTGGCGATCGTTCAACGCCCCTTCAACGCTGATACGAATAAACTTGCTCGCCCCTTCCCCATCCCTGACCATCATCAACGCCAGTTCCCGGCAGACGGCCTCCAGGGCCGAACAAAAAGAAGAATAATCCTTCCCGCCCGAAATCTTCCCCGCCCCGCAGGCGCCGTTCGCAAGCAGAATGACATTATCGTTGGTGCTCATGCACCCGTCCACCGTGATACAATTGAAGGTCGGAGCGACCGCCTTATTTAAAGCGGCTTTCAGCGGACCCGGCCCCAGCGCGGCGTCGGTAAAGATGAAACAAAGCATCGTGGCCATATCCGGGGCGATCATCCCCGCGCCTTTAGCCACTCCGCAGACTGAGGCCTTTCTTCCGGACACGCTGAAAAAAGCCGTGGCCCCTTTTGAGAAGGTATCCGTGGTCATTATGGCCTTTTGCGCCCTTTGAATTCCTGAAGCGGACAATGAAGAAATAAGTCCGGGGACGGCGGCTCCCATAGTCCTGGCCGGCATGCGTCTGCCGATGATTCCCGTGGAAGCGGCCAGGACCTGCCGAACGTCTATGAAAAGTCCGGCGGCAACGCGCCGGCAAAGATACAGCGCGTCCTCGATACCTTCTTGCCCGGTATAACAATTGGCGTTGCCGCTGTTGGCGATGACGGCCCGGAAACTGCGGCTTGCGCGCAGATTCCGCATATTGACCGTCAAAGGAGCGGCCTTCACAAGATTTCTGGTAAATACCGCCGCTGCGGCCGCCGGAAGATCGGAATAAAAAAGCGCCAGGTCATCGGCGAGAGATTTCTTCAATCCGCACGAAGCTCCCGAAGCCTTGAAACCGCCGGGAAGAACAGCGCGCCTTATGAAACCGTTCATATTTAAAGCAGACCCTCTTTCTCGGGAAACCCGCACATTATATTCATATTCTGCACGGCCTGACCGGCAGCGCCTTTTACCAGATTATCTATTGCGGAGATAACGATAATCCTGTCCTCCTCTTCCTTTATGCCTATATCGCAGAAATTGGTTCCGCGCACATCTTTCAACCGGGGGAACGAGCCTTCTTCTTTAAGCCGGATGAACGGTTCCGTCTCGTAGAAATTGGCGAAAAGCCTGCGGACGGTCCCCGGGATACCGCGTCTTCTTCCGGAAACCGGCTTTTTGAAACAATAAACCGTCTCCAGGATACCTCTTTCCACCGGCAATAAATGCGGGACGAACGTCACGTCCACCGTATGCTCGGAAAGACGGGAAAGCACCTGGTTGATCTCCGGGATATGCTGATGCGTGTTGACCTTGTAAGCCTTGAAATCGCCGTTGACCTCGCAGAAAGAGAGTTCCTGCACGAGCTTGCGCCCTGCGCCGCTTGCCCCCGATTTTGCGTCGACCACCAGAGTATCCTCCCGGATAATGCCGCAGGCGACCAGCGGAGCCAAAGCCAGTATGGCCGCCGTGGGATAACAACCGGGGTTGGCAACGAGTTTCGCCCGTTTGATACTGAAACGGTAAAGTTCCGGCAACCCGTAGACCGCTTTCCTGATGTTGGAGATATCTTTATGAGAAACCCCGTAGAATTTTTCATAAACACGATAATCTTTAAACCTGTAGTCGCCGCTAAGGTCTATAACTCGCTTGCCCCTGCTAAGCAAAAAAGGAACGTAATTCATCGATATCGTGTGCGGCAGAGCGAGAAAAACGAGATCGCAGACTGAGGCGATCTCTTTGGCCAGCGGCGCGCAGAAAACCGTATCCAGCCGGCCAGAGAATTGCGGGAAGACCTCGCCGACCGCGCGTGTTTTGTATGTCTGGGAGAACAACCCGCTGATGCGGACACGGGGATGCTTTAAAAGCAATTCTATAAGAATCTCTCCGGTATGACCGGAAGCTCCAACTACACCCACATTCAACATCTCATCCGCCCTTCTTCGAAAGAAGCTTTATACACTACATAATGTTTAATTATACCGTTACCCCGCTTAAAATCAAGTTTTTTATCGTCGGGCGGCCGGCGAAATCCGCCGCAACTTCGCCGCTTTTGTTCCGCTTCAAATAAAAACCCGCTTCCCTTTTCAAGGGAAGCGGGCAAGATTACCGCCTGATTTAAGAACCTGTTTACCTCTTGGTCCACTGGAAACGTTTACGCGCCCCCTTCTGTCCGGCCTTCTTTCTTTCCTTCATCCTGGGATCCCTGGTAAGAAAACCCTGCCTGCGCAAGAGCTCTTTCGTATCCGGATCAGACTGTACCAGAGCCCTGGAAATACCATGGCGCAAAGCCCCGGCCTGCCCGGTCAGCCCGCCGCCCCGTATATTTGCCACTATATCGTACTTGGTGGAAACACCAAGTACTACCAGCGGCTGCTTGGCGAGGATCCTGTCGGTCTCTCTTATGAAGTAAACGTCAAAAGGCCTTTTGTTCACCGTAATAGCCCCGCTGCCGGGCAATAACTGCACCCTGGCTATAGCTTCTTTACGTCTTCCCACAGAAATGAATTTTGTCACGTTGTCCATATTCTTCCAAACCCTTCCGTTTTTCTCTGCCGGCCTCAGCGGCCGCTGTTGAATGAAGCCCTAAGTAATCTTTAGGTAAACTAAGGACAAGTCTGCCTTGAATGAAGCTCCCCGGGCTGAAGCCCGGGGTTTCCTTCTCAAGTAACCCCGTGTCGTTAGATCAAAGTTCGAGAGCCGCCGGCTGCTGCGACTGCTGTTTATGCGTCTCTCCGGCGTACACTTTAAGTTTCTTTATAATATCCCTGCCCAGCGGGCCGCCGGGCAGCATTCTCTGCACGGCCAGTCTGACCACCATCTCCGGTTTTTTCGCCAGCATCGTCTTCAGAGGAACCTGTTTAAGCCCTCCCGGGTAACCGGAATAACGGCTGTAAACCTTCTGTTCCATCTTGCGCCCCGTGATCTTCACCTTGGCGGCGTTGATCACGATCACGCCGTCGCCGGCGTCCATACTGGGAGAAAATACCGCCTTATGCTTTCCCCTCAACACTATCGCTATCCTGGTCGCCATCCTGCCCAGGACCTTGTCCTTGGCATCGACCAGATACCATTTGCGCTTAACGTCTTCTTTACGAGTTACATATGTTTTGTTCATAAAACTTTCCCGTGTTGATTGTTACGTTTCAGGCACAATGACGCCCGTGTTAAACTGTAATCCCTATCAAGAAAAAATAATATTATCACAGAAAAATCATCCCGTCAATGTTTTTTTATCGCCGGGAGGCCTTCCACTTCAATATTTAACTTCCACAAGGCATAAACCGCACGCCGGGGCTGACTGTCCGGCGGACCTGCGATCCTGCGACTCCAGTATCCCGGCCGTGCTGCCGGCCGGCAGCCTGCCTCTGCCGATATCAATCAGGGTCCCGGCTATGTTCCTGGCCATATTGTAAAGAAAACCATCCGCTTCCATATCTATGAAAATAATGCCGTCCGCGCGGTCGAACTTCACTTCGACAGAGAAGATGTTTCGCACCGTTCCTCCCTTGCGGGGAGAACCTGCATTCTGGAAAGCCCTGAAATCATGCCTGCCGCGCAATTCCCGCGCTTCCCTGCGCATCAAATCCACATCAAGCTTATAAGAACAATGATGCACCTTGCCCCTGAGCAGCGCCGGAGGCGCCCTTCGGTTAAGGATGGAATAACGGTAATGCTTGCTTTTTGCCGAGAACCTGCTGTGAAAAGCGCCGGGGACATCCTCGACGGAAAGAACCGATATGTCGCCGGGAAGAAAAGCGTTCAGGGCTTGCTGTATCCTGTCGCAGGAAAGCCTTGAAGATGTCCGGAAGTTGGCGACCTGGCCGCCGGCGTGCACGCCGGCATCAGTGCGCCCGGCTCCGGTCAGATGCGTTTCACGGCCGAAGAGCCTGCGCAGCGCCGCCGACACGGACCGCTCCACAGTCTTCTCCCCTTTTGCTTTCTCTTTCCGGTTCTGCTTCTGCCAGCCGGCATAACGACCACCGTCGTATTCAAGCACCAATTTTATGTTGCGCTGTTCGGTTAACGGGGGCATATCTCTCCGGGAGGCAGGCCGACGGATAACTTTTATTGCCCGCTCAATATTTCCGCTATCTGCACGGCGTTGGCCGCGGCGCCCTTGCGCAGGTTATCCGCCACGACCCATAACCAGAAACCGTTTTTCACGAACGGATCGCGCCTGACCCTGCCCACGAAGACCTCATCCCTGCCGAGTATATCTTTCGGCATGGGATAAAGGTCTCCCGCCGGGTCGTCGACCATAATGATCCCGGGCGCGCCGGAAAGGGTTTTTTTGATCTGCGCCGCATCGGCATAGCGGGAAGTCTCCAGATAAACCGCCTCGGAATGGCCGGTCATCACCGGGACCCGCACGGTGGTGGCGGAGATGCATATCTTGTCGTCATGCATTATCTTATGCGTTTCCTTGACCAGCTTCCATTCCTCGGAAGTATAATCGTCCTCGGCAAACCCGCCTATATGCGGAAAAACGTTGAACCCGAGCTGCTGCGGCATGGATTTTTCCGCAGCCGCCAAATTACGGATATCGAACCCGTTGCGCACCGCTTGCGCCGTTTCTTCTTTAAGCTGCTCAACCGCGCCTTTACCGGCTCCGGATGCGGCTTGGAAAGTGGTAACCACCACCCTTTTGACTCCGAAAGCCTTATAGATCGGAGAAAGGGCCACGACCATCTGGATAGTGGAACAATTAGGATTGGCTATGATTCCTTTGTGCTTGCGGGCATCCTGCGGGTTGACTTCCGGGACTACCAGCGGAACGTCCTTTTCCATACGAAAATCAGCCCCGTTGTCGATGACCACCGCCCCGCGCTTCACCGCTTCGGGCGCGAATGTGACCGCCGCTCCCTTTTCCCCCTCGGTGCCGGCGAACAGCGCGAAATCTATTCCCTCGAAACATTCCGGAGCGACAGCCTTTACCGCGTAAGTCGTCCCATCGACCCGCATATCGCGGTTGGAACGGGCCAGTACGCTCAATTCCTTCACCGGGAATTTCCTGTCTTTCAGACAACGCAGCATCTCCACGCCTACGACGCCGGCGCCCACTACACACACATTATATTTCTTCATTTTATGTTGGACCTCCGTTAGCGCGCTGTAAAACCGCTTCCAGCATTGCCGAGTCCCTATGGACGTCTGCCCTGCGTCCGAACGAAACGAGTCCGGCGCCCTGCGGGACAATCTGCGCCTTGATCAATAACTCGCTTTACAACACAGGCAAAAACGCTATTTAAGATACTTGACCACAAGGTCGCCGATCTCCTTGGTCGAATAGCCCATCCTGCCCGCCGCCAGCGAAGACAGGTCCTCCCTGACGATCTTTATCACAGCCTGCTCGATCGAGGCTGCCGCTTCGCCTTCTCCAAGAGCCTCCAGCATCATGGACACGGCGCAGACGGCCGCCAAAGGATTAATCACGTTCTGCCCGGTATATTTGGGGGCCGAACCGCCGATCGGCTCGAACATCGATACGCCCTGCGGGTTTATGTTCCCGCCGGCGGCGATGCCCATACCGCCCTGGATCATCGCGCCCAGATCGGTAATTATATCGCCGAATATGTTGTCCGTTACTATCACGTCGAACCACTCCGGGTTCTTGACGAACCACATCGTGGTGGCGTCCACGTGCGCGTAATCGGTCTTGATATCGGGATATTCCCGCCCGACCTCCTCAAAAACCCTGCGCCAGAGATCCCAGGCATAGGTAAGGACATTGGTTTTTCCGCAAAGAGTAAGCTTTTTTTTCTTATCGCGCCTGCGGCAGTATTCATAGGCGTATCTGACGCAGCGTTCTACTCCCTTGCGCGTATTATAAGATATCTGAGTGGCAATTTCATCTTTCGTCCCCTTGCCGATGAACTCCCCCATCCCTTTGTACAAACCTTCGGAGTTCTCCCGGACAACCACGAAATCTATATCTTCCGGCCTTTTGTCCTTCAAAGGGCAGAATTTTTCGTTATACAACCTCACGGGACGCAGGTTTATGTATTGGTCAAGGGCAAACCTCAGCTTAAGCAGTATGCCGGTCTCCAGTATCCCCGGTTTCACGTCCGGGTGGCCTATCGCCCCCAGATAAACAGCGGAATACCCTTTCAGTTCCGCGATGTCTGAATCCTCCAGGGTCTTCCCTGTCTTAAGGTATCTCTCTCCGCCGAAATCGAACAACTTCCTGGTGTATGAAAACCCGAATTTCGCGGAAGCCGCTTCAAGGACTTTCAACCCTTCCGCCACCACTTCCGGTCCGGTGCCGTCGCCCGGAATCACGGCTATATCGTAATTGCGCTTTCCCATTTCTACCCCTCTTCTATGCATTTGATGAACGCTTTATTCAATATGAGCGTGTTGCGCCGCGTCGGTATCTTGAAGAAACCGGAACTGACGGTCACGCCGGTGACGACTATGAATCCCCTTTTGTCGTCATTGATAAAATCCTGGAGCCTTTCCCCCTGGTTTATGTAGATGGTCCCGCGCACGGATGAAAAATCATTACAATGGATGGTTACCAGCTTTTTCTCCTTTTCCACCTTCATTTTTCTTCTCCTGTTTTGCGGTCACGTAATTGATCAATCCGCCTTTTTCCACGATGCCCCTGAGAAACACCGGGAAAGCCCTTGTCCGGTATTTCCGGGAGGTCGTCAAGTCGCTTATCTCCCCGGAACCGAGGTCTATCTCTATGACGTCGCCCTCGGAGATCTCGCCGGTATCCTGCAGTTCCACGAAAGGCAGGCCGATATTTATGGCGTTGCGGAAGAATATCCCGGCAAAGCTTTTCGCCGCCACGGCCGCCACCCCGCAGCCCTTTAACGCCAGCGGGGCGTGTTCGCGGGATGAACCGCAGCCGAAATTCTTTCCGGCCACGATGATATCCCCTTTGCCGACCTTAAGCGAAAAATCCGGGGAGATATTCTCCATGCAATGCCTGCCGAGTTCTGCGGGATCCGTGGTGACCAGGTATTTCGCCGCTATTATATCGTCGGTATTGACATCGTCGCCGAACTTATGCACCGCGCCCTTTATCAACATTTAGATCTCCTCCGGATGAGTGATGCGCCCGGTGACCGCGGAAGCAGCCGCCACCGCCGGATTGGACAGATAAACGAACGATTTCGGACTGCCCATCCTGCCGATGAAATTACGATTGGTGGTGGCGACGCATGTTTCGCCCTCGGCAAGTATCCCGACGTGCCCTCCGAGACAGGGGCCGCAGGTCGGAGTGGAAAACACTCCGCCGGCGGAAACGAATATACCCGCCAACCCTTCGGCCGCAGCCTGCTTGTATATCTTCTGGGTCGCCGGTATAACTATCAACCGCACGCCCGCTTTGACCTTTTTCCCTTTTAACAGCCGCGCGGCCGTTCTCAGGTCGGATATCCTGCCGTTGGTGCAGGAACCGATAACCACCTGATCGACCTTGACCCTGCCCAGTTTGTCCGCCGGTTTGACGTTCTCCGGCAAATGCGGACAAGCCACCTGAGGCTGCATGCCGCTGATGTCCCATTCATATATCTTCTCATAGGAAGCGTCGGGATCGGAATGAAGTGCCTGCCATTGCCTGCGTTCTTTCGCCCCGGCCTTGCGCCCGGTTTCCGCCACGTAATCGAAAGTTATCTTATCCGGCTCGATCAAACCGGCCCTTCCGCCGGCCTCGATAGCCATATTGGACATTGAAAACCTGTCGTCCATAGGAAGATTCTTTATTACCGGACCGGCAAATTCCATCACCCTGTAGATAGCTCCGTCCACGCCGATCTGCCCGATGGTGAACAGGACAATATCCTTCCCTCCCACCCACTTGTTCCTTTTTCCTTTATAAACGAATTTAACGGTCGGCGGCACCTTGAACCAGCACTTACCGTCTATATAAGCACGGGCGAGATCGGTGGAACCGATGCCGGTGGCGTAAGCGCCGAGCGCCCCGTAGGTGCAGGTATGAGAATCGGCGCCGATGACCAGATCACCGGGAACGACCAGTCCTTTCTCCGGCAGCAAGGCGTGTTCTATTCCCATCCGCCCCACTTCAAAATAATTCTTTATCTTTTGGCAGGAGGCGAAATCCGCCAACACCTTACACTGATTGGCGCTGCGCAGGTCTTTCGCCGGGGCGAAATGATCGGGGACCAATACGATTTTGTTCTTGTCGAAAACGCGTCCCGCTCCGGATTTACGGAATTCCTCTATAGCCAGAGGAGCCGTTATATCGTTGCCGAGCGCCAGATCGACCTTTGCCTCGATGAAATCGCCCGGTTTGATATCTTTGACGCCGGCATGCGCCTTTAGTATCTTTTCACCTATCGTATATCCCATATCTTCCTTAGTTCGTTATCCCTTGAACTGCCTGACCACCAGGCTGGCATTATGCCCGCCGAAACCGAGGGAATTGGACATCGCCGCCTTTACTTTATGTTCCCGGGCTTTATTCGGGACATAATCGAGGTCGCATTCCGGATCCGGCTCGTCGTAATTTATAGTGGGCGGGACAACCCCGTCCCTGATGGCAAGACAGCAGGCCAGAAACTCCACGCCGCCGGCCGCCCCCAGCAAATGTCCGGTCACGGATTTGGTGGAACTCATCATCAATTTGGAGGCGCTCGCGCCGAAAGCTTTCTTCACCGCCAGAGTCTCTATTTTGTCGTTTAGCTTGGTGGACGTGCCGTGCGCGTTTATATAATCGATGTCCTGCGGGTTCAACCCGGCGTCACTCAAGGCCCATTTCATCGCCAGCGCCGGACCGTAACCGCTCGGATCCGGTGCGGTAATGTGGTACGCATCGCAGGACATGCCGAAACCCGCCATCTCCGCGTAAATCCTGGCGCCTCTTTTCCTGGCGTGTTCCAGATTTTCCAGCACCACGATGCCGCATCCTTCCGACATTATGAACCCGTCGCGGTTGGCCTCAAAAGGCCGACTGGCTTTTTGGGGTTCGTCATTCCTTGTAGACAGCGCCTTAAGGGCGCAAAACCCTCCGACTCCCAGGGAAGTAATGCAACTCTCCGTCCCTCCGGCCAGCACAACATCCGCATACCCCTGCTGGAGCATCCGGAAAGCGTCGCCTATGGCGTGGCTGCCTGAAGCGCAGGCGGTAGTCACGCATATATTCGGCCCCTTGAAACCGAAACGTATGGCGATGTTGCCGGCAGCCTCGTTTACTATAAGCATCGGGATCAGGAAAGGAGTTATCCGCGCCGGGCCGTTCTTCAACACAACGCTGTGCTCCTCCTCTATGATCCGCAGGCTCCCGATGCCGGAACCCACCACGACACCGACCCTTTCCGGGTCGCAATTATCCGAATTGATACCGGCGTCGGATACCGCCTGATAAGCCCCGGCGACGGCGTATTGCACGAATTTCTCCATGCGGTTGACTTCTTTTTTGTTGAGACCGTACAACTGCGGTTGAAAATCCTTGACTTCGCCGGATATCCGCGCGTCGTAAGCGGAGGCGTCGAAAGCCGTCAGTTTGTCTATGCCGCTTATACCTTCTTTAAGAGAACGCCAGAACGAATCGACATCATTGCCTACCGGCGAGACCACCCCTAATCCGGTAACCACTACTCTGTTTTTGTCCATAATTAACGGCTCCATTGAAGCTCCCCGGGCTGATTCTTCGACGGGCTTCAGTAGTGAGCCTGTCGAAATGCTCAGGACACGTGCCCGGGGTAATCCTTAGATAAACTAAAGACAATTCCGCAGGGGCGTTTATCCGTCTATCCCGGACCCTTCGCGGGAATAAGCGCCATCCGGGCGCGCCTGCTGTATAAAAATTACCCCGCCGACGCGGTAAGAAGGCGGGGTAATTCGAGACTTCTTGTCGGTAAGACTTATTTACCGGCGGATTTTTCCTCAATATACTTTACGGCATCCCCTACAGTAGTGATCTTTTCCGCGTCTTCATCCGGGATTTCCACGCCGAATTCTTCTTCCAAAGCCATAACCAGCTCGACAGTATCCAGGGAATCGGCTCCCAGGTCATCGACAAAAGACGCTTCGGGGGTAACCTCTTCCGGTTTAACTCCCAGCTGTTCCGCGATTATTGACTTCACCTTATCTTGAACTGACATGCTTTTTTCCTCCTTTTAGGATCGGGCGGACGCTGATTTCCGGCTGCATCCGCCATGTTGAACGTACAAACTACGCTGTTACCATTCCGCCGTCCACGACTATAGTCTGACCGGTCACGTAAGCGGACTCATCAGCGGCCAGGAACAGACAGACATTGGCGATATCCGCGGGCAATCCGAATCTGCGCAGCGGAATCGAATCCAGCATCTTCTGTTTCAGCTCCTCGGGAAGCTTCGCCGTCATATCCGTCTGTATGAAACCGGGGGCCACGGCATTGACATTGATGTTCCTGGAAGCCAGTTCTTTCGCCGATGTTTTAGTAAGAGCGATAATCCCGGCTTTTGACGCTGAATAGTTCGCCTGACCGGGATTGCCTATCAGCCCTATTATAGAAGCTATGTTGATAATCCTGCCGGAACGCTGCTTTATCATTGCTTTGGATAAAGCCTTGGTACAATTGAAGGTGCCTTTCAGGTTCACGGAAATCACCATATCCCAGTCTTTTTCGCTCATACGAAGGAGCAAACCGTCTCTGGTAATCCCAGCATTGTTAACTAATATATCAACCTTTCCGAATTTGTCAAGGATTTTATTGACCGACTCTTCGACTTTAACACCGTCTGTTACATCGAGTTGCAATCCTAAGGCTTTTCTGCCCAGAGATTCTATCTCTTTAACGGTGGCGGCGGTAATATCCGGGTTAATATCGCCGATTGCCACATCTGAACCTTCTTTAGCGAAAGCCAGGGCTATCTCCCTGCCTATACCCTGAGCACCTCCGGTAACAAAAGTGACCTTCCCTTCAAACCTCATCATTCCAGCTCCTTTCATACGGATGAAACACTTGCCCAATTCCGATTAGGGCAAGGTGTTAATACGGATGAAACACTTTCACGATTAGTGAACACTCAACCCTTCATATCTGGTTGAGGCGCAAGAGTTACCATATTATTACGTTATCGAAAACGTAAGACCACGGCTATTTCTTGCTCCCCTCGCTTTTCGACATTCACGTCCCAAAGTATCCTATTATATCCTCCGGTTTCTCGGTGACAGACACCTTGACCTCCGGGGCAATCCTGCGCATAAGCCCTTTCAGGACCTTTCCAGGACCGAACTCAACGAAATCGGACACCCCCGCCCGCAGCAGCTTCCTCATAGACTCTTCCCAGAGTACGCTGGAAGCTACCTGTTTAATCAGATTTTGTCTTATTTCTTCCGGCGTGGACTCAGCGGAAGCGGTAACGTTGCTTATCACTTCCATCAATGGGACCTTCAACTGCACTTTGTCCAGGGCTGCGGCAAGCTTCTCGGAAGCGCCCAGCATAAAAGAAGAATGAAACGCCCCGCTGACCTCCAGAACCAGCGCCCGCTTCGCCCCCAGTGTTTCCGCTGCCGGTTTAGCGGCTTCTATCGCCTCTATCCCGCCGGAAACCACAATCTGTCCCGGACAGTTGAGATTGGCGATCTCCACTCCTGTTCTGGAACAAAGCTCTCTGACCGCGGGCAGATCAAGCCCTATAATAGAAAGCATCCCGCCCGGTTTACGCGCGGCTTCTTCTTCCATATATATGCCGCGCAGGCGGACCAGATTCACCGCATCTTCGAACTCCATTGCGCCGGCCGCTACCAGAGCGGAATACTCCCCCAGGCTCAATCCCGCGGCAGAAAAATCCCCCGAATCAAGACGCAAATCAATCCCTTTTTGTTTCCCGACCGCTTTAAACGCCTCAAAGGCCGCGATACTGGCCGTTAATACCGCCGGCTGGCAGTTGCGTGTCAAGGTCAGTTCTTCCATGGGGCCTTCGAAACAAAGCCGCGAGAGGGAAAACCCGAGCGCCTTATCGGCCCTCTCGAAGATATCCCTGCTCTCCGGGAACATATGGAACAACTCTTTACTCATGCCCGCGCACTGGGCCCCCTGTCCGGCAAACAAGAAACCTCTCTTCATAAATCTTCCCCTTTCCAGATAAACCCAAGCAGTTTCGACTCGGCCCCAGGAAGAGAATTATAAACGCTCTTGCCGGCTTTTTCCAGCAAAAGATAATATTCCGTTTCCGCGAGGTCTTCCGGCCCCTCGGAGGAACTTCTCAGCAGCGCGAACTGGTCCCCGGCTTTTTCCAGGTCCTTTTCAAGGAGATAAACCATGCCTTTCTTGAAATACAACGTCCCCCTGCCGGGAGACAGCTCCTGCGCCCTGTCCAACGATTCCAGCGCAAGATCATACTTCCCCTGCAGAGCGTAACACCCGCCCAGTTCACCCCAGACGGCGCCCGCGGCAGGAAACATCTCCAGAGTCTTCAAATACATCTCCTCCGCTTTTCCGTATTCGCCCAGGCGCAGATATATGATACTTAGCGTCCGGTAAACGACCGAAAGATCGTTCTTGTGCAGTTGCCAGGAGGATCTCAGCAATTCTTCCAGCTTTACCTTCGCTTCCTCGAACCGGCCGTACCTGGTCAATACTGTCCCCATACCCAGTTGGCTGAAGGGAGAGCCCGGGTATTTGCGCTCAAGGGAAAGATAGAGGTTGGTTTCGTTCTTCCAGTTATTATTGGAAAAAACCGCCAGCACCAGCAAATAAGCGATAAAAGCCCCCGGCAGCACATACCGCAGTTTGTTACCTAAAGCCGCGCGGTCTGACCAAAGCAGCCAGAGCGGGTATGCTGCGGCAATCGCGAACCCGGCCAGCGGCAGATACAAATACCTGTAAGCCACCGGCACGCGGAAGGCATAGAGAAAGTTATTCATCGGAAAAAGCCAGAGAAAGAACCATAGCAGACCGAAAAGCAACGGAGGAGGCACCCTGCGGAAACGGACAAGCGCGCATAATAGACCGGCGTATATAAATGCCCCGCAGACTGCCCTGGGCAAAGAGTGTTTCAATTGGAACGGAAAGATAAAAAGCGGATCTACCGGCACAAGAAGATCTTTCAGGTAAAAAGCCGTAATATCGAACATCCTGAAAAGATTGTTCCCGACCCGCAGGGTTCCCTGCATTACCGCCTGCTGCGGCGGCATAAGGAACAGATAGACTATGAGAAACAAAACGGCGGCAACCGCATAAAAGGCGTACACGCGCAGACGTTCAAACAGGCGTCTCCGCCCTCCCTGCAGAAAGTCGCAAAACGCAGCCGCGGCAGGCAGAAAAAGCGCGGTCTCCTTGGAGAACATAGCAAGAAAATAACCGGCAACGGCCGCCGCAGGAGCGCCGGCCTTTCCCTTTTTACCGGAACGCAGGTGAAAGATCAATGAAGACAAGGAAAAAAACAAAGCGAGAAGATTCGGCCTGAACGCGCTGCAGCAGAGGACCTCGGCGCTCAAAGGATGGACGACGAAGATCAAAGCCGACAAAAGGGAAAAAACCGGGATGCCGAAAAGCGCCAGGAGTAAAAAATAAAGCAAGACGCCGTTGGCCGCGTGTATGAGTACGTTGGTTAAACGGAAACATACGGGATTGCTTCCGCATAAAGCGTGATTCAGCATATAACTGAGAGTGGCAACCGGCCTGTAGGTCGCCTCCCCGGCCCCGAATTCCGCGCTTCCCCGGTCGAAAAGCACCTTATCCGCACCGCTCAAATAAGCCTCCTTGTCGAAAAGGCTGCCGATCCGGCCCGGAGACGCTACGATCCTGTTGTTCACGATCACGATGTAATCGTCGAGTATGAAATCGCCGGGTACCGCGCTGGCGAAAGCGAGTAACGCAAAAATTATTATAAGAATTATATGCCTGCCCATAGTCTGAATTTTACCTTTAAAAGAGTGAACAACGCGCTCAACAGCTTTAACGCATTTAGCTTGGTCCGCCCGGAGCGCCGCTCCATGAACACTATCGGGACCTCCCTGAAAACAAAACCCTTATCCTGAAGCAGAAGTATGATTTCCCCCACTATGGAGGGAC
The DNA here is from genome assembly GCA_041654215.1 of Candidatus Omnitrophota bacterium. Classification (GTDB taxonomy): domain Bacteria; phylum Omnitrophota; class Gorgyraeia; order Gygaellales; family Profunditerraquicolaceae; genus Undivivens. Next base: position 20,896 of record JBAZDY010000012.1, read on the forward strand.
CGGTGGAAATAATCCTGTCCCAGTCTATCGAGGCCAGCGCCCTGCGGCTGAAACAGCGAAAACCCGAAGTGGGATCGCTCAGGCGCATCCCGAGGAAGAACCGGCAGACAAATCGCGCAAACAGACTCAAGATGTCCCTGTAGGCAGGACGGCCGCAGATACCGGCCTGCGACATCCACCTTGAAGCTACCGCGACGCCGCATTCCCGGGCGGCGCTCAGCAGATCCGGAATATACCGCGGCTGGTGGGAAAAATCGGCGTCCATCTCCACAACGAAATCGGCCCCCGAAGATAAAGCGCAACGGAATCCTGCGACGCCCGCGCTGCCCCTGCCCCTGCCGCCTTTGCGCGAGACAAGATGGATCCTGCCGTCGGAGGCCGCCATGCGGGCGACTATGCCGGAAGTCCCGTCCGGGGAATCGTCGTCTACTACCAGGACCTGAGACTGCGGAACCACGGAAAATATTTCGCCGATCAAAGCGGATATGTTTGAGGCTTCATTATACGTAGGCAGGAAAACCCAGATATTCATTGATCTTCCAACAGACCGCTCAAAACGGAGAATACTTCGCCGGCCGGAATGGAATCCATGCAATTCGGCGTTTTCCCGCATTCTTTCCTGTAACACGGCCGGCAGTCCAAGGAGGATACTACCTTGGCCCCCCTGCCGTAAAAATCTATTTCGTTCTCGCAGGTGGAGCCGAAAACTGCCGCGACCGGTACGCGCAAGGCTATGGCTATATGCATCGCCGTAGTATCTCCGCTCACCAGGGCCGAGCACCGGCCGATGATAGCGGCAAAACGCGGCAGAGAATGATACCCGCCGCAATCATAAACCCTCCTGCCGGAAAACTGCAAAGCCAGCCTGGCGTTCAACCCAGACTCTTTCCTGCCTCCGAGCAAAAGAATACTGCTTTCCGGCATACGCCCCGATATCATCTCTACCAAAGAAACGAATCCCCGTTCGTTCCAGGTTTTATGCGCGAACGCGTCCCCGGCGCCGGTATTCACCCCGATCAGCGGATCTCCTTTCCTTATCCCCAAACCGGACAAGAACTCTCCCGCGCGATCTTTCTCCTCGGAAGGAAGAGGCAGGATGTATTCTTCTCCGCGGTACTTCAGGCCGACGGACTCGAAAATGATTTCTTGATAAGTTTTTCGGTTGGAACGAAACTTCAGGTCGTCGCAAACGCCCAGCAGGAACGCGTAGCGTGAAGCGCGGTTTAAAGCACAGACGGCCCCGGAATGCCGGTCTATGCCGAATCCCGCTTTTGTTCGCGCGCGAAGAGAAGATGCCAACGCGGCCGCCCGTTCCTCTTTATCGAAGCAGGCGACCAGATCGAATTCCCTCGACCGCAGGTAATCGGCGGTCTCTCCGTTATAACACAACAGCCTGTCTATCAGAGGGTTCCCCTTCAACAGATAAAAGGCGGGGCAGCCGGTAAGCCAGGTAATATGACTGAGCGGATATTTCTTTTTAAGGCCGTAAAGCAGCGGAGTAGTGCGGAGCACGTCCCCCGTAGCGGAGAGTTTGATGATGAGTATCCTGCGTCCGAGAGGAGAAAAATGCCGACATCTACGGCAGGAGGAAAGCATGAAAACACACGGGCGGTCTCCCCGGAAGAAACGGCAATCAACGCGTAAACGCGAAGATATTACCATTTAATTATACAGGATCCCCAGACTAAGCCGGCGCCGAAAGCGTCGAGCATGACTATATCTCCCTTTTTGATCCTGCCGCTTTTGACGGCTTCGCAAAGGGCCGTGGCGGTCGACGCCGAAGACATATTGCCGTATTCCCCGATATTCAGGAATATTTTTTCTTCGGGCAGACCCAGCCTTTTGGCAACGGCGGCTATTATGCGCATATTCGCCTGATGAGGGATGAAAACATCTATATCCCGCGCGGTGAGCCCGGCCGTCTCGAGCGCTTTCTCCGCGGCCTCGAACATCGCCTTCACCGCGATCTTGAAGAGTTCGTTCCCGCGCATGCGTATATAATGCATACGCCCGGCTACGGTGTCCTGCGTGGCCGGATTGCGCGAACCGCCGGCCGGCACCATCAACAACTCCTTCATCGTTCCGTCGCTGGCCATATAATGCGAGATTATACCACCGCTCTTGACTTCCGAGAGCACCGCCGCGGCTGCCCCGTCGCCGAACAGAACGCAGGTATTACGGTCCTGCCAGTCGGTTATGGCTGAAAGCTTTTCGCTCCCTATCACCAGGGCGTTTCGGCACGTCCCGGAAATTATGAATTGCTGAGCGGTGATAATCGCGTAAACGAAACCGGCGCAGGCGCCGGATATATCGAAACAAACCGCCTTGCGCGCGCCAAGTCCTTCCTGCACCAAACAGGCCACGGAAGGAAAAGGCATATCCGGAGTTATGGTCGCGACGATGATCAGGTCGATATCTCCCGCGGTCATGCCGGCGGCGGCAATAGCCTCTCTGCCCGCCTTAATCGCAAGGTCGGAGCAAGCCTCGGATGAAGAAGCTATCCTGCGTTCTTTGATCCCCGTCCGGGTGATAATCCACTCGTCGGAAGTCTCCACCATTTTTTCCAAGTCGGCGTTCGTAAGCACTTTTTTGGGAAGATACTCCCCCACGCCGACTATCCCGACTTTAACAGACATAGCTCAAGACTTTCCTATCGCGCCCAGGATCCTGTCGGTAAAACGGTTCTCGACTTCGGCCCTGGCGACCCTGATCGCATTCTTGACGGCATTGGCATTGGAACGCCCGTGTCCGATTATCACTACCCCGTTGACCCCCAGAAGCGGGGCGCCCCCGTATTCGGAATAATCCACTTTCTTCTTAAAGCTTTTCAGGCTGCTTCCCAGAAGCAGCAGGCCGAAAAAACCCAGGGGATTCTTAAGCAGGTGCTTTTTCAGCAGGTCCTGGATCATTTCGGCGAGGCTCTCCGAAGCTTTAAGCACCACATTGCCGACAAAACCGTCGCAGACTATGATATCGGTCTTGCCGGAAAAAATATCCTTGCCCTCGACGTTGCCTATAAAATTCAGGCTGGTTTTATCGAACAGTTCCCGGGTTTCTTTGTAGAAATCCGTCCCCTTGCTTTCCTCTTCTCCGACATTAAGCAGACCGACGCTGGGACTTTCTCTCTTAAGAATATGACGGAAATAGATGTCGGCCATTATCCCGTATTGCAGCAGTTGAGCCGGCTTGGGATTTATATTCGCCCCAACGTCGATAAGCAGGGTAATGTCCTTCAGCGAAGGCATGACCATGCCTATGCCGGGACGTTCTATACCGGGGAGCATCCCCAGCCCCAGTGTCCCGGCGCAGACGACGGCCCCGGTGTTGCCCGCGCTGAAAAAGGCGTCGGCCTTCCCTTGCTTGACCAGATTAACGCCGACCACTATGGATGAATCCCTCTTCCTGCGCACGCTGGAAGCCGCCGATTCCGACATGCCGATAACCTCGGAAGAATGCTGAACGGATATACCGTCGCAACCACGACGGACTTTCTTCAGCAAAGGCGCGATCCTGGTCTCATCTCCCACCAGTATCACTTCGGTCTTGTATTCCCGGACTGCGTCTATCGCGCCCCTGACAACCACATCGGGCGCGTAATCCCCCCCCATTGCATCAACGGCTATTTTCATAATATAAGCGGGCTGAGTGCCTGAGATTACTTTTTAGGTTTCTTTTCCTTAACCTTCACTTCAATGACCTGTTTCCCGTCGTACGTCCCGCAAACTTTGCAGACGTGATGGGGCAGAACCGGCTGTTTGCATTGCGGACAGGGAACGAGCTTAGGCTCCTTCAACACCCAGTGAGTTCTGCGTTTTCTTCCCCTGGTTTTAGAGTGTTTTCTCTTTGGTAGCGCCACAGGAACAACCTCCTTTATTTAGATCGGCCCCGCAACCGCGGCAGAGCCCTTTACAATTATCATTACACAGCGGTTTAACCGGATAGTCGACCATCAACTCATCCCTTATATACGGCGTCAGGTCCGCTTCTTCTTCTCCTGATTCGATACGATGGTCGAACCTGAACGCCTTTGCCAGGGGCAGAGAATAATCGCACAGGCAACGGCTGCAGCTTAGTTCAAGCACCGCGCTGACGGCGGCGTTTATGTCAAGTATATCCCCTATTCTGAAGATCCTGGCCTTTACCGCTACGGGGCCGGAAAGTGACACCAGTTCGGTTTCCATATCCAGCTCTTCCGGAGGGATGTTCTCTTCCCTGAACAGCCCTTCGGGAGGGATATTCCTGACATCTATTTTCATCTTTTCAACCCGGCGAGTTTCTTCTTTAGCGCCTCTTCCACGTAAGAAGGGACAAAACACGAAAGATCCGCTCCGAGATCACCGGCTTCCTTTAACAAACGGGAAGAAACGTAACTGTATTTCTCCTGCGGCATAAGAAATAGCGTCTCTATTTCGGGAGCTAATTTCCTGTTGGTCAGGGCCATCTGGAACTCATACTCGAAATCCGAAATCATACGCAGCCCGCGGATGAGCACCTCAGCTTTCTTCCTGCGAGCGAAATCCACTACCAGACCGTCAAAAGCTTCTATTGACACTCCCGGCAGGCCGGAAACCGCCCGGGAAAGCATATCAACTCTTTCCTGAACGTTGAAAAGCGGCTTTTTATAAGGATTAGCGGCGACTGCTACGATCAATTCCGGAAAGATTCCGGTCCCCCTCTTAATAATATCTATATGCCCGTAAGTTACGGGATCAAATGTACCAGGGTATAAAGCATGCCGGCTCATTTATATAACTTCCCCCGCGATTCCAGTCCGCCTCTAAATATGTTATATATCGGGATTTTACGGCTAAAGATACGCCGCGCCCCGGAAAAACGAAAAAAAGAACCTGCCTCCTGTGCGGCTGATTCCAGCGGTGTCCCCGGGGACTCAACCCGAAATCGTAATCAGTTCGACGCTCCACGGACTAAAAACCGCGGTTTACTCATGATTTTGATACTGAGTGGCGCTTATATTATCTGCGCCGTCGAAGTATGAAACGGCAGTTTTGGCAGGAAAATGAAGCTACCTATGTTAAAGCCGGGGATTTCTGCGTCTCGATTAATCAGGAATCTTTCGGAAGAAAGAAAGTTTAGTGTCCCCGTATATCGCTTCTTTTATCAAATAATGTCTGCAAGACAATCTTTCCGAAATCGAATGCTGAATTACAAGCAAACCATCGGAGGTCAATATATCATACTCGTCTATGGTTTGCAAGATTTTTTTTGTCTCTCCGGCCACGTAAGGGGGGTCCAGAAAAACGATATCGAACCGCCCGCCTTCCCGAAAAAGCAGGCGCATTCCTTCATAAACGGGAACCTGCAGTAAGCGGCAGTTCGAAGCGTTCAGTTTAGCTATGTTCTCCCGGATAGCCTCCACGCAGACCGACTCCTTCTCCACCAGCACCGCCGAAGCGGCGCCGCGGGAAACCGCTTCCAGCGCCACCGCGCCCGAACCGGCAAACAATTCCAGAAAAGACACCCCTTCGATATCTCCCAATATATCGAACAACGCCTTTCTTACCTTTTGCTGCGTAGGCCTGATCCCGGCGGGCATACGCAAAGGCCTGCCGCGGTAAATACCGGTAGTTATTCGTATCATCCTGTCAACATCGCCTTTTCGTATTCGGGGAACCTGCGAACCATCTCTTCTCTCATCTCTCTGTTCTCTCCTCCGGACAAAGAAGGGTCGGCAGAGGTTATGCGCAGCGCCTCGCTGCGAGCGGCCCTCAACAGCTGCATCTGTGCCAGGGGATCGGCTATCTTCAACTGAGACAGGCCGTGCTGCCTGCTGCCGAAAAACTCTCCCGGCCCCCTTATTTTCAGATCCTCCTCCGCTATACGGAACCCGTCCGAATAACGCTCCATTGCCGCCAGCCTTGCCAGCGCGTCCTCGCTCACGGCATCGGAGATCAGCACGCAGACCGACGGATGAGACCCCCTGCCCACCCTGCCGCGCAGTTGATGAAGCTGTGCCAGCCCGAACCTCTCCGCGTTCTCCACCGCCATCACCGTGGCGTTTGGGACGTCTATTCCCACTTCCAGTATAGTAGTAGAAACAAGAACATCAAGTTTATTCGAACAAAAATCCTCCATCACCTTCGCCTGCTGGGCCGTCTTCATCTTGCCGTGCACCAGTCCTATCCGGAAAGAAGGGAAAACATTCCCCGTCAACTCGTCATACATACTCTTTGCGCTCAGGATGTCCGTCTCGGCCGATTCCTCAACCAGAGGATAAACGATAAAAGCCTGGCGGCCCTGCCGCACATGCTCCTCCATCAAGGCGTAAAGATCTTCTTTCCGGGAAGATTTCAGGCAGAGCGTTTTTACCTCGCGTCTTCCCGGAGGCATTTCCCTGAGCACCGAGATATCCAAATCGCCGTAAAGCGTGATCGCCAGGGTCCTGGGGATGGGAGTAGCGGTCATTATCAGGACGTCAGCGGCCCCGCCCTTACCGCTCAGCGCCGCCCGCTGTTTTACGCCGAATTTATGCTGTTCGTCTATAACCATCAGGCCCAGGTCGCGGAAAACCACGTCCGCGCTCAAAAGGGCGTGCGTTCCGACCACCAACTGCGAAACGCCGCTTCGCACCTCCTCCACAGCCGCGCTCCTTGCTGCCGGTTTCATCGCGCCGGTAAGCAAAACACAGTTCACTTTTACCCCGCCGGAAGATATGCCCGACAGGAAACGCGAGATCTTGTCGAAATGTTGTTTTGCCAGTATCTCGGTGGGCGCGATCAGCGCGGACTGATGCCCCCCCTGCGCCGAAATCAAAGCCGCGATCAACGCCAGCACGGTTTTCCCCGAGCCCACGTCGCCCTGCAGGAGCCTTTGCATGGGTTTTGGTGCGGCCATGTCTCTCTTGATTTCCTCCAGGCATCTCTGCTGTCCATCCGTCAACCGAAAAGACAAAGAAGAAATAAAACCGCCCACAAGATCACCCTCTATCTTGTGGCATATGCCGTCTTCCCGTTTGCGCGCGACCTTCTTCATCGCCAGGGGAAGTTGAAAGAAAAAGAACTCTTCGAAAGAAAGCCTGCGGCAGGCCCGGGAGCGGGCGTTATCGTCGGGAGGAAAATGGATATCACGCAGGCTTAGAGCGAGGTTGTCGAGCCCGCGGCGCGACCGCATATCATAAGGAAGAAAATCCCTGAGCCCGTGCATGCAGTTATCGATCGCGTATTTCACCGTCTTGCGGAAATAACGCTGGCCTATGCCGGAAGGAAGACTGTATACCGGGACGATCCTGCCTGCGTTCAACGATTCCTCTTCCTCTCTGCTGATGATCTCTATCTCCGGGGAAGAAAACTGCAGCCTGCCGCCGTAATAATCAACCTTGCCGTGCAGTATGACC
>JBAZDY010000013.1:0-26987 GCA_041654215.1 Candidatus Omnitrophota bacterium
AGGGGATAAAAGAAAAAGGGGCGGTGATTTTTGAAACTAGGAGCGAACGGGGAATGTTCGAACGCCTATTCGCCGTGTATTGGGGGAAAGAGATAACAGAACTCTCCGGTTTGTTTCCCTCAGACCGGTATAAGTTATTCACTGAAACTCCGATGGGAGCAATAGAGGTAAAGGCAGACGGTCATGACGCGACTTTCATGAAAAGCGCTCTCAGCATAACATATCCTTGCGGACAGCAGACGGACGGGAATATCGTAATTTGCCGGTTTTATTGCGATGAAACAAAAAGGCATTTTCTGCTTTTGAGTTTCCTGACTACGGTTACCGAGAAAGAATTCGTCGAGGTTATAAAAACTTTGAAGTGCCATTAACCCTGCGGGGAGAGAAAATGGAGAGAATATTTACGGCGTTGGTCCTCGGGTTGTCTGCGGAAGGGCTGTTTATGTGTCCTTTCTTGGCTTTCGGGCTCACCTTGTCCGACAGATACGCCGGTTTGAGGTTTCTTCTCGGCAGGCTTGCCGGACTGGTCATTTTCGGTCTGATCGTCGGTCTTCTGGGGCGTTCTTTACGCATTGATAAAAGGATCGTAAATCTTTTATTCGGCAGCATTGTTATCCTTTTAGGGGTATATTCTTTTCTTACAGCAAAAGAACACGGTGGGCACAAGAGCGTGATACACGGCAGGGCCGGATTCGGAATTGGGCTTTTTCGGGGTATGTTGAATCCCGGCAGAAAATACATTTATCTTGTGCCTTTGATACTGGGTACAAAGTTGTTCCAGGGCATGCTTGTTTCGCTGGCTTACGCCTTGAGCTCTTCGGTTTATCTTTCCCTGGGATTTGTTTCAGCCGGCCTGCTGGAAAGGGTGGCGCCGCACAGGCGCTTTATAAAGAAAGTCGGAGGAGCCATCCTGGTGGTTATGGGAGCGCTCTACATATATAAGGCCGGAGGCAGCGTCAGATGAGTATTTTAAGCCGGTTTTTGCGAAAACAAACATTTCGCCTCGACAGGCACCCCTGTTTCTCGGAGGCGGCGCATTCCCGCTACGGCAGGGTGCATCTTCCGGTGGCGCGCGACTGCAATATCGGCTGTAAATACTGTCTGCGTTCTCTTAATCTGACGGAAGACAGGCCCGGGGTGTCCGAGAAGATAATCTCCCCGGTTGAGGCGCTGGAGAAAGTGAGCGAGGCGCGCAGGAAATACTGCATAACCGTCGCCGGCATAGCTGGGCCGGGAGAGTCGCTGGCGAACGAAGAGACCTTCGAGACCTTCAGGCTGATAGAGAAACATCATCCGGACCTGATAAAGTGCCTCTCTACCAACGGGCTGCTGCTTCCGGATAAGATAGAGTTATTGAAGAAGCTCAAGGTCGGGACGATCACGGTCACCGTCAATACCCTTGATGCCGCAATAGGCGCGGAGATATACGGGTTCGTCAACTTTGACGGGAAGACATATAAAGGAGAAGAAGGCGCCGCGCTTCTCATAGAACGGCAGAAGGACGGGGTCGGAAAAGCCGTGAAGGCCGGCTTCACGGTGAAGATCAATACCGTGCTTATCCCGGAGGTCAACAAGGAGCAGGTGAGCGCGATAGCTAAGGAGTATTCGGCGCTGGGAGCGCGCATAATGAACATCGTCCCGCTTATCCCTGTCTGGCAGATGAAGGACAGAAGACCTCCTGCCTGCGGAGAATTGCAGGAAGCGCGCTCGGCCTGTGAGCCGTATATAAGTCAGTTCAGGAAGTGCAGGCAGTGCAGGGCCGACGCCTGCGGTATCCCTGGCCTGGAAGAGAAAAAACCGGCGGGCAGCCCGGAGTATTTTCATGCGTAAGTATGACGCTGAAGGAAAGATAGAGATGAAGAAAAGAGGATACCCCGGAATATTGAGAATGATAATAGCGCTGGCGGCGCTCTCTCTTTGTTTCTGTTCCGGCGCCTTCTGCGAAGAATACTATAACTTCAGCCAGGGCGACTGGAGAGGCGGGGCCTCCACCGATACCGCCAAACACCCTACCAACAAGAGCAACTGGACCAAATACTCCTCCAAAAGCTCCAATCTTACCACCAGCCTCACGGGTAAGTTGATAATGTCCCCTTTGACCCTGACGCTGACGGACGATACGGATACGGACTTCTCCCTGGGGACGAAAAACAACGTGGTGGTCGGCGGCAGCGGCACCTCTGCCAGGGTGGAGATCAACACGGTTTACCAAGATCCCTTTTGCAGCCGGCTCGGCGAATGGTCCAGTCTTCCTTTCTCCCCTTATATGGGCAGGATATCACCTCTGGTCAAGGCCGGTGATTACATCTATTCCATATGGCAGTGCGGCAACGACAACAAGACCTTCGCCCGCTGGTCCATCGCCGATGAAAAATGGGAACTGATGGAGAGCATACCCGTGAGCACGGGCCAGGGGGCCGCTTTGGCTTACGACGGCAGCGACGTTATCTACGCGCTTATCGGCGGCAACAGGAAGGAGTTCTATGCCTATAAGATCTCTACCAACACCTGGCATGTCAAGGCCAACGTCCCTTCCACCGTAGGCTACGGCGGGACGATCGCTATCGTGCCTTCCATCGGCCGGGCATACGCCTTTTGCGGCAATAACACTTCGGTCTTCTACAGATTCGTGATACCTTCGGACATCGAGGCCACCGGTTCCTGGTCGGCGGTGGAATCCGCGCCTTTTACCGTGGGTGTCGGCGCCTCTCTTTGTTATCCCAAAGCCGATTCTCCCTATATCTACGCCTCCGCGGGCGGCGGTTCCGTCACTTTCGCCAAATTCGATTATACCGCCGGCTCCAACGCCTGGACCACGCTTTCCAACTGTCCCACCGGCCAGACCTGGGATTCCGACGTGGTCTATCCCGGTTCCGGAGACTACCTTTACGCCTGGTACGGCGCCGGCAGGTGGTTCGGCAGATACGCCATAGGCTCCGACACCTGGGAGAGTTCGGCTTATTCCTCCACGCTCGCCAAAAACGTGGAGATGCCGGCACTGCCTTTCTACATCAACAGCAGGATGTATATTTACGACCCGGACGGCAGCGGCAGCGAACTGCGCCTGTTGAGCAACCACAGCTACAGCTCCACTTACCGGTATTATCCCGGGCAAAAGAAGTGGAGGGAAGAATCGGCGGCGCCTTTTAATTTATATCGCGGCGGCGATGCCGTGTATGTGGCTTCGCAGGACGCCATTTATGTGATCAGGGGCGAAGGCACAAAAAACTTCTATCGTTATTTCCTTACCTTCAATCCCGTCAATTCCAGCAATACCGCGGTTTCTTTCCAATGGGAGAAGCTTGCCGATGTAAGCTTTTCCGGCAATACCAAAGGAGCCTATATCGGAGCGGCATTGGGCTATAAGCAGGGCGAAGATTATATCTACTGTCTCCAGGGATATGACGAAAACGGTTTCTCCAGATATAACATATCTTCCGAAAGCTGGGAACAGCTTCCGCCTTTGCCGCAGACCATGTATTACGGAGGAGGAAGGCTGGTGGTTACGGATGACAGCGTCTATTGTCTGGGAGGAAGAGATTATACCGGCGGCACGGCTACTTACACCGCGAATCTATACAGGTACGACAAAACCGGCCGAGCCTGGACCACGGTGAGCACCAATCCCTATGGGACCTTCCAGACCGGGGTCTGCGCCGCTTACGACGGTTCTGATTACATATATATGTTTCGCACCAATGCCCGCACGGAATTCATGCGTTACAGGCTCTCGACCAATACCTGGGAGCGCAGGGCCAACCTTCCCGACTGCTGGAGGTCGCAGTGCCAGGGCAGGATGGTTTATTCACCTTCCGAGAACGCCATCTATTATATAGACAGCGCGAGTTGCAGTCTGGAATTAAGGAAGGGCTTTTTTAAATACAATATATCTACCAATAACTGGGAGAATCTGCCGTTCCCTCCCGTGTTTCAGTGGGGCAGGTTGTGCGCCAGCGACACCAACCTGTATTTTATTTCTTATTACGGTTACGGCGGATTACAAACCTATACCTTTGCCACAGGAGAGTGGAACAATCCGCTGGTGAATTATAACTTCGGACCGGGCAGGAATATCTCCGGCAGTCTGGTGGTAAAAGGCGATTATATGTATCTTTTTTCGAACAGATGGTCGAACTACGCCTGGAAATACTCTGTCAGCCGGAAAAAATGGGTGGATCTTATGAAACTGCCGTTTATCGTGCACGGGGCAGGGCAGCGGGCGGTTTATCCGGGCAGCGGGGATTACATCTACGTCTCGGAAGGGAATATGAACAAGAATTTCTGGAAATACAACACCGAGACCGGGATCTGGACGCAGATAAACTCCAGCCCTTATATGTTCACCTACGGGGCGCGCATGGTCAGCGACGGAAGCAGTATCTACGTCTGCCCGGGCGCTTACAATTCCACTACTTTACTCAAGTTCACGGATGACGAGTCCGGCGGTTCCTGGATCGCGCTTACCTCAATGCTGGAGGCGATCTCCAGTGAGGGCAACGGCACCTGCGTCATCCCCGACGGCCCGTATAAGGGTATTTATATGCTTAAACAGGCCGGTGCGGTCAAGTTCACCAAATACAGCATTGACAGCGACACCTGGGGATATCTTAGCGACGCCCCCTGGTCTATCAGCGATTATTGTTACCTGATGTATCCGGGTACCGGGGACTATCTCTACTGTCTGAAGGGCGGGGGCAGGGATTTCGCCAGATATTCGCTCAGTCAGAACAGTTGGACTATTCTTACCGAGGCTCCGCTTTCCGTCTCCGGCATACCGGGCGGTTATTACCCGGGCAGCGGTGATATCATTTATTTCTATCTCGGCACCGGGCACGGAGATTTGGGCACTAATTTCAACCGTTATTCCATCAGCCAGAACAGGTGGGACGAAACCATAGTCTATCCTGCCAGCGCCAGTTACGGGGCCTCGATATGCCCGATGCCTTCCGGAGATGACGTATTCTATCTGCGCGGCGGCAACTCTACCTCCTGTTATAAATACAATCTTTCCTCCTCTGTCTGGTACACCCTGCAATCCACGCCTTCGGGCGTTTATTACGATTCCAAGAGCGTTTACCCGGGCACAGGAGATGACATCTACGTTACCAGGGGGCGCGGTTATTCCGATTTCTGGAAATACACGGTGAGCACCGACCTCTGGACCAACCTCGCCGCCCCGCCTGCCGCCTTCTCCACCGGCCAGGCGATCGAGTATAAAGACGGTTATATTTACGTCCTGCGCGGCGGTTCCAGCACCACCTTCTGGAGGTATTCGATCGCCAACAACGACTGGAAGGAGGTAGCTTCAGCTCCTTCCGCCTGTTCTCTGGGAGCAAACCTGGTATATCCGGGAAGCGGGGATTATATTTATGTCACTCCGGGCAACGGTTCCACCGCTTTCTGGAGATACGATACGGTGGCCAATACCTGGTCCACATTGACCGTTTTGCCGATGCCCAACGTCGGAGCGAGCCTGTTCAGCCCCGGGTTCGGCGACTACATCTATCTTTTCGTTTCCTATAATTACGATATTGCCTATGGCACCCCGTATTTTTACAGGTATTCCATCAGCGGCAATACCTGGGAGAAGAACGAGGATATGCCTTTTTCCATGGACGGACAGGCCAACGCCATGTATCCCGGCAGCGGTGATTACATCTATGTCTCCAGCGGATACGGTAACTATTCGCTGATGAAGTACCTGTTGTTTTCTTCCGGGGAATACACCTCGGAGATAAAGGAGATCGGCAACAACGCCGGATACGGGGCCGTTACCTGGCAGGACAACTCCCAGGGGCAGATCGAGGTGCGCGTGCGCACCGGCAACAACAGTTCCCTCTCGGACGCCATTGCCTGGGGATATGCCGGCAAGATAACCAAAGGCAGGGACCTGTCTTCATACAGTTCGGTGAACGACAAGGACAAATACCTGCAATACAGGATGAGGTTCTTCTGCTACGACCTTGCCAGCCCGCCGCAGTTGGACAGTATTACCATAAATTATAACAAGTATCCGCAGCAGGAAACGCTTGTTTCCACTGCTTACGATACCACTTTTACCACCGACAGGCTCAAGAGCCTTTTCTGGACCTCCACTCTGCCTTCCGGCACCGACATCCGTTTTCAGATGCGCACCGCGCCTGATTCCAACGGTTCTCCCGGGGCCTGGTCTTCCTGGCTGGGGCCGCAGGGAGTGCAGGAAATTACTTACGACTTCGAGAATACCTATGAATACGCCAACACCTCCGAGGTGGTGCTCTCCGCAGGCACGGCTAAACTTTCCAAGGTGCTGGCAGATTATCTCTACCGGCAGAAGATAGTGGTGGACAATAGCTCGGGGAGCTCTGCCTACGCAAATACCACCGTCAAGGTGGAGATTCCCTCTGCGGACATAGATTTCTGGGATCATGTGGCAGACGACGGTTCCGACATCCGTTTCACCGACTCCGACGGCAAAACGCCTTTGAAATACCGCGTCATGGGCTTCAGCAAGGAGAAAAAGAGCGCCTCCTGCTGGGTAACCGTGCCGAGCATCCCGCAGGGGACGGCCAAGGAGATATACCTGTTATACGGTAAATCGAGCGCGGCCTCGGAATCGGACGCCAGCCTGGCGGAATCTATGATAGGCACGGATTTCTACGCTTTGAGTTTCACTTTCCTCGACATCATCTCTACCGATGCCCCCAACCGCGTCTATATAGAAAAACTGAACGCCGAAGGTCAGGTGGTGGCCTCCACCTTCCTGGACTTCACCTCCGTGGGCGAAACGCAGAGATACACGGACACGGCGCTGACCTGTTACCACGTTTACTCCCAGAAGCCGATCACCTTATTCGCCTCATCCATAGAACCCAGCAGCACTTACGACGACGACTTTTACGCCGCCAGCGGCAACGACCTCTGGCTTTGGTGCCCGGCTTACAACTACGACGGGGACGTGATCATCACCGCCTACAACGACGATACCCAGATCAAGATTACCGACTACGGCAAGGGCGACGATACCGGCACCTTGACGCTGGACGCCGGCAATTTCTGGTTCGGCTGGAACAGGGTGGATTCCAGGGGCGAGGTCTGGCATATAGAGGCGACCAAGCCGGTCACGGTCCAGGCCGGGCTGATCGGCCACGGCGACTCCTCGGAGCAGATAAGGTCTCCGGATATGAAAGAGTATTATTTCTACTGTCCGGACGCCAACATTACCTTTACCGCCTATGAGGATAACACCAACATCGTTTTCGACAATCTGGACGGAGTCACCGGGGATTACAGCGGCACCTTGAACAAAGGGCAGAGTTACAGGCATATACCGAACTCCGGGAGCGCCATGACCCTGCGCGCGCGTTTGAGCGCGGACAAGCCGCTGTGCGTGGTGACGGACGATATGAACGGCGGCAAGGGGCAGATTTACCAGAGCGCCGATACCCTGGTGAGCGTGGGCAAGGATTATTACATAAATACCGGAGGCGCGCGTTATCTGAAGCTCATAGACTATGAAGAAGGCGCCAATAATATCACCGTCACCGGGGACATCAGCCCGTCTCCCACCACTTTGACCCTTTCGGCCAAAGGAGGTATGGCTACTCTCGATCCCGGAAGCACCTGGCGCAACCTTCATTTGACCGGCACGAAAAAATTCTCCGTTTACGCCTACAGTTCTTACGGGGAGGCGATCACCCCGGTGCTGAAACCGACGGAGTTCAATCACCTTATCTCCACCTATCTGGTGGCGAAAGAGGAGCCCGCGGACGGCCCCGCTCTTGCCGGATGGCTTTACAAAGAGACCATCAGGATAGACAATACCCTGAATACGCAGGAGCTTACCGATTTCCAGGTGGCGGTAGACGTGGACAAGAACCACAGGGATTTCTGGCTGCACTGCCTGGCCGACGGCGGAGACGTGCGTTTCGTGGACAGCGACGGGAGCACTCTCCTGAATTATTACGCGGAGTCCTTCTCCTACACCGGGAAAGAGGCGCGTTTCTGGGTGAAGATACCGGTATTGCCCTACACGGAACAAAAGGTCATCTATATGTATTACGGCAAGGCGGACGCGGCCAGCCTTAGCGACGGAGACGGGGTTTTCGAATTCTTCGATGATTTCGACGCCGGACTGGACAAATGGGATTCGCAGTATTGCAACCTGACCACCATTTCCTCCATCTTCGGTATGGACAGCAGTCCCTTTAACCTTTCCGCCGGCGCGAGCACGGTCTCGACCACGGTCGCTATCCCTTCCGGCATAGTCGCGGGCAGGACGTATGACTGGTATTGGGAACTGCGCTGGGCCAACGGGGCCCTGGTGGAGGCGCAGAGCATATCGCAGCCGTTCACCCTTTACAGCGACCTTTTGAGAATGACGGCCGGCCCTTTTATGGAGAAGAACGTGACGCCGGGACAGGTCATAACTACCATCGGCGGCACCTTTACAAACAATTATTCCATAGCGATGAACGGATTAAGATTCCGTTTCACGCTCACCGATGTGGATACAGGGGCGTCTTTCCAGGAGATAGACAGCAGCACTTTCAATATACCGGTCGGGACCAGCACAATCAACAACGTTTCCATAACTATGCCTTCCGGCCTGACCGCCGGGCATCTCTATTACTGGTCATGGGCAGTCCTCGACCAGAACAATAACCAGCTCTTTTCCAGTTCCGCGGCGCCGGCGGCGCTGTTCAATATCGCCTGTCAATTTCAACTGAGCTCGGGACCGGTTCTGCCTTCTTCAGTTACCGGCGGCACAAACGCCTCCATCAGCGGCACCTTCGACAATGCCGGCGGGGTTTCTCTGAACAGCCTTTTCTGGAGATTCACCCTTACCGACACCACGCAGGGCGGCCGCAGCGTGGCCAAGGTCGCGCATAACGGTTATCTGCAGGCGAAGTCCAACGTCAGCCCGAATTACGATATCACCACCGAGGTGACCTGGCAGACGGCCAACAAGACCGGCAGGCATTTCATCGGCATCTGCGACCCCAACGCCAAGGTCTCCACCGGCATGAACAATTCCAATTACAAGGCCGGTTACGACGTGCTGATCAATTCCAACGGTTATTATTACGACGAGTCCGGCAACGGCTACACGACCTGGAATTCCGTGCGCACCGCATATACCTTCGCCATGTGGAACAAAGACAAGATGTCCTGGAAACCGCACGACACGCTGAACGGACAGACCGGTCAGGTAATCTTCGAGCTTAGCACCGGAGACAAGCTCACCTATAACGCCGGGTACGTAGCGGGCCCGGGCCTGGCGATAAAGCCGACCATACGCTCTTCTACGGATGCCATCTACGTGGACAAGATAATGGTCTATAAGAAAGCGGCGGTCAAGCCTTACGTGGGTTTCGTCTTTACCGAGACCGCCAATCCCACCGGCATGGAGGTCTATTATACCACCAATCCGGTCATCCAGCCGGTGCTGGGCGTATTTTACGACAACAATCTCACGGCTTTCCAGGAAGTGAATACCATACCGCTGGACACCGACATCAGGTATCAGGTTTCCTGCGACGGCTACAACTGGCACTGGTGGGACGGGACGGTCTGGAAGGAGGTGAGCGGCGGGTTCAGTCAGACCAACGAGGCCCCGGAGATCAATAACAATCTCGCCGCTTTCCAGACAAAATTTCCCAGCGGGGAATTCTTTTTCCGCGCTTTCCTGAATTCCGCCGACGGCGTCGGCACGCCTCTGCTGGACACGGTCAGTGTTTTTACCACTTCCGAGCCGACTTATTACATCACGCCCGCCGGCAGCCAGGTTAACTTCCTTAATTCCGATACCGTTAACGACCGCTGGGTGCAGTATAAGGCCGTATTGAATTCCTACGGGCAGGAGACCCCGGTCCTGCAGAACGTGGGGTTTTCTTATCTGGACGCCGTGTTGACGATAACCTCTCCCAACGGAGGGGAATCTTTGCCTATCGGCACCACCGCTTTGATAACCTGGACGTCGCAGGGTATCGACGGGGCGGATAATCAGGTGAAGATCGAATATTCCACCGACGGCGGCTCCACCTGGATGCTGATAGTGGATAATCTGGTGAATAACGGCGCTTATGAATGGCAGGTGGCGAACAATCCTTCTCCCAACGCCCTGATCAGGGTAACCAGCAAGAAATATTCCGCCATTCAGGACACTTCGGACGCCGTGTTCGGTATAATGGGGTTGATATTGAATTCTCCCGACGGCGGCAACCAGTGGGAGATCGGCTCCACGCACAATATCACCTGGTCTTCCTACGGCACCGTATCCAACAACCTGAAGATAGAATGTTCTTTAGACGGAGGGACTACCTGGCTCTATCCTCCTGTAGCGGACCAGCGTATCAATAACGGGTTATACATCTGGAATATACCGAACAGGGAGAGCTATATTTCTTCCGTTTGTTTAATGCGCATCACGGATATGAACAATACCAATATCACCGACCGTTCCAACACCGTCTTTTCCATCGTGCCGAAACCGGCGATGACCATCACTTCTCCGGTGGGGGGAGAGATATGGAAAGCCGGCAGCGCGAAGGACATCACCTGGAACAATACGGGCAACGTAAATCCGCTGGTGGACGTGTATTATTCCGTTGACAGCGGCTCCACCTGGACGCTGCTGCAGTCATCGGTAAGCAACACCGGGACCTACGCCTGCACGGTTCCGAACGTCCTCTCTTCGCGGGTGAGGATCCGCATCGCGGAGACCGCCGTTCCGCCGGGCAGGGACACCCAGGCCCAAATAGAGACCGCGTCCGGAGGCGATTTCACCATTACGCTGCCGACGATCACGCTCTCCTCTCCCAACGGTTCCGAGAAATGGGTGAGAGGGGACGCCCGCGAGATCGCGTGGTCCTCGGATGGGGCCATAGGCGAGAACGCCCTCAAGATAGAATATTCCGCGGATGAAGAAGAAAACTGGGTGACGGTTTCCGAGAACGAGGCGGACGACGGCAGTTATTCCTGGGTGATCCCGCAGGGAGCGGTCGGCGCCAGCGTCAAGATCAGGATCACGGATACCAGCAGGCCGGAAGTGCATGATGAAAGCGACGCTTATTTCGAGGTGCTGGATAAGCCTATAATCGTGCTGGTGCAGCCGAACGGCGGGGAAAAGACCACCATCGGCGCCCCCTATGAGGTTAAATGGTTCACCATCGGGGACGCCCTGGACGACCAGTTCCTCACCGTTTATTTCTCTACCGATTCCGGAGAGCATTATGAGGTCATTTCCGACCAGAGGCCCAATAACGGTTCTTATTTCTGGATACCTCCGGAGGTGGAGATCAGCACCGCCAGGATCAAGATCAAATGCGACGATACCGAGAACTTTCCCTGGGTCGAAGACGCCTCAGACGCCGACTTTACCATCCAGAAACCCCAGCTTACGCTTACCTGGCCCAACGGCGGGGAGTCTCTTTATGCCGCCGGGACCTACAACATTACCTGGGAGTCGGTGGGGAGCATCGGTTTGAACGCCATCAAACTTGAATACAGCGTCAACGGCGGAAGCGCCTGGCAGACGATCGCCGGCGGCCTGGCTAACAGCGGCACTTATTCCTGGAAAACCGCCGATTCGCCTACCAGCGAGTTAAAGATCAGAGTCTCCGATGACTCTCAGCCCGGCGTCAAAGGAGAGTCCAAAAATAACAACTCCATCATCGCGCCTTCGCTGACCTTGACCTCCCCCAACGGAGGTGAATTATGGGTGGTCGGTCTGGATTACCCCATAACCTGGACTTCCGTCGGGGACCACAATTCAATCAGCAACAACCTCGTTCTGCAATATTCGGTGAACAACGGCAGCACCTGGAAAAGCATTGCCGGCGGTATTTCCAACGAGGGCACCTATATCTGGCATATACCGAACGATATCTCGGATAACTGTAAAGTGCGCATATACGATTATTCCCGCACCGCGACGCAGGATACATCCGAAGCGGTATTCCAGATATCCGCTCCCAGTATCACCATCACCACGCCCAACGGCGGCGAGGTTTGGCCTTACGGGACGAGCCACGAGATACTCTGGAATGTCATCGGGCAGGTTTCCGACGACGTGACCATCACCTACAGCGTCAACGGCGGAACAACCTGGCTGCCGGTTTATAGCGGGCCTACCAACAACCATTCTTATGCCTGGACCGTCCCGGAGAATATCTCTTCGACCTGCAAGATCAAGATTAAGGATAATGAACCTCCTTATATCGAGGATACCACCGATACCGTCTTTTCCATAGCTTATCCCATCATTACGGTTACGCGGCCCAACGGCGGGGAAATCCTCGTGGTTACCGATAACGAGAACATCACCTGGTCCACGGAAGGGACGGTCAGCAACAGCCTTAAGATCGAGTATTCCCGCGACAACTTCGTGCTGGATATAAACGAGATCGCGGATAATGTCGCCAACACCGGGGTCTATATCTGGCGCGTTCCGGAAGTCCTTTCTACCGTCTTGAGGATCAGGATCACCGATAATTCCGTCCCCCAGATAACGGATAAGTCCAACGCCGGTTTTTCCATCCTGCCGTTCCCGGTGGTTACCATCGATTCCCCCAACGGAGGGGAGAGGTGGAGGATAGGGACCAAACACAATATCACCTGGCACGATAACGGCGGCCCCTTGAGCAACAATCTTGTGCTTCAATACTCCGTGGACGGCGGCTCGAATTGGAAACCGATAGCCAACGGGGTCACCAACAGCGGCTCTTACGAATGGACCATTCCCGAGGATTATTCCGCCAACGCCCTGGTGCGGATAACCGACAACCAGCGCGCCACTACCGTTGATGACTCCGACGCCGTTTTTACAATCGATTATCCCAAGATAACGATTACCGCGCCGGTCTCCGCCACTTACTGGGCGGTGGGAGACCCGGCGGTCATCACCTGGGTATCCGAGGGGGCGGTCAGCGATAATCTGCTGCTGCAGTATTCCACCGACAACTTCATCACTTTGGAAACGATAGGGGTGGGAGAGGCGAACGACGGGAGTTACAGCTGGAGCGTGCCGGACGAACCGACCAACAATATGAAGATACGCATCGTGGACGGCAACCGGCCGGCGACGATTGCCACCTCCGAGGCATTCAACGTCCTGCAGCATCCGCAGGTCACCGTTACTTCTCCCAACGGCGGAGAGGAATACGTCGTGGGAGACAGCGTGAACATCACCTGGACCAGCAAAGGGTTGTCGATCAATCCGCTGACCATAGTTTATTCTTCCGATAATTTCGCCACCACGCACACCATAAAGACCGAGGCGCCTAATACCGGCAGTTACAACTGGGTGATCCCGGACGACACCATCTGCGTCAATACCCTGAAGATAAAGATATATGATCCCACGCGCACCATCATCTCGGACGCCTCCAACAACAATTTCAGGATACGCGGCGGATTCAACATAACCTATCCTGCGGCGAACATCGATTGGGCGGTTAACGAACCGCGCGCCGTCACCTGGCAGACCAGGGGGCAGATCCCCAACGTCAAGCTTGATTACAGCGTGGATGCCGGAAGCACATGGACGACCATAGTCACCAGCACCCCCAACAATGGCGCCTATACCTGGGCGCCGCCGGATTACCACGGGCAAAAGGCTTTGCTCAAGGTTTCCGACCCGACGGACGACACCGTCTATTCCGTATCGCCTTCTTTCAACATCATCTATTACCAGATCACCTGGATGGTCAAGGATTACGATAATATGGATAATCTGCAGAACCTCAGCGTCAGGGATACCTGGTGGTCAGACCCCAGCGCTACCATTATCTGTCCGGTCACGCACGAGTATCCCTACGGACATTACACCACCTTCTGGTCGAAAGAGGGTTATATAGAAAGAAGCACGGACTGGATAGCCGACGGCAATAAGAGCATCACGCTCCTGCTGGAAAACTCCATAAGCGCGCAGATCGAGTGGCACGTCCTGCTTTCCACGGCCTATAATTCCGCCACCGATACCATCAGCGCCTCTTCCTGGCTGGAAAGAAGGGGAAAGATCGTGGGTTTGAACGAGATCGACAGGGCGGATCTCACTTCCGCCGCTTTAAGCGTTTACGACGGGGAAACGTTGATAAAGACATTGAGCTCCGGCGCGCCGGACGGCAACGGCGCCTTCTGGTTCACCTGGGCCAACACCGGCCTTACTTCCGGCAAGACTTATTTCGTCAGATCCACGGTCGTGTTCCGCGGCAGCAGTTACAATTCCGGGGCTTCGATAGACGTAACGACGGAATTGACCGCCAAGGGACAGACGGCCATACTGCAAAACCTGCAGACGCAGACCGCGACCATTCAGTCCCAGGTCACGCAGGACATACCGCAGAAGATCACTCAGGCCAAGGAGGAGATCAAGGAGGATACGGCCAGGATACTCACCGCCACCGAGACCGACATTCCCAACAAGATAGAGGAGTCGCGCCAGCAGCAGGAAACTGATATAAGATCGGAGATATTGAACCGGGAGAATTCGGTCAGGAGCGGCACGGATATGGTGGTGCGTTACCGCACTTATCCGGGGGTCCAGCCGACCGTGGACTTCTACGACCCGAATAACGTCCAGCGCGTGTCTAAAGGCGTGATGACCGAGGTCTCCGCAGGTATATACGAATACACCATTACCGTTTCTTCCGGCTGGGGCAGGGGCGACTTTACAATCGTTTGCTCGGAATCCACATACGGCTCTCTGGACGCGATGATCATTTCGGTGATCCGTTCGGACATCGAACAGATAGCCGGGCAGGTCTCCGCCGTGCTCGGCACCACATCCGGTCTGAACAATTTTTCGAAAGTCGCCGATACTCTCAGCAGTCAGTTCGCCGTGATAGAGTCGGCCCTGGGCAAGATCAGCAAAGACCTTGTAGATCAGGTCAAGGAGGTAGCGGGAAGCGCTACAGACATCAATTCGGTTTACATGCAGCTGGTAAATATCGGCAGGGAGTTGAAGAAAGTCAGCATGGAACAGAACGTCAGCCTGGAAAAGCTTCTTGAGGTCAACGAAGAGAAAAAGAGCGATATGACCTATTTGAAGAACAAAACCCAGGAATTGAAGGCGGTAATGGACATCAACCAGAAGATGATAGACAACATCGCCAATAAACCCGTCACTCAGACCTGGTTCGAGTTTAAATAATGAAAGTAGGGGGGCTTTAAATGAGAAAATTATTCATCCTCTTGTTTATTCTCTTCGCCTGCGCCGCGGACGCTCACGCGGGCATAGTCCTGAAGGCTATGGCTTTCAATCCTTCCAAGACCGAGAAACAGTCGGTCCCCATCAAGGTATATCTGCCCAAGGAAGTCAAACCGGAGCATATCATAGATAAAGGAGACCTTGAAGTGGGTTACGACAACCAGCAGGGGTCTTATTTCGTTTACGGGCAGTACGAACTGGCGCCGGGCGAGAGCGTGGAGCGCGAGATAGAGATGATGGACGTCTGGATGGTT
Organism: Candidatus Omnitrophota bacterium; assembly: GCA_041654215.1. Taxonomy (GTDB): domain Bacteria; phylum Omnitrophota; class Gorgyraeia; order Gygaellales; family Profunditerraquicolaceae; genus Undivivens. The sequence continues at coordinate 15,445 of JBAZDY010000013.1, forward strand.
CCGGCGGCCGAGATCGAGTCGATGCGTTCGGAACTCGACAAAACGGTAAAACTGCTGGCGGAGACCGACTTCCGGGAGAGGGTAAATTTTCTGAAGGAAAACATCGAGCGCAAACTGAAGATGGTTGAAGAGAATCAAAAAGCCGAGTCGGTAAACCCGGAAAGACATATCTCCCTGTTTCGCGATAACCAGCGTCTGATGGAGTCGGCGAAAGAAGACCTGGCCACGGCCAGAGGACTGCTCGCCCAGGCAAAGCCGGTTCCCGCTGCCGCGGTCTGGAGACTGATCCTGATAATAATACTCTTCCTTGGATTCATCGGCATCGCTTCCTACTTTATCTGGCAGACGCAGATAAAAGTGATCTCCACGCCCACTTTCGGCGAAGAGAACCGTGAGACTTCCGACGGTAAAGAAAACGCCTCTCAGCAAGACGACGGCAAACCGTCGGTATGAAAGAGCGCTTATGCACTGCCTCCATAGATCGCTAAGCCCCTTCTTGGCGCTTTTGATCCCGATTTCCTTCTTCCTTTTACCTGTCCGGCGCGGGGAAGCGAACGAGCTCTGGCAGGTAAAGAAAAGCGCGCATTTCAAGGTCTATTACAAGTCCGACCCGGAGCATTATGTGGACGCCGTCCTGGAAAAGGCCGAGAAATACTACGATAGTATCACCGAGAATCTGGGGTTCCGGCGTTTCAATTTCTGGACCTGGGATAATGCCTGCACCATCAATCTTTATCCTTCCCGGGACGACTATCTGGCCGGCACCAAACAGCCGCATTGGTCGGGGGGCATCGCCAATGTACGCAAACGCAGGATCGACACCTTTTTCTACGCCGGGAGTTTCCTGGATACCACCCTGCCGCATGAAATGACCCATCTTATCTTCAGGGAGTTCGTCGGCTACGACCGCCGGCTTCCTTTATGGCTGGACGAAGGAATCGCCTGTTCGCAGGAGAAAGACGGCGGACAATACATCGCTATCGCCCGGGTGCTGGTGAAGACCAGCATGTTTATTCATCTGGATAAACTGACGGAAATAACCAAACCCGGGTTGTTCATGCCGGAGGTTTTCTACGCGGAGTCCGCGGCGGTGGTGCAGTTCCTGATGCAGGAATATGGGAAGGAGAAATTCATTGATTTTTGCAGGGCCCTAAGGGATAATAAGCTCAACAATGACTGGAAAACGTTCTTCATGGATATATACGGATTCAGGGATATGACGGATATGGGTGAGCGCTGGAAGGCGTATCTGTTCAAATAACGCGCATACGGTATGAAGACCAGGGTTTTGACCATCTACGAGAAGCTTTTCGAGGGCGAGGCTAAAGAAGTCATCCTCCCCGGCTGCGACGGAGAGGTTTGCGTGCTCGATTTTCACCAGCCTTTTCTGTATCGTCTGCGCAGCGGGTACGTCAAGCTGAGAACGGCCTCTTCCGATAGGCCGGGACAGGAGCGTAATATTTTCATAAAGGACGGGGTCGCGGCCCTGCGGGACAATTCTCTGGATATCCTTGTGGAAGGATAGATATTATGCGTAACCTGACCATACTCCTGATAATGTTCTTGAGCACCCTGGGGCCCGCCCTTGTCATAGCCTTTGTGGGGTATGGTTCCGTCCAGGCCATAGGGCGTAATCCTTCCGCCACGCCGAGGGTCATGCTGGCCATGATCATCGCTTTCTTATTCGCGGAGGCGATCGCCGTCATCGCCCTGCTTATAGTGTTCAATCTTTTTAAATGACATCCCGGAGCCTGGCCCAGTAATGGGCCCGGCCGGGGACCTTAACCCGGAGCGAAGCAGATGCTTCTTCAACTGGCCCTGATACAGATAGTGACTTTCGTGGGATTAATATTCATACTGCGGTTCCTTTTCTATAATCATCTTAATTCCGCTTTGCGGCGTTTGCGCGATCTTAACGAGAAGGCGTTGATGAAGGAAGCCGCGCTGCGGGAGGAACTGGAGAAAGCCAAGGCGGAGAGGATCGCTGAGGTCGAAAAAGGCAGGCAGGAGGCGAAAAGTATAGTCGAAGCGGCCAAGAAAGAGACGGAAAGCATCCTTGCTCGCGCCGAAGAGCAGGCCAGGGAGAACAGCCGTAAGGCCGTTCTGCACGGCAAGGAAGAACTGGATAAGCTCCGGCAGAGCATGGAATCGCAGACGGCAGAGAAGGCAATAGCTCTGGCCACGGAGATGATCCGGTACGCCTTCAGCGGCGATGGAAGAAGCAGCCTCCAGAGGCAGATCATAAAAGAGATCACCGGCGAGATCGAAGGACTCGACGAAGAGAAATTCTCGGTGGGCACAGGCTCGGTCAGGATATCCTCCAGCTGCCCGCTGGAGGACGAAGAGCGCGCGAGGCTGAAAGACCTGCTTTCGCGCAAAATGAAGACGGATGTCGAAATAAACGAAGATGTGAACCCGGAACTGATCACCGGTATAGTGATTCAGACCGGAGACCTGGTTATAGACGCCAGTCTCAGGAACAAATTACGCAAGGTCATACCTTTTCTCAAGAACGGCCCGGGCAAATAGCGGTTTCTTTTTTCCCGCGGACATCATTCCGCTCCATTCTTCGGGGCTGCTTAAGGAACAGCATGAGCAATCAACTGCATATACCTAATCTGGACATCAGCGAAGTAGGGCGGGTGCAGGAGGTGCGCCAGGGTATAGTCATGGCCTCGGGACTGCCTTCCTGTATTTACGGCCAGCTTGTGGACCTCTCCAACGGGACCAAGGGGTTGATACTCGGTTTTAACCCCGAGTCGGTGCTTATCGTTTCCCTGGGAGACGACAGCAACATCAGGATGGGCGATACTCTGGTCAGCCGTTCCGAATTATTGACCATCCCGGTGGGGGACGGCTACCTGGGAAGGATAGTGGATTGCGCCGGCAGGCCTCTCGATGACAAAGGCGCGATAACCGCGTCCGAGCACTACCCTGTGTTCCGCGAGGCGATGGGAGTTATAGAGCGCGACCCGGTCGTGGATCCGCTCGAAACCGGCGTCAAGATCATCGATCTGGCCATCCCGGTAGGCAAGGGCCAGAGGGAACTGCTGATAGGGGACCGCCAGACCGGAAAGAGCAGCATCGGCATAGACGCCATCATAAACCAGAAAGGCAAAGACGTCGTCTGCATATACGTCTGCATAGGCGGCAGCTACACCAGCCTCAAACGCGCTGTCTCGCTTCTGGCGCAGAAGAACGCGCTGGATTATACCATTGTGATGGCCTCGACCGCAGCCACCTCCTCGGCGGAACAATATCTCTGCCCGTATTCCGCCTCCGCCATCGGAGAATATTTTATGTTCCACGGCCGCGACGTGCTGGTGGTATTCGATGATCTCATAAAGCACGCCTGGGCTTACAGGCAGATGTCGCTTCTGCTGGAGCGCCCGCCCGGAAGAGAGGCCTATCCGGGAGACATCTTTTATATTCATTCGCAGCTTATGGAAAGGGCGGGTAAGCTCAAACCGGAACACGGAGGCGGGACCATGACTTTTCTGCCGATCGTTTCCACCCTGCAGGGCGACATCACCGGTTACGTCCAGTCCAACCTCGTTTCCATGACCGACGGGCAGGTTTATCTGAACGCGTCGCTTTTTCACGAAGGTTTCAAGCCGGCCATAGACATGGGGCTTTCCGTTTCCCGTATCGGCAGCAAGGTGCAGTGCCCCGCGGTAAAAAAGGTAAGCGGCGGGCTGCGTCTGGAATACGCGCAATACCGGGAATTGCTGCGTCTGACCAGGTTGAGGACCAAACTTTCCGATGAGGCCATGCGCCAGATGAAACGCGGCGAGATATTGAGGGAGCTTCTCACCCAGGAGAACGGCAGGCCGGTCTCGACGCTCGAGGAGATCGTGACGTTCTACGCCCTTAAGAGCGGCGCCCTGGAAAAACGCGGAGCGCAAGAAGTCAAGGCGTTCAAAGAGGGATTTTTCACTTATCTGACGGAAACAGATCCGGAGCTCGCCGGGCTGCTGGATTCCAAACGCGATCTCAGCGACGAAATAAAAACCGCCCTGGACGCGGAGATCGAGGAGTTCTTCTCTTCGCTCCGGGATCGGGAGAACCGGGGATGATTTCGGTAGCCGAGCTGAAGAGCGACCTGGAACTCAACAAAAGCCTGGGCGCGATCATCGAGGCGCTCAAATCAGGAAGCGCCATTCAGTTGAGGCAATTTCAGTCCAAGGCCAAGGCCCTTGAAGATGTGGCTTCCGTCATAGAGAATGTTTTCGCGATGCTTTTGCGCCTTGGCGTAAAACACCCTTTTCTCTCCGGCAATCCCGGCTTACCGGCGTGTTTCGTGGTGGTCAACACGGATAACGGTTTCGTCGGTGAACTCAACAGCGCGGTGGCTAATGCCGCTTTTGAGTCGTCCAGGAGCGAACGCGATGTTTTTGTCGTGCTGGGCGAGCGCGGCTGGAATTTCTTTGAGGACAAGGGCCGGCAGTTCAAACGCATGCCCGGTTTGAGCGAGGAGATAAGGCCGGCAGAGATCGGCGCTCTGCAGGGCTGCCTGGTCAGGGGGCTTCTGAAAGGGGAATACGGCAGCGTTTCGATCGCCTATCCGCAGTCGGTAAATGTCGGAGCGTGGAAGGTGAGGCTTGACCGGCTGCTTCCCTGCGGGGCGGAGCAGGACGGCGAAGCCGGTATGCCGGGGCCGGATTTTAGCGGAGGGGTTACCGCGGTTGAGCCGTCTCCGGGGGCCGTGATGGAAGGATTGATACGTTTCAGGCTTTCTTTTTCTCTTTATAACATCGCCTGGACAAGCAAGTTTTCGGAGTTCGGCGCGAGATTGATGCACCTGGAGGGAAGCGAACAGGAACTTGCCAGGATGAAACAGCAGTTGAGCCTGCAGTATTTTAAACACGTGCATTCGCTGGCGGACAAGACCATCAGGGAGATAATCTCGTCAAGATTGACCAGGAAATGAAGATCAGGGAGATAGATATATGGAACATATAGGCAAGGTCGTAGGCACCGCCGGGCCGGTCGTGGACGTCAAGATAGAACCCCCGCACGGCATGCCTCCCATATACGAGATAATGGAGCTGGAGACTTACGACGGGAAACCGGTGACCCTGGAGATCGTCGAGCACAGGGAGAACAACATCTGCCGCTGTATCGCCCTGGCCCCGACCTACGGCATACAGCGTAATTGTCCGGTCGCCGCCTTGAATAAATTCCTGAGCTTGCCGCCGGCGGAGAGCGTTTTCGGGCGCATGCTCAATGTCCTCGGTCAACCTATAGACAAGAAGGGCAAGATCAACGCCGAATACACTCTGCCTACCCGCAAGAGCTTCAAGGTCAGAATGAAGTCGGCGGAGCAGAAGAACGTCGCCAAGGCCGAGATCATGCAGACCGGCATCAAGATAATAGACCTGCTTTTCCCCCTGGTGAAAGGCTCCAAGACCGGGATTATCGGCGGGGCCGGCCTGGGGAAAAGCGTTCTCATCCTGGAGATTATACATAACATCATACAGAAGAGCAGGGGAGTCTGTATATTCACCGGTATCGGGGAACGTATCCGCGAAGGCAACGAGCTTTATTATGAGTTCGTCAGGACCAACCTGCTGGAACGTTCCATACTGGTTTTCGGGCAGATGAACGAGTCTCCGGGGATGAGGTTTGAAGCCGGCAATACCGGGATTACCCTGGCCGAGTCCCTGCAGGACGGCGGACACGACGTGCTTTTTTTCTGCGACAACGTTTTTCGTTTCGCCCAGGCCGGCAGCGAGATGTCGGCCCTGCTGGGAAGGATCCCTTCCGAGACCGGATACCAGCCTACTCTGACCAGCGAGATCAGCCAATTCCACGAGCGCATACAGTCCCGCGAAGGCGCGAGCATTACTTCCATAGAGGCGGTTTACGTGCCGGCGGACGACTTGACCGATCCGGCGGTAGTATCCATCTTCAGCCATCTGGATTCCGTCGCCGTTCTCTCCAGGCTTTACGTGCAGCGCGGGCTTTATCCGGCGATATCGCCGCTGGAGTCTTCTTCCGGCTCGCTCGACCCCAGGGTCATCGGTAAACGGCATTTCGATACGGCGCAGACGGTGCTCCGGCACTTCCAGAAATACGACGAACTGCAGAGGATAGTGGCGATCGTCGGCAAGGAGGAACTTTCCAAACAGGAGAGGATCATTTTCGACCGCGCAAAGAAACTGCAGAATTTCCTCACGCAGCCTTTTTTCGTGGCCGAGGTGCATACCGGGCACATGGGCGAATACGTTACGATAGATGAGACGCTTTCCGGATGCGAGAAGATCATTTCCGGAGAGATGGACGCCGTGGCCGAGGACAAGTTTTATATGATCGGGGCGGTGGATAACAAGGCATAGAAAGGCAGTAAATGACCAAGATAGGGGAATTCCTGGTGCAGAGAGGGCTGCTCAACCGCGAGCAGTTGGAGCGCGCTCTCAAGGAAAGCCGCATCAGCGGAGAATTGATCGGCAAGACCCTGCTTAGAATGAAGCTGGTGACCCAGGAGAAATTGCTTATGGCGCTGGGAGAGCAGCTGGGTATCCCGTATTATCCCAGTCTGCAGCAGCTTGATATCCCGCAGGAAGTCATCAAGGCCGTGTCCCCGAAGTTCATCCAGCATTACAAATTCATGCCGGTAAAGTTGAAGGGCAATGTCCTTACCGTCGCCGTTTCCGATCCCCTGGCGGTTTGGCTTCTGGAGGATCTGAAGCTGCATCTCGGCTTCGACATCGAAAGGGTGCTGGCCACGCAGGAGGAGATCCTCGCAGGCATAAAACGTTATTACGGGGTCGGCGCGGATACCGTGGAGGAGATCCTCACGCAGGAAAAAACCGGCAAAGGCAAACAATCCAGATACGAGACGCTGGAGGAGATACAGGATATAGGGGATGTGGGCAAGACCGCCGAAGACGCTTCGGTCATAAAGCTGGTCAACCAGATCCTCTCGGAGTCGGTCAACGCCAGGGCCACGGATATACACCTGGAAACATTTCGCGATTACGTGCGGGTCCGCTACAGGATAGACGGTATATTGTACGATATGCGCGTGCCGGAGGCGATCAAACATCTGCATTCCGCCGTCGTCTCGCGCATAAAGATAATCTCCAACCTGAACGTGGTGGAAAAACGGCTTCCCCAGGACGGCAGGGCGATCATCAAGATACAGGACCGCCAGGTGGACCTGCGTATTTCGATTATCCCCTCCATATACGGGGAGAACGTGGTAATAAGGATCCTGCCGGTGCAGCTGCTTTTCAATCTGGACGACCTCGGTTTCTTCCCGGAAGACTTGAAGAAAATAGAGACCATGATGCAGAAACCGCACGGGATAATTTTTGTGACCGGCCCCACCGGCAGCGGGAAAACCACCACCTTGTATGCCTGCCTCAGCAAACTCAACAAAGAAGCTGTGAAGATCATAACCATAGAGGACCCTATCGAATACGAGCTCGGCGGCGTGATGCAGATCCAGATCAAGCCGGAGATAGGGTTTACTTTCGCCAACGCCCTGCGCAGCATACTCAGGCACGACCCGGACATAATGATGGTCGGAGAGGTCAGGGACCTGGAGACGGCGGAACTCGCCATAAGGACCTCTTTGACGGGGCACCTTATTTTTTCCACCCTGCATACCAACGACGCGGCCAGCGGAGCGACCAGGCTGCTTGATATAGGCATAGAACCGTATCTCGTCGCTTCTTCGGTCAACGCCTTTATTTCCCAGCGTCTCGTCAGGGTAATATGCCCGGCCTGCAAGGAGGAAGTTAAGGATAAAGGGGCGCTCCCGGAGGAATTCCGCGATATGAAGATATACCGCGGCAAGGGGTGCGAGCTTTGCAAATTCATCGGCTATAAAGGCCGCACCGCTATCCATGAGATATTCTTCGTGGATGAAGAGATACGTTCTCTTATCCTGAATAAAGCCTCCGCATCGCAGATCAAGGCCAAGGCCCTGGAACTGGGGGCCACCACGCTGAAGAAAGCCGGGTTGGAAAAGGTCCGCCTGGGACAGACAACGCCGGAAGAGCTGTTGCGCGTGGTCGAGTGGGGAGGGGAATAACATGCCCAAGTTCGCCTATAAAGCCAAGCGCGGGCTGGACGAGCATGTAGAAGGCGTGATTGAATCCTCCAGCGAGGCCGAGGCGCTGAATAAAATCATCGCCGCAGAACTTTTCCCTATTTCTATACGCGAGCTTCCGCCGGAAGTAAAACCGCGAAACTCCGCCGGCTCCTGGTTTATGAATAAACGCGTTTCTCCCGCCGACATCCATATCTTCACCAAGAAACTTACCACGCTTATACGCGCGCGGGTGGAACTGCTCGCCAGTCTCAAGATAATCTACGAACAGACCGATAATCAGAAGATGCGCGAAGTCGTGCAAGGCCTTTATAACAGCGTCAAGGAAGGGAAGGTTTTTTCCGCGGCCCTTGCCGTCTATCCGGAATACTTCTCCCCGCTTTTCATCAATATCATCAAGGCCGGAGAGACCAGCGGGAGGCTTGACCTGAGTTTCGAGCAGATAGCCGGATTCATGGGCAGGGACGCCGCCTTGTCCAATAGGGTCAAGACCGCTCTGGCGTATCCGGCCGTCCTGCTGATAGTCGGAGCGGTCAGCATATTCATTCTTATAAACTACGTGCTCCCCAGCCTTAAACCGGTATTTTCCGGCATGGGAGGAAAGCTTCCTTTTATAACAGGGGTTATTTTCCGGGTAAGCGATTTCAGCAGGAAGTGGTGGCCCGCGGTAGTAATCGGATGCGCGGCGGGGATACTGCTTTTGCTGCGCGTAAAGGGCAGCCGGTTCTTTCGGGACACGGCCGCCAGAGTGAAGCGGCGCGTGCCGTTGTTAAAAAGAATGGCAATGAATCAGGAACTGGCGTATTTTGCCAGCGGGTTGAGCCTGCTTTTAAAAAGCGGCGTCCCCGCGCTGAAGTCGCTGGACATCGCTACGCTCACCGTGGAGGACGGCAGGTTGAAGGAAGGGCTGGCAAAGGCGGGGAGAGATATAGCCTCCGGGCAGAGCATCGCCAGATGCCTGCAGAAGTACACGGATCTGCCGGTTTTTTTCACCAGGATGGTAGCCGTCGGAGAGGAGTCGGGCAGACTGTCCGAGGTGCTCGACGAGGTGTCATCTTCCTATACCCAGGAAGTGGAATCCGATATAGCGCTTGTTTCTTCTTTGCTTGAGCCGATGCTTATACTCGGGATGGGGGCGATACTGGGGATAATAGTCCTTTCCGTGCTCCTTCCCATATTCCAGATAACGGAACTTGTGCACTGAACCCGAATTTTGCAGTAGCAAAATTCGCCTTGAGCGGAGCGAAAGGGCGCAAGGAATTCTCGTAAGAGAATTCCTGCATTTGCGAGGTTCCTCCGGAATTTGCAGAATGGAGTTAAGTATAAATTTGTCATTGTGGCAGGAAACGGCTTAGAGCCGTAACAAATTTCGGGGATACTTTCTTGCAGTAGCAAAATTCGCTTCCCACATGGGAACACAATAACGCAAGAAGCGTGAAGGGGACAGAGAGTGTCAATATAATTTGACAGGACGCCGCTTTTACCGTAGAAAATATGAGATCACCCGTTGCCATAGAAATAGACCAGTCCAGCCTGAAACTTGTTTCCGGAACCCCGGATAACGAAGGCAGGCTTAGGAATCCGCTTTGTCTTTCCGAAAACATAGTTTCGCTTACGGACGAGCAGATCTCCGTAAAAGCGGCTGAACTGCTTGACCGCCATAAGATTGTCCCGGGCAGGACTACGCTCTGCCTGCAGCGCAGCCTGGTTACCGTCAGGAACCTTCATTTGCCTTCTCAGGACCCAAAAGAAATAGCGGAGATGGTAGAACTGCACATGGTCAGGATCGTTCCCTACAAAAAAGAGGAAATTATTTATTCCTACAGTTTTCTCGGCGTGGACGAGATGGGATACGGCAAGGTGCTCCTGGCGATCATCAATATCGGGGCGGTGAGAAGACAGGTGAATATGCTGGAAAAGGCCGGCCTTTCCAGCGACAGGGTAAGCTTGAGTTCGTACGGGGTGTGGAGGTCGGTGATCTCCGTTTATCGCGGAGAACTTTCCGGACAGGACATCTATATTTTGCTGGACGTGGACCGGGATTTCACGGATTTCATTATCTGCGACCGCGATAAGCTTATTTTCACCCGCAGTATAAACATCGGCGCCAGGGACATCGAGATGACTCCGGAAGCCGGGATATCCAAGCTCATAGGCGAGTTGAAACAGTCGCTCATAATTTTTTATAATGAAGAGATCAACCGCAAGCCGGCGCGTATATTCCTGGGAGGGGCTGAACTTGTCGGACATTTCAGCTCCACGGTAGGCTCGGAGCTTAGTATCCCGGTAACGCTCTTCTCGGCGCCCTGCGGGCAGGATATGGCCAACCCGGGCAGGAGGGACGTTTCTTTCTCCGGGGTCGCCGCCCTGGCCTCTCACCAGGAGGAGAACGGTTTCTTTTTCCTCGTGCCTGAAATACAGATACGCAAGTCTTTGAAGGAAAAAATAAGGCTGTTGCTCGTTCTCGGCAGCACGTTAATATACATACTTACCGTTGTATGCGCGGTATTCCTTTCCAGGATGTATGCCCGCCAGAATTATCTTAGGGAGCTTGAAGATAAATCTGCGGAAATAGAAGGGGATATGGGGGATTTGTTCGGCAGGCTGGGCAAGATCGGTTTCATCAGGGAATATCTCGCCGCCAGGAATAAACCGCTGTCGGTAATGAAACAATTATTCAACTCCATCCCTGCGGAGATATCGGTTACCGCTTTCGATATGGATCAGCAGAGCGTGAAGATCAGGGGCAGGGGGCCTCAGTTGTCGGATGTTTATAAATTCGTGACCACCCTGGAGGAATCCAAATATTTCAAGGAGATACAGACGAAATATACCCGCAAGAAAAAGACCAAGGACGGGGAATTCACCGATTTTGAACTGGAGCTCGTTATTTGAATCCCGGGGACACGATACTTAATCAAGCCGGTAATTTCTGCGGAGAAGGCTTGTCCTTAGTTTAGCTAAGGGTTAATTGAGAAAGAAAACCACGGGGTTTGCCTTGGTAGTCACCGGCAAGGCCCGGCGAAGCATATGCATTGAGGAATAGAGCAATACCCGTCTTTATAGAAGAGGGGGGTATTAAAGGACCGGACATTATATGGCCGCTTTCAAACTTGAGAAAAAACAGAAGATAATCGCCGCCGCCGCCGCAGGCATACTGGTGCTCTTGTTCTTTAACAAGATCATAATCGGCGGTATCGGCGAAAAGATGAGATCGCTGGAGAAGCGGATCAAGCTTTCGGAGGCCAGGCTCGCCAGGGACATCGTGATAGAACAAGATAAAGATAATCTGGTCCAGGAATATAAATCATACCAGGGTTATTTTAAATACGCTGAAAAAGACCATACTCAGGTCATTTCCGATTTTATGAAGGAAATAGAACGGCTGGCAAAAGAAACGGGAGTGTCCATTGTGGCGTTAAGCCCGCATTCCGAACCGGAAAAGTTGAAGGAAACGGTGAAGTTCAAGGCCGATTTCAAGATG
>JBAZDY010000014.1:0-23772 GCA_041654215.1 Candidatus Omnitrophota bacterium
CCCCCCCTTCCCCGCCACAACAACGCCGACCAGCATTATTACCAGCCAGTTCCTTCTGCGGATAATAATCACAACCGCCGCCGCAATAACCGCTGCCGCCATGCCCGTCCGCGAGCCTGATCCCAACAATAAAAAAACCATGAAAATACTGAAAATCGCCAACCCGTATTTCAACTTCCCGCGAGCCGCTATCGCCATCCCGAACGAAACCGCAAACATCATTGCCGCGTAAGTGCCGACATAATTCGGGTTGAAAAGCGTCGCATAACATATCCTGGCATTGTCCCCCTGAAATTTTATCGGCCAGGGCCCCGCGCCCGCAATTAAATATTGCCCGAAATCCGTCCTGAACAAATCCCATCCCAAATATTGCGCCGCGCCGATCCCCCCAATCACCGCCGCGCTGATAAATATCACCCCTAAAACCATTCGCGCTTGCCGCTCCGTAACCTGCCACGCCACAACCATCAAGACCAGATAGGAAAGCAAAACCAGTCCCCCCTCGTATTCCGCTGGATACCCGAATAACGCAATCGGTCTGAAGTTTGAAAACAATGTTGATAAAACAATTCCGCCGGCATAAACACCCGCCGGCACAATAAACCATCTCCCCGCGCCCAACCCCTTCCTGAATACTGCCAGCCCAAAACAACCCAACATAATCAACACCATTGCCTTCCAATAAGCGAAAAAATCACAGTCAACAAAACCCCCAAACTGCGCGCCGTAATCCATAAATTTCAACCGCACAATCAACGGCACCACCCCCGTCGCCAATCCCAACACCAACACTCGCGCATATCCTTCAATTCCGTTCATCTTCTTCCTCAATATGTTAAATTCGTCCGATCCGTCCGATTCTGAAATCTGCCCGCCGAAGGCGGGTCCGCCTCTCTGATTTAAAAGGGCGCTGATCTTGCTTCACTTTTCCGGACGCATCCTTGATGCCGGTCTAACCATTCCGACGCCCGAACTTCTATTAAAAACACCCGACCTTTCTCATCCGCCTGGCCGCCGGAGTTAATATATGAACCATGACTATCGTTCATTTCAATTTCCGCCCCGCATGAACATTTCATTTTAATCGTCTTCATTATTTCCTCCTTGTTTTATTTTTCTAAATACCATCCCCACCATGGAGCGCCGGGATGATTCGTTGTGAAAATCCAGTAATCAAGGTAGACCGAGCCGAATACCACGATCACGATCAGCAACAAAAACCCGATGCCTATCAATGTTTTCATTGTAATTTCCGCGCCTAGCGCGGCAGCGAAACACGCGGATTCTGTAATACCTCCCTTAAATCTGCGGCCAGTCTTGGCAAATGACTTGAAATACAAACCACATAGGTTAGTGCCGCTTCCCGACATGATCCAATGTGTTGAGTATCGCAGTCATCGTGAAAATCCAGCCGCAACACAAAATATTTCGCATTAGGATCGCACGGCGTTCCGTCTGCATGTAGAATTTGATACTTCTGTTTCAATCCGTCTCTTTTATCTTCTGCTGTTGGCTTCATTCTTTAGACCTCCTTTTTTTGGTTCTACTTTCCCAAACTCCTTTTCCATCCACCGCATCACATAATCCGGAATGCTTGATGCAAACGGGATTTCTTGGTTCTCCGTCATGCCCTGCGGATCAAATCTCTGCCGCCCAAACTTATTCACCAGCGTTTCCACCGTCTCTTGATGCTGAAGCAGCATTGAGATGGCCGTTGACCATGAATCCGCCCATCCGTCCAGCAGGGATCCCGATTGATCAAATTCAAGGAAGACCTCTCCGGGCCGGCCATCCGGATAAAGACCGACCGTGATATAAAACTTCACCCGCTTCCCATTCCACCGTATCGCCGCTTTGTGCGTAATGCTCTGCCGTGTGTCTGGTAATCGTTCCCTCATCTTCTCCTCTCTCAAATTTGAAATTTCTAATCTGTAATCCCTTCCTCCGCCTTCATCCGCTCCCGCCTTAACTCGCGCCGCGCCTCCAGCTCCTTCGCCCTGGCCGCCTCCTCTTCCAAAACCTCAACAACCATCCTTGCGTCCCGCTTCCCATAAAACTCGCTCATGGTCGCAATGATTTTCCTGAACTTCTCTCTGTTTTCCGGTTTTCTCACGAATTTGTCCTCAAAATTCGCCCCGCCGGAGCCTCTTCGGCGTAGGTGGGTAGCTCATTCATTTTTTCCAATACCGCTCCGCCCCGGCCGCCTTCGTATCCTCGTCAAAATATTGCCAGCTCCCTTCCTCGCCTTTATCAAACCAAAGCCGACGCCATACCTCTTCGCCTGTTTCCCGGTTTTTCTGAATAATGAATCGCGCGTCTTCTTTCGGTGAAAATTTATCACGAATGGCCTGAGCGTCCTCCCGGGCGCCCGCCCGATCAAGATCGCTTGCCGTCGCCAGGGCAATCTCCTTTTCCTTGTTCCTCCAAACGCAGATCACGTTATCGGCCACGTTGGATATGTTCCCCGATCCCGATATGTCATATTTCCGCGGTGGGTATTTATCCGGATCGTGCTTGCTGTCCGGTTTCTTGCTATGTGCCACAAGGTGCATGTGGACGTTGTAATCGGTCGCGAATTGCTTCAGGCGCAGACACACCGCCTTCTGTTTGTCGTATTCCTCGCCGCCGATCTCCGTCAGCATCATCAGCGAATCCAGAACAAAATGCTGAACGCCATACTTTTTTGCAACGTATTGGAAAACATAGAGCGCGTCTTCCACCGTCGTTTCCCCGATATGCGCGTAGAGCCAGAAATAATTATCCATCCACCGGATCACATCATGCAACTCTTCGGCGGAAGCCGGATGGCCGCGGCCCATCGCTTGCCGGCAAAGATTTTTGAATGTCTTTCGCGCCGGGAATTCCAAGCTGGCGATGCAACTGCTCTTCCCGCATAACGCGGCAAACACCAGCATCACATGATTCAGCAGGATCGTCTTGCCGTTCCCGCTGTAGCCATGCCAGATTGTCAGCTCGCTCGGGTTGAACGTGAATTTCAGCGCCGGCCAGGGTGTAGGATCGCCCAGCCGCGCCTTGTCGTTCAGGTCCGGGTAAAACTCAAACCAAATGTCTTTTTCAATCTCGGAAGGTTTTAACAACTCTTCCGGATCAAGATCACGGGAAGCGTTCATAAACTTCCAAAAGTCTTTTTCCACCATGCCGGATACAAGACACTCATTCGCGTCCTTCTTCCCTTCCGGATAGTCCAATATCCTGCACCGGGTCCGCCCGATACGCGGAATCAGCGCCGCGGTCGCTTTTTGCCCCGGTTCATCAGCGTCCAGGCAAAGAAAAACCTCAACAAATTTTTCAAGCCATTCGTAATCGTGCTTGATCCATTCCGTATTCGGATCATTGCCGTCGGATCCCGGCCACTTGGCCCCGAACGGAACGCTCACCGCCGGGAATCCGTAGGCCGCCAGCGTCATTGCGTCTATCTCGCCCTCGCTGATGAATAAGTCGCATTGCTCGGGGGGAATCGCCTGAATCCCAAACAACATTTTCGGCGCCCCCTTCGGCAGAACAAACATCTTGCTTTTGTCAGTGATATTTCTGAACTTCAGGCTGTTCAGTTTCCAGCCTGCCCCGCCGGAGCCTCTAGGCGAAGGCGGGTCCTGGGTGAAGCTGGGAAATACCACGCACTCTCCATCCCGGCTTTCGCCGATCTTGTAACCCTCCAGCACGGCCGGCGGAATTTTTCGCGTCTCAGTCAGCCACTTGAACACTTTGCCGGCCTTCCGCAACGGAACATATTCATTCTCAAGATTTATCGCCGGCGCCGGCGGCGACGCTTCCGCTGTATTCTCCCTCTTCAATTTCAAATTTGAACTCTGAGATTCTTTCTGCCTTTCTCCTCCCACCCGCCGCCAGCCGCGGTCTTCTTTCATTCCTAAAAATTCCATCGCCTCTTTCATGGCCGGAACAAACTGAACCTTCCGGACCGCCATCCAAAGCGAAAGCAAGTTGCGCCCGCGGAATTGATCGGATGCTTGAAAGTCCGCCCAATATCCCACCTTCGCGCCGCTTAAATGAATTCGCAAACTTGTCCCCGGCGTCCCGGTTACGTCGCCGCATACCCACTCCGCGCCGTCTTTTTTTCCCGCCGGAAGCAGGTATGCGCAAACTCTCTCCGCGTGTTGATTCAGCCGTTCCTTGATTTCGTTTCCGTCCATGATTAAAGCCCATTCAATTTTGTTCCGCCCAAATTGCCCTGCGTAGTCCGCCGCTGCGGCGAGACGAAGCATGGGCCTCTTTTCATTTTCCCACTTTTGCTAAAGCGTCATTCGCCCGTTCAATCAGGTCTTCAGCGCTGAGATTTTCAATTCCCGAATAAGTACCGCGCGGAGTTGCTGTCGTTCCGTCTTTTATCGCCCGATTCAAATACCCGCGCAATTTTTTAACCGGATTGTCCGGTAAAACCATCGTTTCAACCATGTCCCTGATGAAATCGCTGATCCCCGACGCCCGGAATTCTTCCGGACATCCGGCCAGGGCGTTTTCTATGTCCACCTCCCGCAATGCTTCAAACTCCGGCCTTATCGCCTTGATCCTCTTCACCTGCGAAAGCAATCCCTCCGGGGGGGGTGGTGGAGGCTCCGACTGACCCTCCTTCCCCTTCCCTTCCTTTCCTTTCCTTTCCTTTCCATCCGTCTCTACTGCTTCCCCGTTGCTTCCCCACTGCTTCCCCACTGCTTCCCCGTTGCTTCCCCACTGCTTCCCCACTGCTTCCCCCTCTGTTTTATCAATGTTTTCAGTAGGTTTATGCTTTTCTTGCGGAGGTTCTTCTCCATTGCTTCCCAGTTGCTTCTCGGTTGCTTCACCACTGCTTCCCCGTTGCTTCCCCGTTGCTTCCCCGTTGCTTCCCGATTGCTTCCCTGTTGCTTCACACTTCGGAAGAATTGAGGCAGCCTCGGCTTCCTTGCCGTTTATCCGTTGGTGCTTTGTGAATGTGCGGATCTGGATGATCTTTTTCCCGTCAACTTCATAGCGGATGATGAAATGCTCTTTATGGTCTGCCAGCTCCTGTAGAAGCGCGTTGACATCTTGTGAATTGTATGGCAAAACCTCCGCCTCAATTCGCTTTGGACGATCCTCCAGGCGGCCGTCACGGTCCGCCAACAGCCATAATCCGATGAACAATAGCCGCGCGTATGGCCCTACTTCTGCCAGTTGTTCATCCTTGAAGAAATCCGGTTTTATTGTCCTGATCCTCATTTTTTCACCTCCTTTTTCTCCAGCATTATCGTGGTTCCGCACGATTCACAACGGATCGTAATGTCCCCGTCAATCGTACATCGCACGTTGACCATATTTTCGTCGCCATCCTCCAGTTCAACGATCTGGCCGCATTCCTCACATGTAATCTGCTTGCCGACCCACCATGGCCGCCAGTTTGCATTTGCTTTTCTGATCACTTTCATCCTTCACCTCCATCCTGTTTTGAAATTTGTAATCTCAAATTTGACATTTTCCCGCTCCACACCTCCTCGCCAGTTCCACCAGCCAATCCGCGAAATCTGGCGGCGTCTTTTCTCGTTGTTTCTGCCCAAGTTCCGGAAGCGCGCTGCAAGGGCTGGCTTCGGGTCGGCCAGTCCTACTGTTGTGCGCGCGCCTGCTGAGGGAGGTAACGCAGTGTGATGGACTTCCACTTCTGCGCGGCATTTCCGGTAGGTCGGCTGGTTTTGCGCCCACGATGTAGAGCCGTGTGCGCTTTCTCGCCAGGTGTCCCCAATGGAACTGGTCGCATTGCAGTGTCCATCCTCCCCACTGGTCCGGCAGCCAGTCCGGCTCAGGCAGTTGCGCCTCGCGCCAGAGATCGGACGCGGCCGGGTGTTCGAGCACTCCGCCCCAGCGACGGAGCTGTTCTACCGCCCACAGTGCAAGGCCGTGCTCGTGCGGCGGAGCTTTTGCCCATGCTTTCAAGGTGCCCCAAGTCCTGCATGGCGGATGCGCCACAACCGGGCATCCGCCCGGCCACGTCCGGGCGTCGCGATTGATGTCGTAGCAGTCCACGCCGGGCAGCGTCTTATAGATGCTGTCTGCCCGGACAAATAAGGCGGCAATTGTTTGCATCACCATCTCCCCCTTGCCCGCGGACACCGCCCAACAAAATCAAAGACCCGCTCGTTTTTCACCAGAAGCCGCCGGGATTCAATAATCATCCCGACCGTAAAATTGACGTTGCTCCGCACATGGATCACGATCGGCAAGTCCCCCAGCAAAGCCTCCATCCATTTTTGATTATGCGGATATACCTTCGTTACCACGGCATCTACCTCCCCCGCCGCGTCTGAAGCCTCCTGCATGGCCTGAGCGCCATTGGAAAGGGATCCAGCAGCCGCCTCTGGTACTTTGACGGCCACATCGCCCAGCCTGACCCCTTGTGGGGCGTTTTCTTTAAGGACCCTGCGAAGTTTCTCTATGGCGCCGGCTGAATACCTGATTTCCCGGCCTACCTTCGCAAAATCCTCGTCCAGATAAAGTTCACTGGCCCGGAGGCGCCGCACGGCATCCCCGGTCAATCCCAGGGCCCCTGCCACCTCATCTTGAGAAAGGGCGAATACTGCCGCGCGTTTTTGTCGAGTAGACATAATATGATTTCCTTATTTAGGTTTGCTTTGTATTCCCCGTTTTCTCGCCTCTTTCGATTGGCGAGTGTCACAATATTCAACCGTGTGAGGAAACTTCAATGCCCCTCACGGAACCGGACTTGTGAATTTCTCACATCCGGCTCTTCAACAGAACTCATTTTCCGCCAGAGGCGGATCCGCCCAAGGCGGAAACGAACGACAACGTAAACAGATTGTGCTTGATTGCAGGCTGCGGCAGCGGATAGCGTTTCACGTATTCCGCAAATTGCTTCCGCCAGAGTTTCCCGCGCTGACTGCGACGGTTGAGCCATTTGCGCGTCAGCCGGAGCGCGACAGCATAGTAGCGCTGCAAGGCGCGTATGTTTCCGCTTATTCCGTAATACTGATAATGACCGCGCAGTTTGGCTGCCAGTATCGGCCACCATTCTTTGGTCGGCATCGCGTTCCTGACCGTCTTCAGCCATGCGTTCAACTCCTTGCACCTCTTGCGGAACTTTGCGCCACTGGTTCTACGATGCACCATGAAGTTGCCTTTCCGGCTTTTCCCGCAATAGTGCGTGAAGCCCAGAAAGTCAAATGTGTTGGCGCACCGCTTCTGCCGCTTGGCGTTTTGTTCCTCATACCTGCCGAAACTGATTCCGCGCGTCTTTTCAGGATGCAGTTCCATCCCATAACGCGCAAATCGTTCCTTCAGTATCTGCTCTATTTTCCGGGCGTCTTGCGCTGACTGCACCATACAGATAAAGTCATCCGCATAGCGCACCAACTCGGCATACCCTTCCAACTCCGGCTTGATTTTCCTCTCAAACCATACATCCAGCACATAATGCAGGAATACATTGCAAAGTAACGGACTCAAGTTGCCGCCTTGCGGCGTCCCCTGTTCGGTCGCCATCAGCATGCCCGCCTCCATGTATCCGGCTTTCAGAAAGCGTCTGATTATCAGCAGCGTGCTCGGGTCTTTAATCCGAACTTCCAACGCCTTCATCAGCCAGTCATGCGGTATCTTGTCAAAACATCCCTTGATGTCCGCCTCTACCACATGATTCACGGGCTTGGTCATGATTTTGCGACCCACAGTTTCCAACGCGTTATGACAGCTCCTGCCCGGCCTGAACCCGTATGAACAGTCCAGAAAATCCGCTTCGTAGATTGCCTCAAGTATTCCGACTATCGCTTTCTGCACGATCTTGTCTTCCAATGCGGGCATTCCCAGCGGCCTTCTCTCGTGCTCGTTCTTGGGTATATACACGCGCTTGGCCGGTTGCGGTTTATACCGCTTGGCTTTCAGGCGCATTACCAGGTCGTTTAGGTTTTCATCCAGCTTTTCGCCGTATTCCTTCCATGTTACGTCATCTATGCCACACGCCCGGTCTCGGCCAAGCTTCATGTAGCACGCTTTGAGATAACCCGCGTTCAGTAAATGTGCCAAGCACGTAAACTGATAACCGGTCTCCTCGCAAGCTCGTTTCTTTATGAGGGTCAATTTCGCAAATGTGTCTTCCCGCTCTATGTCAGGCATCTGTTTCCTTTCCCCTCTACGTTCTGTTGTCAGCCCCTTCGGGTGGACTGCGTTGTCCGCGCCGGGCATTACCCCGCCTACTCCCTTACTATGAGCTGATCCGACTGCCGCGCCACCTTACCGCCTCCTCGCCTCTTCAGCTTGTCGGCCGCTTTCCGAGAGCAACGCGGCTCTCCCAAGTTCCAACGCCCACTGTTCGCTTGCCCGCCACGGACTTAGACCCCGGCACGGCGGATTGTGCTCACCATTTCGCGCAACCCGCTGCTGGCTTCCAGTGCATGAAAACCTTGGCCCTGTGCAACAAGGAGTATTTCGGGGCTCAATACCTTCACTTGCGTTGTGGCTGACTCGCTCCTTTCCTATGGCTTCGCGCAGTTCGTTGCCTCTTTGCGCGCATAGTTCCGTTCCGACCCGGTGGTTAACCTTTGGTCGTGCCGGCTTTGCCGGCTTGGTGTGCGCCAGCTTCGCTTGGCGCACTCATCGCTGATTCCTCCTGTTCTGTTTCATGAATACAATCCAGTGCGTCTTCGCCGTGGCTCCGCAGCGTTGTCCAAATAATGGACGCTCCGGCGTTAATCCAAGAACAGTGGAAACGGGCACGCTATGCTCGTTCCACTTAAAAATTAGCGTTCCTAAAGGACACAACACGCGGAAGCACTCGCGGAAGCCGGCGCTGATCTGATCTCTCCAGTTCTTTTTCAGTCTGCCATACTTCTTTGCCATCCAACTGTTGGGACCGGCGAATGTGTGGGGTGGATCAAATACGACAAGCGCGAACGTGTTATTTGGGAACGATAGCGCGGTAAAGTCTTCAAGTTTGTCGGGCGCTATCACAATTTCTCGGCGGCCTTGACAAGTGTCTGCGACCAATTTTTCACGGCGATTGTCCACGAACAGAGCTCTCTGATCGGCCTTATTAAACCACATCATCCGTGCGCCACAGCAAGCGTCCAGGACTGGCGGATATAGAGGACGAATAATGTCTTGCGCGGTATAATTCATGGCTTCCTCCTGTTGCTCCGCCTGAGAGATTTATTCCGCCTCAGTTCGCGGCTGACCCGCGCTTTCCCCGCCCGCGGGATTTTTTGAAATTTCGGAATATCTTCAATCGCTTCCAGCTCGCGCTCCGTTCCACGTATCGCCTTCAGAAAGTTGATCTTCATCTTCTTTTCATCGCTCCTTTGTTAAAAATTTTGTACGCTATGAACCGATATATACTTCAAGGGGGGCGCGCTCCAAACATATCCCCCCCCCGCCTTCCCGCGTCGGCCGCCATCGCCGCCGGCCTGCCGATCATTTTCACTTCGGTTTTACCCGCGTCGCATAATACATATTCAGTCTACTAATCGGAAATTGTAAAGACATACCTATCAACCCTTTATAAAATCAGCCTTACTTATTGATTCAGGCCCGTTTTCTGCCCCTTCATTCCGATCAATGTTTACAGTGGTTTCCGCAATGCGGTGGGGCGTCTGCCCTATGCTGTCTTCCGGCGCTCCAGGCGCCTCCAGGAGGGCAATCGGGCCCTGGGCCTGCGCCTCATCGGGCCCTACAACCACTTCCACGTCCCCTTTTTCCCCCTCTTTTTCCTCCCCCAAACCGATTTGACTACGGCGTTCATATTCCGCCTTCACCCGCGACAGGTATTCCATCAGGTCTTCGGCGGGTGCCGCCGACACCGACTGTATTCTTGCTGTCGGGGAACCAGACAAGAGCTCATGTTTCTCGGCCAGGATGCCGAAGACGATGCCCAAATCTTTAATGGTCATCTTCTTTTTTTGGACCGGATCACAAAGCAACTCTATAATCCCTTCAACACACATCTTCGCGCCTTCGCGGGATAGGCCGGCAATCCTTCTTTTTTCTATATCCACAACCTCCGGCTCGCGGGCGCGCACTGCCAAGACCGTGTTCGGCCCGACATGAAGAATTCTTGCGATACGCAAGACGCCCAAACCCTCAGCGCTCAGCGCAACGATTGATCTGTAACGTTCAGGATCGGCAGCGAAAAGCCGCGCGCCAGTGTATTCACGCTGTTCGGCTGACTCTTCAGCGGCAAAAAGCGCGTCGGGCATTTGATCTGACGAGAAAAGTTTAAGCTGCTGATCAGCAGCTTTAATAAGAGATGGATTGTTCAATTTTTTACCTCAAAAAAAAATCACGCCAAGACCCCGAGCCACATACCATGGCATAAACCCTTCGTCCCGCCCTTCAGCCACATATAAACCATGCTTTTGCGACCAGGTATAAGTCTTGCCGGCGACATCGTGCCTGGTACACCTCACTGTATTCGGCAAACCCAGCTTGTCTTTATCCGGAAAAAACCCGCGAATCGTTTCGGATATATGGTGCATGGATTTAGCGGCTCAAATAACCGCGCACGATTGCCTTAATTCGTCTTAAAACACTTCGTCGCGCCGGCGGGATCACTTCGCCAAGGCGGTCAAGGTGCCTGAGCTGGCCACCGGATAAGATTTTCTCAACCCGGATTGAATCAGTTATGGAATGTGATAAAGCTGGCGGTTCAATCCATCTTTGCCGGGGCCGATCGCTACGCTCGCGGAGAACAAGAAACAGACTGATTGTATCAATCAAGGGTCCACTCACATTCTTCCCCTTTCATTTGGATTACTTTGATTAAAAAATCTCCATTAAAAACCCACCGAATTTTAAGCCTCTTGCTTGTAGGGGCTCCGATGAGGTTGAGAAGAGGAACGGGTAGCCGCGACCGGGGAGACTAATCGCCGGCCAGTGTTACCACCGCTGCCGCGTGCAGCGCGGCTCCCGTTTGAAAATCCAGCGACTTCAATGAGAATCAACTTGTTTGTCCGGGCGAATTCGTGTAACTTTGTTTCTGCGTGATACCGATCCAGAGCGGTGAGTTCAAAATAATCGCCATTGCCGACACGAATTATAACAATCCCATGATATTTATCGGCAGAGATCTCTTGAAATTGAGCGCGAGCAAAACGATCTGTCATTTTAGTCTCCTTGTTGAGTTCTGTGGTTTCAGTCCTAAAAACCACTATAAGTAGTTCTCAACTCTCATGCCAAGGAGTCTACAGATATATTATGCGACGTCAAGGGTTATTTTCATTTTTTTTCAATTATTTATAGAAGAGCCTGTAAATAGGACGTTTTATGCATCATTTTTGTTGAAGAATTTTCTCAATTTGAAGGGAAATAAATTGCGTGTGGTGGTTTTAGGACACAAAAAACCGACGCATTTAAACGTGGCCAGTGAATGCCATTGAGTCAGGGCGGACTGCGCGGACCCCGATCTGATCCCCGAGGATCTCTTGCCGACGTTTGGCGATCGGGCGGGTGTTCATGTGGTATGTGACCTGGGCGTCGGCGGGGGATCTGCGCCGGGCTGGCAGGTGTCAGTATATGGGAAAATCAAAGGGAAAAATCAGCGGCTTGGCGGAGGCCCGGAGTGCATCAATTCTTTCAGCATAGCCCCCTTGCCGGCGCGCGTGGGCTGGCGCATAACGCTCTTGACCTCAATAGGCGCCGCGGATCTGCCGGCGGACCGGGAATTTAGCCTTGACAGCCAAAATAAACCTTGTAGGATCAATCAGGATTGACGATCGGAACAGGGTGCACGGGGTAATGCCGGAAAAAGGAGGGCGAATTGTGAAACTTATATTAACCGCGACCTTCTGTGTTGGGCTTCTGATGGGAATATTTTTGTGTTACTGTGTATTGCCCCATCGCTGGCAATATTTTGAGCCAATTAAGTATACGGATAATATCCTTTTCAGCAAGGCTGATCGTTTAACAGGAGCAATTTGGATAACGTCGCCTTTAAATTATGGATGGATTCGCGTACCACTAAAATCAACTACAAAGCAAAAGGCGAGTTTACCTCCGTTGCCTGAAGGCTTTGTATTGGATCCTTAATACGTTGGGCGCATAACGCTTTTGACCTCAATAGGCGCCGCGGATCTGCCGGCGGACCGGGAAGTTAGCCTTGACAGCCAAAATAAACCTTGTAGGATCAAACTATGAAGATATTCTTAGCATACCTTCTCTCAGCTTTTATTCCATTTCTATGCGAAGCAATTGCTTTATCTGGCTTCATGCCTTTTGTTTTATTGCTTAAGCGGATTAACGCAGAGCCATTATATTGGATAGAAGCCGCCATCATCACTATGCTTGCGTGTTTTACTGCTGTTTTCCTATCGCACACAGTCTTTGCTTGGCTCTCCATCAAATACTCAATCGGGCCCATTCTCTGCATGGTCCTTATTACAATAATTCCGAATGCGGCACGAATAGCGCGTTTCCGTTACTCCAAAGAAGGTTTCATAGAATGGGGCTATGCCATTGGAGCGCTCTATGGCTTTATTCTCGGAGCATTATTTTTTGTGTGGGACGTGTCCGGTAATTTTATCATGTTTCTCGGCTCCATTCCGCTTCTCTTATTAGCCTATGGAATCATTCTTTCTCGCACAAAGACATTTCCTTTCTGGAACCTGGTCTCAAAATTTCCAGACGAGGCTTACGATTGGTTCTGTACCGATGCTTGCTGGTATATATATGATCCACCGAATGGACAGACTTTGAAGCCAGACACGGACAAATATAACGGAGGGTTTACACTATACGTCCCAAAACTCAATCGGCGGATCACAATCTTTGGTCGGTTTGATTCAATTGAACAGTCAGAACGTCAATTCCTTGAAAAATATAGCAAACTTATATGATTCAGACCGCGCGCCGGCGGATTGGGCGAGAGGCTTCGGCAAGGTATCGGCGAGTGCCTTCAGTGCCGTGGAATAATAAAGCACCTCGCCCTTCTGTTTTGATCGGACTCATATACTCTTTGCCCACCTGGAGGATTTTAACGTATTGGCGGGCTTGTCAGAAACGCAATGAATAAATGGAGGTTGACAATGGATACAAAATCTATCCTTCACGGTCTCATCATTCTTTCAGTCAGTATTCTTATCGCCGCGTGTTTAATCAGCTTCGCTATCGGTAAAAAACCCTCTACTTATAAGTGGGATGTTGTGGCCGGAGAGGGGCTAAAAATTCTCTTAAACAAGGAAACGGGAGAATCAACTGTCATGGTGCCTGATCTGCGAGGAGCGGGACGTACTGGCCACCTGATACCCATGATTGATTATCTTAAACAATGCGAAGCGGAAACATCAGAATCAGGAAAGACCGGAAAACTTGTGCCAGTGGATTATGATCCCTATGCTGGGATTGCCGTGTTAGAGAAGCCAGCGGTTACACCAGTTAAAGAAAAATAATAATTTATTTTTCCGGCCTTCCTTCATCAGTCTTTTCAACGCCGCCAAACGCTGGGCGCGCGTAGAGTGGCATATGACAAAAAGGTCGCCCGGGTGGGATGATCTAAACCCTTGACGACACATACCGTTCGGTTATGATATTTTCTATCAAGATGAAATTATAAACGGTTAATAATGGAGACACCGAATGAATGAGAAAATACAAAAATTCATAGGCTCACTTCTTGTCGGGATTGCCATATTATTTCTTGCCGTGGTAGGCTTCCGGTCTTGCGTAATCTCAAAACACGAATACGGTTTTCTTGGCGTTGACGAGGATGGAAGATCAGCATTGGTTTATCATCTAAACTCGGGCTCTCCAACATCTGTCACGTTTTATACTGAATTCTTTGACCATCCATTTATCAGTCGCCTTTGGCGACCGCCGATGAACTGCACTCTTCGCATGAAACAATATATTGACGAAGAGAATGAAGTTGCCATGCGCATCAATGAGGGACTTGCGCGAAAGGCTGAAATTCTCAAACCTTTAATCAATAATTTTCTAATGGTTAAGGCTGATCTTCCTTTGTATGGATACGATCCAATATGTCTATCAAAAAACAACACGGTTCCAGCCAATGAATTCATGACAATAGCCAGAGAGAAAGGCGTTCAAACTGCCCGTGATATGCTTCGGGGATTCGGATTCACGACATTTGAATGGGTAATTAATGGTGAAAAGAAAACCATAATACAGTTAAATACGAATGTTTTGAATGGGACCGAAGGTTTCTTCACAGTGCTTGGAAGCGCAAGTAATCACCCATGCGATATGGCGGTTGACTACATATGGGGATGGAAAAAAGAATTACCGAAATCGCCTCCGCAGACCCCTTAACTAAATCGCTGGCGGTCTAGTCATACCCATTGGAATCGGAAAGGAGCCCGTTGGCCGGGGCGGGCCCGCATTCCTTGCCTTGAACGGCGCCGGCGTGCCGGGAATGGGGCGGCCAAGAAGTTCCTGTACAAAACGCATCTTTCCTTCCTTTGCACCAGTCCTCCAAATCTTCTCCAGGATAATGACCTTCTGGGCAGGGTCTAACTGATTATATTGCTCATTCGACAACCAGATGTTCATTCGATTCATCCTCGCCTCGCCCACCAATTCCTGATACCTCTCATATTCACGGACGGTCAATTCCCTCGGGACCTGCGGAGGGTGAGTCTTGGGACCCGGCATCATAACCCGCCTCTCCGGGATGCTGGGAATGGCCCCAGGATCGCGCGTGGCGCTATAGACCTGGTAAACCTCTCTCATGATCGGGTCGGCTGGGATCTGCCGCGTCTTGGTCACGTCAATAAAGTTCCATACCCAGGGATTATCGCCTTCGGGCGTTGTCCTGATCGGCCTGCCGAATAAGTCGCGCTTTAAGGGCATATTCTCCGTCATAAACAACTTTGCCTTCACAGCCCCCTCAAAACTCTCCAACGGGCCATCACCCCTTAATTCCGGAAGATAAGACATCCGCGCGCGATTAATCGCGGCCAAGGTATTCGGCAAAGGAATGGAAGATGCCGTTTGAAACCATGCGCTTAACCAACTATCATATTGACCTCTTTGCACGGCATCCAGAAGCGCACTTGTGCCCTTGAGAGTTGACAGATTTAAAACAGCGGCTCCAGTCTGCGGCACAATGCTCAATAATTCCCCTGCTAAATTCCCCATCCTCTGCGCGGCAGATAATCCAGCCTTATCAAGCGTTCTTTGCACGGCTTCATGGCTGTTGGCGGCGATCGTGCAATTCAACCCGAAGAATCCAAGATATTGAAAGTTAATCAGTCGGTCGCCTTCCCGCCATTCGCTTGATTCCCCTCGTTTTAACCGATTAAGGGCTGACAAATTCAAACTATTTGGCGCGCCGGCGCCATATTGCAATCCGCGCCGCTTCGGATCCTTATCTGGATCTCCCATAATAATCCCGTGCTTTGCTAAATATAATGCCGCCAACGTCATCATAGCTCCCGTGACCGTCTGGCCTATATTCAAATTCGCCGCGCGACGATCGCCCTTAACAGCCGCCCGCACCGCTTCATAAAGCGGAATCGGCGGCAGGGCATACCGCATACCTTCAAGCATAATATTTGAGGGTGTCTTAACATAAGGTACAACTGTCCGCGCCGCCACTGTGGCTACCGGGCTACCTTCCATTTTCTTAAACGCAAAATTAAGTATATCGGATAATGGATTGTCCTGCTGGAACACCGCCTCACGCATCTCTTTCTCCACTACCTCGCGCGCTTTTGCGTCCGGGAAACGGATAAACTTTTGAAGTTCTTCCCCCTGAAATCCCCTCAATCGGCCTTGCTCAGCAAGCCCTTTCATTCGGGCGGCCTCACTGAACGGTAAATCCCCGAAAGAAAGCATGCGCAACATCGGCTCCGCTTCAACGCCCAGAACGGCTTCAAGCGCTTTCTTGAAGCGGTCAATTTTGGAAATCTTTCCTTCCCGCGTAAGGGCCAAACCTTCCCCTGACCACGCCTGGACGGCCGCCCGCAACGGCCGGAATCCCTGTATAGTTTCCCCCGAAATCTTCTCCGCCGTCTTACCGCCGGTAAATTGCTGACCTGCAATCTTCACTCCCTGGTATGCACCCTTGAACGCCTCAAATGTTCCCACCGTCGGACTCAATACTGTCCGTCGTCCGCCGCTAAATAAACTTTCCACCTTATCCAGTGCCGCTCCGATCGCCTTCCCGGTGTCCCGTAACGGCATCAGAAATAAATTGCCGGTGATATTACGGATTTGACTGAGTGGGGTTAGCAGGTTGCCCTGAAGCGCCTGGGTCAGCATTTTGCTGATTGACATTGGCGTCATGTCCCGAACCATGGCAACCAACCGCCGGTTTGACGCATTAGCCAATCGCTCCATTTCATCCGCGTGCTTCGCATTTGCATCGGTGAATTCGCGCTCCAGCATTCGTTCTGCCGTGTGGAATAAATCCCGCGCCCTAAAATCCTCGTCAATGAAACCTTTTAATCTTTCGCGCTGCGCGCCGGAAAGTTGCCGCTTATTGCGGTTAAGTTCCATCTCAATCATTAATAACTGGCCTTCCGGAGTCCGGGTTTTAAGCTCCGCATATTGCCGGAGTAATTGCGCGATCTTCGTGCCCTTTTGCGACATGCGCGCCACGTCCTCCTGCACATCCTGGCCGCGCGCCAATTTGCGGTTAAAAAGTTCCAACCCAGCCTTGACCGAAATGTTATCCGGACCGTCAGCTACCGGCGTTGTGTCCCTGGCAACAGCCAATTCATCATCGGTCATGCGGTTTAAGCGCTCATTAATTGCGCGATAACTCTGCGGATCGTAATAATTTTCCGGGTTTGCGCGGACCGCGGCCGCCTGGTCTGGAGGAAGTTCTTCCATCCCGGCCACTCGCTTGGCAAAGCCGCGCATCTTACCGCCTTCCCTGGCGGCAACTTCCCGCATGAATGTATCCAGCCCGGCCGCCTGGGTGGCACGAGGGCCGTGGGACTCCGGCCGCGCAAACCAATCCGCGCGCATGTCCGGTGTCATATCCTTGTGCAAATACGTGATGCCGCCGGCGGGATGATCAATAAGTTGAATCCGGCCCGGGTATAGTTTATCCAGCTCGGATTTGTTTTGCGGGGATGGAGCGGGGCTTAAGCCACGAGATGTTTCTGTTCCCGGGCGTGTTTGCTGTCCCGATATGCCTGGGCCTTTTCCAGATTCTGCCGGACCGGGCCCTGACTGCGCCACTGCCGGTATTCCTTGAACAGACTCGGTTCCTGCGCGAACTCCGGCGGCCAGAACGCTCCCGGACGATTCTCCTGGTTGTGCTTTTGCTCCGCCGCCCAGCAGCGCGCGAATAGTTTCCGCTTTTCCTCGGATAAATTCTCTGATTTGCCTTGCATTTTGCCCTCCGTCCTGAACGCGCAATTCCCGCTCCAAATTCTGAATCAGTTTAGCACTACTATGGGAATGCGCAAGCATTAAATCGTTTAAAATTTGCTTTGGACTTTCGTTGATTATCTTGCTCATGCGGTTGGCGAGCGCGCGCAACGTCGGTTGTCCCACCGGCTTCCCCGCCTGAAGCGCGGTTAAAACCGCAATGTTATTAACAGGAATGCCTTGGTTGGCCAAGGCTTCCCTCAATCCATCCGTGGTCTCTCCGCTGGTGAAAATATCATCCACAATTATCACGTTTTTCCCGGCTGTCCGCGCCGCCAAGTTCGGATCAATGACTTCAAAGGTTGAAGGATCCATCATCTTGCGAATGTAACCCGACCGTTTCTTCGCGGGTTCACGCGCATTGCCTTTTGCATAATCAAATTCCTTGATGATTTCCCCGCCAAAATCAGATTGTAAACGCGCCGCAAGTTCGTCAGCAATTAGATTTTTACCGGAAGTTGAAGGCGTTACCAAATAGACGTTATCCTTTCCTTTCAACGCCGGCGCGTATTCGTCCGGTTTATAATAATTTTCCACCAACCGCTCTGCGTTCTCAGGTGTCTGCCCCGTCTTGTTCAAAAGCATCTTCCGCTGGACCAGATGCAAGGTGTTCGGGGTGGAAAATATCACCGGCGATGGTTTGATCTCAGCCAGTGGTTTCACCGGCGTTATCACCCCAGGCGTTTTGCCTGCCCCGAGCGGAGCCGGTTCTATCCGCGGAGCCGAAGAACCTCCTGCTCCACCCGCGATTTCCGTTTTCCCTTGTGCTTGAACCACTCCACCTGCTCCAGCCGCCGCTCCGCCTGCTCCCGGCTGGGATACGGCCCGCCCAGGTTGCGGCCTTCCTCGCTCAATACCCGCCATCCGCCTTTGACTTTCCTGATCATAATTTATTCCTTTCCCTTTCAATTCATTGCCAATTTGCATCGTTTCCGGCGTATTTAAAAGTTCCCGGGCGGCCATATCCCCGCGCCGCGCGCGGGTTAAAATCCCGAACATGAAATCGGTCATAGCCTGCGTTCCCAGCGTGGCCACCGCATACTTCGGCCAATCGGACGGATTACCGTTCTGCTCCGCCATCCTCTGCGCCTCCTGAATACCGTTCATATAGGCTTCCGTATTTATCCCCGCATTAGTCAAAATCGCCGTCGTCTTGGCCAGCCAATTCCGGGGTAATTGAGAGGCCATGGTGGGTGTGCCCATGATGGAGATTGAATGCAATGCCGCTTGGGTCTTTTCCTCCGGCGTTCCGGGCGTGCTGGCAAAAATGGCTGCGGATGCCTTGGCGTTCTGGATGGCCGCCTGACGCATTAATTCCCGGCTTCCGGTCAGTTCGGCCGGTTGGGCCCCGCTTACCTTGTGTAATAGTGCAAGGTCAATCGCCAGTGATAACGCCCCCTCCCCGATCTGCTGGGCCACATAAGCCGGAATCCCGCCATGTTTATGGATTTCATTAAGGGTTTCTGCATGGGTTTCCCGCACCTCATCCATAAAATCATTGGCCACCTGCTCCCCCTGGGCCTTAATTTGTGCAGCTTTTGATTCCTCAAGAGGCTGGGTCGGCTTTAGTTGCCGGCTTTCTTGGAATTTCTGCATCGTTTCAGGAAAGGCCTGCCATAAATACGTGAATGCCTTATCCCGGATTGCCCGTGGAAGCCCGGTAACGCCCTGGGCCGTGTCTTCAAGTCCCTGCACAATTTGCGCCCCTTTCTCAGCCAACATACCCCCGGCGCTGGTCGCGGTCCGTGCTATATTCCCGCCAATTCCTTTTGATTGCAGATAATCCGGCAACCTACTGGCTTCCGGCGTGGATGCTGGACTAACCGGCGCCGAAGCGGCAAACGGATCATAATCAACTGGAATGAGATTCCCGCCCACCACTTCCTCCTTGGCCCCCGCAGCCGCCTTAACGACAGATGGAACGCCAGGGGACGGCTCCGGCGGTATCAGCTCCTTCGCGGGAGCCGCCTGCGCCGGCGTGGCAAAGGGGTCATAATCCACCGGTATCAAATTTCCGGCCGCAGGAGTCGTTTTAACCCTTACAAGATTGGAAGGCGGTTCAGCAATTCCCGCCGGGGCGGCAAACGGATCATAATCAACTGGAATAAGAGCCATTAAGTCACCTGTAAATATTTACCGGGCCTGTTTGGATCGGGAATATACCATTTACCATCCGGAGCTTTATTCGCCCCGGGCCTCGGCGGAGTCTCTATGCCTGTCGCCACCGGCGGAATCACCGTTGGAGCAACCGCTGTTCCCGGAGAAATACCCCCTTTCTCCTCCTGGGGCGCGGGCAGGTTTACCGGCGCCGCTGGCGTCCCAGTAGCCCTCGGTTGCGCCCCGGGCATGACCGGCGTAGTCCCAGGGAGAACGCCGGGCGGAATATATGGAGTCAATGGCATATCGTTCGCATCCCTCCCAAACCCCTTCTTTTTTATCGCAGGTTTTGGAAGCGCTCCAACGCGCCCCTCATTCAAATCATACATCTCCTCATCCGGCTTCATCGTCTTCCATGCCTCCAAGGCTTCTTTTTCAATCCGGGCGCGGTCAAGAACTCGTTTCTCCTCCACCGTCACATGCGGCGGCGGTTTCCTCTTCCACCCATCCGGCGTCTGCTCATAATTCTCATAGAACACCGCTTTTTGTTCTGGGGGCGCCTTACTCTTCCAATCTTGATATGTGGCCTCGCGCGTCGCCGCCTCAACTAGCGCTTTACCGGTCGCCGCCCTGGTCGCCTCCTTCTCTTCCCATTCCCGCACAAACGGCGCCGGCATATTCTCCACCGCCCGGCGCTGAATATGTCCAAGAATCTCCTGCCCTGCCCCCGGTAATGTCGCCAATCCCCGCTCAAATTCTTCACGGCTTTGCCAGGCCGGCACTTGCCTCAAATACTCCGCCAGGTTCCGATCGTATTCCGCCCGCCGGGCCGCCAGGACCGGATCCCCCTCTATCCCGCCATACATCTGCCTCATCTCCAGCAGACTCGTCCCCTTCGGTATCGTCAGCGGCCTCATCGTCCCGCCCCATCCCGAGGGCGCCCCCCCCGCCGCTGGCCTGCCCTCCAGCGCCCCGGAATCAAGGGAAGGCGGCCGGCCTCCCCCGATCTCCGGGCCCTCCAGCAGTTGCTTGACAACCGAGCCGCCTCCAAATCCCCCCTCCGTAACCGGATTAAATACCACGCCCGCCGCCCCCTGACTCCTCAAATTGCTTGCTATCTCGCGCCGACGAAACCGCTCCGCGCCGGCCGGCATCAATCCTGTTTCCGCCGGCCGCCCTGGCCCGGCCGCAAAACTGCTCTCCAACGGCCTTGCAACCTCTCTCCCGCCGGACGGAATACTCTGCTCAAACTTCCCGTAAAAATCATCCATCCGGTTCACGTCCTGCCCCTGCGTTAACCGCTGATAATCGCTCAACCCCATCCCGCCTAAATTACCGGCCGCTTCCGGCACCGTCCCTGCTATCCGGCGCGGATTATAAAATCTCGCCGGAGCATAACCCGCTATACCGTGCGATTGAATGCCGCGCGCCTGGTATTCGCGCCTCTGTTCGTCGCTCATAAACAACGGGTCCATAACTCTGTTTATTCTTGTCGCCATAAAACCCCCAATCTTTCTTTTCGCTTTAATTATATGTAAAAACCCACTTGGTCAGAAATACCGGATTATACAAATTTATGGCGTAAGCCGCGTTCCATGGCGATGAGCAGTTAATCGGTATAAGCTCAATCGGGTTTCCCTCATTCTTGAATAGATAATCACTGGTATAGGAATCACCTGCGGAATTAAAAGCCAGATCACTAACGTCGTTCGCTTTGAAATATTTTCCATTTTCGGCGCCTATCCCGTCAATGTCCATAAACGCTCCATCAATGGCTCTGACAAGAAAATATGTGTCCGCCACAAATGGCAGAATGAAATCTGTCACATAAATTTTGATTTTCTCAGTGTATCTTGTGCTCCAAAAATATTTGTCATAAGTTTGAAGACAGCAACTTCCGATGACCCAATAATACGCGGCCGGCGATTGCTCTGCCCAACTCGCCGCATTCCAATTATTTATGTTTTGCGTCCGCGCCGCCTCGCAATTCATTATATGATTTTCACCGACGGCTCTTCGCTTCAAACATCCTTCAATGGAATGCGTCGCGCCGCCCACCGTGTATTGCAATGCGCTAAATCCCTTCTGTATGTCCTCAAAACACCACGCCCCGCGTATATCCCCGCTTGCCGGAAATCCATAACTCCAATCATCGCTTTTGTTCACTTTCCGCCGAAAGCTATCCCCGCTTGTCGCGCTTACATTCAACCCCGCCGCCGCCTGCCATGTTGCTTTTGTGTAATACAAAAAACCAGTTCCTGCCTCATTCAACGGACCGTTCGCGGAATCAATAAAATACACGCAGTTTGCTTCCAGCCATCCCATTATCCCGCTCCAGATCGTTCTGTCCTGCGCGTTTGCACCCTCCGTTAAAAGATTGATCCCTTCCACGCTCTGCCCTAACGCCTGTTTGTGTTCAATATACGAGGCTATTATCTCGTTCGCGCCGGCTAAATCCTGCCCGCCTTTGGTCCAACTTTCTGCTGGTGTAAATGCTCCCATTATGCCCACCTCGTCCAATCCCATACCGCCCCGCCGCTACCGTCGCGCTGTAATACCTGATACTGTTCCCCGCCCGACGGCAATCCGCTTATTTTCCCGATGACCCATTCGCCTTCCCACACCAAATGCGGCTTTTCGTCCGTCCCATGCGGCAACAACGATGTAAAATTGTATGTTACCCACTTGCCGCTTTGATAAACCAACACATCACCTTCTTCTGCTTCCGCAAGCAGTTTCTGCAGAAAATCTTCCAGAGAAATAATTTCCCATTCTCCCGTATCCGCATTCCAAACCAACACATCGCCCTCTTCCACGCCGGGAATCAAACTGCTGAGATCAATCAGATCGCTCTCCCATTCCTCGGTTTCTACGTTCCAGACCAGGTGCGGCTCCGACTCCGATCCGTCCGGTAATATACTGCTCGGCGCCAGTTGTCCCCAATATGCCGTATCTTGTCCATATTCCCCGCCAGCCGATAAACATAACACGTTCCCCTGCTTCTGCGCCCCATCCAGCTCCCGTAATGACCGCGGCACTTTGTTTTCCGCTATCCGCTCCGCCTCGGCCTTGGTCGCAAAATCACTCTGTAATAATCTGTTTACCGCAAACGTCAGGCTTGCCAGCGCCGCCTGAACTTCGCTCTTTAACGCAAACGCCCCCCGGATGCTTTGCAACAGCGCATTTACTATCCCCTGCACCATCCCCACCGTCGCGGATTTATCCTCACGGCCGGTGTCCTCCGCCGGTTTCCCGTCAGGTTGTAACCCTCCAGACGGATTATACTCCGCCCGTCTTTCTCCTTGAAATTTTTGCTCCATCACTTTGCCGGCTCCGTGTAAGTATACGTTGTTATCAGATGCCTTGTCTTAACCACCTTTTCCGCAATCCATTCAAAATCACCGGCCGGGCCAAAATGACTTCCGCGCGTGTCTTCCACATTCGGCCAGGTCCCGCTGTTTGCAATAAACGCGCTCGCGTCTTCTTTATTGCTAAAGGATTTCCGCGTGTGCGTCCATTTCTCCCGGTAAATATATGTCGCATTATTCCAATACCGCCCCAACGTCTCCGACCATACCTGGCTTGTAACTGATACCGTGTCCCCGTAAATCTCCCATGATAACTCTTCAGGATACATCAACACCCGGGTTGTCTTGACCACTTTGTAACTGTGCGTCAGATATGCGTCAAACTCATACGCCAGAACGCGCGTGTCAATCCCTCCCCCGGTCTCATCACTTATCGCCGGCGGCGTCAAGTCATGAATCTTAAGCTCCGTCGTTTCAATCTCTCTCTCCCCATAATGCGATACAAATTCTGCCACCGATACGGCTTTGCTCGTATCCTCCTCTTCCACCGTCCCTAAATTACCCGCTTCCGTCCGCCGCGCCCGTAAACTCGTTTTCTTCCCCGGCGCTGACGCCGCTACGCTCGGCTCCAATGGGTTTTCCGTATGGATCGTCCGCGCCACCGCGTTAAATCCTGTCTCCTCCCCCTCCACGCTCACCTGGTCTTTTGGCGTCGTCTCAGTAACTATCGTTCGCTGATTCCCCGCCACCGTCCGATCCGCTTCCTGGCTAATAATTGTCCCCTTGGGGGCCTCCGGCTTCGTCAAGTCCGTCGCATTCTCCGTATGCAAGGTCTTCTTGGATGATGCCGCCGCGCTCTCATCAAAACTCTCCGCCACCTGGTCTTTCGGCGTCGTCTCAGTAACTATCGTTCGCTGATTCCCCGCCACCGTCCGATCCGCTTCCTGGCTAATAATTGTCCCCTTGGGGGCCTCCGGCTTCGTCAAGTCCGTCGCATTCTCCGTATGCAAGGTCTTCTTGGATGATGCCGCCGCGCTCTCAT
>JBAZDY010000014.1:23782-26623 GCA_041654215.1 Candidatus Omnitrophota bacterium
TGATTCCCCGCCACCGTCCGATCCGCTTCCTGGCTAATAATTGTCCCCTTGGGGGCCTCCGGCTTCGTCAAGTCCGTCGCATTCTCCGTATGCAAGGTCTTCTTGGATGATGCCGCCGCGCTCTCATTAAAACTCTCCGCCACCTGGTCCTTCGGGACGGTCGTTTCCTGGACCGTCCGCTCCCGGCCCAATTCGGTCGGCGTAGCTTCCACGTTGATAACCTGCCCTTTTACCGCCGCGCCATCGGGTATTTCCGGATTATAGGTGTGGATTTCCCGCGTTTTTGTATAAGCCGCGCAACTCTCGGTAATCGTAATTATCTTGTCGCCCTTGCTGACTTGCTGATAAAGCAACCACATCAACCCAGTCCCGCCGCTGGCAACAAGAGGATTTGCATTCCCCGTCTTGTAGCTCACCTCGCCGGCATACCAAATCCCGCTCCGGAACCAGCGCGTCCCCTTCATCGGCTCCAGAATCGTCGTCTGCGCCTTCAGGTATGCGATACAGCCGTCCAGATCGTCCTGGCCAACGAGCCAAAACCGCCAGAACACATCCTCGCCAAGCCCCTTATGCTCCGCCGCCTCGCTCAGTTGCGCCTTATTCTCCGCTAAAATTTCAGCTATTGATGCCGCTTCCATCTTTTATCTCTCCACCTTCTGAAATTTAAAATTCCCTCAAATCTCAAATTTATCGCGCCTTATAGCTTCCCCTCCTCAATCAAAGAGTCCCGCTTCCGGTTTGCATCCCACATTGATTTTCCCCCCATTCGCACGGCAATAAACATCGGTGTTTTGCGCCAGCCAACTTTTGTCGCTCGCATGATTGCCAGAAATATCCGGTCTGCGCGCGCCTGAGTGATCGCCCGGCCTTCAATTTTACCATGCACATACAACCAGTCGTGAACCACTGCCCCTGCGTTCCATTTGCCAAACCTCGGAATCAATCCTTGCGCGAGCCGCGGCACGGACGCCAGGTCGGAAATAAATTCTGCCGGTACTTCAATGAGCCGTATTTCTATCGTCCCGTCGTGGTAGTGTTCAATCAGCCGCACGAGGAAGGGCGCGATCAACTTTACTTCCAGTCCGTTCCCCATGTCGCGATAATCAAGCGGCGTTAAAATCTCAACTTCTGTCTTTACCGGGTATTCCTTCCATCTTTCCGCCCTCTTAATTTTCTCCGTCATTTTGCCCTCCGCTTTCTCCTCGCTTTAATCCACGCCAAGACCTTCCGGGCCACGGGCGCGGCTTCCTTGATGATTAAAATTATGCTTGATGCGTTCATGTCGGCCCCGGAATCATATACACATCTGGCAATCCAACCAACGCCCTTGACTGCTCGCGGGCAATTTCAGTTTCGCACTCAATCGTCAACTCCTGAAACAGCACCGGCAGGGGCGAGGCCGCGATTATCCTTTTCGCCTCGTTTATCACATCGTCAACCGAATGTTTGTGTCCCTCCCCCGGATGCCACGAAAATTCATACATCAAAAAATCAGCATTTGCCGGCAGCCGGTCGCGCCCGTTCCATTGCAAATGCACTCCGACGAATTTGCGCGGGAGATTGGCCGCCTTCCATGCAGCGATAACAACCTCTATCATGGCCTCCATCTGCGCGGTGGACATGGTCTTGCTGGCCTCGCTGGCAATGTTTATGCCGGTGATATAAGGGTGGATGGATTGCACGACCGGCGGGATAAACGCTCTGTGGAATGCCGTGTTATTCGTTGCCCGTCTGCTGTCGCCGCAAAAGAGCGTCGGGATAAGGCATATTCCCGGTAAGTTGCCGAGTTCAAAGTAAGGCCACCACGCCGCGATTTTTGTCCAGTCCCAATTCAAATTTCCAGCGGCAATATCTTCCGGCTTCGGATTGCCGATTAAAGGCGATACGCGACATCCGGAGTCGTCAAAGTGATAGAGGAAATATGTCAGCGTATTGCATCCATATTCAATTTGCTTTTGCAAGCACCTCATGCGTTTATTTGCATCCCAGTTATCGCATAAGAGCGGCCATGTGGATTCGTATTTGCGGTCAACGTTGTCATACCAGAACAGGCTGGACCGCAGGGGAAATGTTATGCCACCAGCTTTTGAGAGATTCTTCATTTTTTCTCCTTCCATTCGTTTCCTTTTTCGGGCGTTGCAGGTAATTCTTTTGCACAATGTTCACAATGCCCCCGGAAAGCGTCCGGAGCGATATCTGGAGCGGGGACGATTGTTATCCGGCATTGTATCTCATTCATTTATCGCCTCCCCCGTATCTTCATTTTGCGCCTGCCAGTGTTCCCTGACTTTCGTTTCCTCAGCCAGTATAGCGTCCCGGTGCAACTCCTCCCCACACCGCAGACACCTGGAAACGCCCGTTTGTGGGTTGTAGCACGGCGATTCCTTGAGCAGATTTACAAGCAAAATACTCTCCGGCGAGCATTCGCACGCGAGTTCAAATACCCGCTCGCCAAGGTCTGTTCTGATTCGTTCAACTTTCATTCTTTCACCCGCATGACAATCCAAATGACCGCATTTGCCAAAAACATCAGCACCGATGCAATCGCGCTCCCGAGGCCAACGAGTTTTTCAGGACGCGCCTTCAACTCTTTAATTGCCTCTACATTCTGCCTGCCAATCGCGCAACCCTTCACGCTCAAGTCGTCCAGCCGGTCAAAGATTTCCCGAAGGTCTTCCCGCTGCTCCAGCCGAAACTGCGTTTGCTGTTCGCTTAGCGATTTAATAGAGCTTTCAAGTTGCCCGAGGATTCGTGAGATGTCGTCTGTCATGTCATTTTCTCCGCTATACGATTAACCAAACTGTAATACCCGCCATAAATCCACCGGCAAAAACGCCAGCA
>JBAZDY010000015.1:0-26047 GCA_041654215.1 Candidatus Omnitrophota bacterium
ACGTTCCCGCAGGCGTCAATTTCCACTCCGGAGGCCTTGAGTTCTTCGCCCTGTTCAGTCCTGGAAAAGCCAAGCGCCAGCACCACCAGATCTGCCTCTATCTCGAAAGCTGTGCCGGGGACTTCTTCGATGCAAGGCTTGCCGTCAGGACCTTTCTTGACGTCCACTTTCACACAAGAGAGCCCCTTAACCTCTCCTGTGCCGTTATCCAGGAACTTCCTGGTCATCACCGACCAGACGCGCTCTCCGCCTTCCTGATGGCTGGTGGAGGTCTTCAGAAGCGCCGGGTATTTAGGCCAGGGGCAGTTTTCCTGGCGGCAGGCCGGCGGCTGGGGAAACAGTTCTATCTGCATCACGCAGGAAGCGCCCTGGCGGTGGCAGACGCCCACGCAGTCGGCCCCGGTGTCGCCTCCGCCGATGACCACTACGCGCTTGCCTGCGGCATTCACGGCGGATATCTTTTTGCGCGAGGCAACCGCCCTGTTCGCCTCAATGAGAAAATCGAGCGCGAAGTGTATCCCTTCCAATTGTCTGCCTTCGACCGACAGGTCCCGCGGCAGACGGCAGCCGCAGCTCAAAACCACGGCGCCGAATTTTTTTCTTAAGCCGGACAGGGAGATATCCTTACCTATATTAATACCGTTACGGAACACTATACCCGATGACTGCATCAATCTTATCCTGCGATCTATTATTTTCTTCTCAAGCTTGAAATCCGGTATGCCGTAGCGCAGAATACCTCCGGGTTTGTCGTCTTTCTCGAAGACCGTTACCGCGTATCCGGCTTTGTTAAGCTGAGCGGCGCAGGCCAGGCCGGCGGGCCCGGAGCCGACAACGGCTATTTTTTTGCCTTTACTTTTAGGTTGCCGGGGAGGTTTGACCAGTCCGTGTCGGAAGGCGTATTCGATGACCGCGAGTTCATTTTCCCTGATCGTCACCGGTGAATCGTTTATGCCCAAAACGCAGGAATATTCGCATAATGCCGGACATATCCTGCCGGTTATCTCCGGCAGGTTATTGGTCGCATCCAGCAGTTCGAATGCCTCGCCCCAGAGTTTACGGCTCACCAGGTCGTTCCACTCCGGGATATAGTTGCCCAACGGACAGG
This sequence comes from Candidatus Omnitrophota bacterium, assembly GCA_041654215.1. Lineage (GTDB taxonomy): Bacteria > Omnitrophota > Gorgyraeia > Gygaellales > Profunditerraquicolaceae > Undivivens. Next base: position 1,109 of record JBAZDY010000015.1, read on the forward strand.
CCCAATGGCAAAACGGTGTGCCGCAGGTCATACAGCGCGACGCCTGTTCCCGCGAAGAACTGTCCGGAGGCAGCAACCCCACCTCCCGGAAATCCTTGACGCGCTCGCAAACCGGCCTGTACCGGGGGTCTTCTCTTTTTATCTTAAGAAAGGTGATTTGGTCCTTCATTATCCCTCCGCCATATCGCCCTTTAAGTCAAACCGTCTTCCGGAGAAGAGAATCACTGTGTCGGGCCGGATTGACGGCTTGCCAGTAGTATCTTCTTGTATTCAAACGGCAGCACCTTCACGAAATGCTTGTGCCGGGAAGCGAAATCGTCAAGCGCCTCTTTCGCTGCCGGGCTGCCGGTGTATCTATAATGATTGGAAAGCAGCATTTTTATCTCCGCGGCGTCCTCTTCTTCAAGTTTACGCTGCAGTTCCACCATTTCCATATTGCATCTGGCGGAGAAATTACCTTCGCGATCATATACATAGGCTATACCTCCGGACATACCGGCGGCAAAGTTCCTGCCGGTCCTGCCAAGGATGACAACGCGGCCTCCGGTCATATACTCGCAGCCGTGGTCCCCTACTCCTTCCACTACGGCGTGAAGTCCGGAGTTCCGCACACAGAACCGTTCGCCGCATATCCCGCGTATGTAAGCCTCGCCGCTTATGGCCCCGTAGAAAGCGGTATTTCCCATTATCACGTTGTCGGAGGAATTATATCCGCTCTCTTTGCCGGGATAGATTATAATCCTGCCTCCGGATATGCCCTTGCCGACATAGTCGTTGGCCAGTCCCTCCAGTTCAAGGGTCACGCCTCCGGCAAGCCAGGCGCCGAAGCTCTGCCCGGCCACGCCTTTAAAACGGCAGTGGATGGTGCCGTCAGGCAATCCTTCCTCTCCGTGCATAAGGCAAACCCGCCCGCTGAGCATAGCGCCGGTGGTCCGGTCCGTGTTATGAATACGTTTTTCGATAACTACCTGTTCCTTGTTCTTCAGGGCCGGCCCGGCTTCCGCGATAAGCACGGAGTCCAGCACACCTTCGAGCCCGTGGTTCTGCGCGATCGAACATCTTCCCGAATCCGTCCCCGCGCCGTCCGGCATATAAAGAATGCGCGAGAAATCCAGCCCTCTGCTCTTCCAGGAAAGGAGCGTCGTGTCGGACTCGAGCAGGTCGCTGCGTCCGACCATCTCGTCCACCCGTCTAATGCCCAGCCCTGCCATGATCTCCCGCAGCTCTTCCGCCACAAAACGGAAGTAATTCACCACGTGTTCGGGTTTGCCCTTGAACCGGCATTGCAATATATCGTTCTGCGTGGCTATGCCGAGCGGACAGTTATTGAGATTGCAATGTCTGAGCATAACGCACCCCATCACTACCAGGGGAGCCGAAGAAAACCCGAATTCTTCCGCCCCGAGCAGGGCGGCTATCGCCACGTCCCTGCCGGTGCGCATCTGTCCGTCGGTCTGCAGTCTGACCCTGCTGCGCAGGTCGTTCAACAGCAAAGTCTGATGGGCCTCCGAAAGCCCCAGTTCCCAGGGAAGCCCGGCATGCTTAATCGAGCTCCAGGGAGAAGCGCCGGTTCCCCCATCGCCCCCGGAAATCAATATCATATCCGCGTGCCCCTTGGCCACTCCGGCGGCGATAGTTCCTACGCCGATCTCGGAGACGAGCTTTACGCTTATCCTCGCCTGTGGATTGGTATTCTTAAGGTCGAAGATCAACTGCGCCAGGTCTTCTATGGAATATATATCGTGGTGAGGAGAAGGCGATATCAAAGTAACTCCCGGAGTGGTGTAACGCGTCCTGGCGATGGCCGGTGAGACTTTATGGCCCGGGAGTTGACCGCCCTCGCCGGGCTTGGCGCCCTGGGCGATCTTGATCTGTAGTTCGTCGGCGTTGACCAGGTAATTGGTGGTCACGCCGAACCTGCCGGAAGCCACCTGCTTGATGGAACTACGCACGGAGTCGCCGTTAGGCAGAGGCCGGAAACGTATCGGGTCCTCGCCCCCCTCGCCGGTATTGGAACGCCCTTTCAGCCGGTTCATTGCCAGCGCAAGCGTTTCATGCGCCCCCCTGCTGATAGAGCCGAAACTCATCGCGCCGGTGGCGAAACGCTTCACGATCTCCTCCGCGGGCTCCACTTCTTCTATGGGTACCGGGGTGCCGGACTTAAAACGCAGCAGGCCGCGCAGGGTTGCCGGATGGCCGCTCTGGTCGTTTATCAAAGCGGCGAATTCTTTATAGCGCGAGTAATCGTTGCGCCTGACCGCTTCCTGCAGCGCGGTGACGCTTTCCGGGTTCCAGAGATGGAATTCCCCGTCCTTTTTCCATTGATAATTGCCGCCGGTATCCAACACGGCGGCCTTATCGCCGCAAAAAACTCCGAAGTGCCTGCGTAGGACTTCCCTGGTTATCACCTCCAGGGATATGCCGCCTATGCGCGATACCGTGCCGGGGAAACAAAGGTCTATAGCTTCCTTCCCAATTCCCAGGGCTTCGAATATCTGAGCACCTCTGTAGCTCTGGAGGGTCGAGATACCCATCTTGGAAAGTATTTTTAATATCCCTTTCTCCACCGCTTTACGGTAGTTATATACAGCCTGGGCTTCATCAATACCGCTCTCTTTCTGAGTCCGGGCGATATGTTTCACCGCCTCATATGCCAGGTATGGCGCCACGCAATCCGCTCCATAGCCGAAAAGCAGGGCGAAATGATGCACTTCTCTGGGTTCCCCACTCTCCACTATGATACTTATACGGCTCCTCTTGGCTTTTCGGACCAGATGATGATGCAAAGCCCCCACGGCAAGCAGAGAGGGAAGCGCGGCGTGCTCCGCGTCCATTCCTCGATCGCTTAGAAGCAAAAAGGTATATTTATCCTTTATCGCCTTGTCCGCTTCCCGGCAGATACGCTTCAATTCCCGAAGCACTCCTCTCTTGCTCACGGGAGAAAACAGCATACTTATGACTCTGGTCTTGAATCCCTTTGTCTTTATGCCGCGCAGACGAGCGAATTCTTCCATAGTCAGCACGGGATGTTTTACCAGGATTTTCCGGCACTGGCCGGGAGTCTCTTCGAGCAGGTTGCCGCCCGGCCCCAAATAACTCCAAAGGCTCATCACCAGCTCTTCCCTTATCGGGTCGATGGCCGGGTTGGTCACCTGGGCGAAAAGCTGTTTGAAATAATTAAAAAGCGGCTGCGGCCTGCCGGAAAGAACCGCATGCGGCGTATCGTTGCCCATCGAGCCCACCGGTTCGGCGGCGTTCACCGCCATAGGCTCCAGAATCATCTTCATATCTTCTCTGCTGTAGCCGAACGCCTTCAGCGCGGCAAGTAATGCTCTTCCTGAAAGAGCGGGGCCGGCCGGTCTATGCGCCGGAAAATCTTCCAATTCCCGCAGATTGTCTTTCAACCAGGCGGAATAAGGCCGGCCTCCCGCCAGTTTGTTCTTGATCTCCTGGTCCGCCACGATGCGGCCGCTCGCCGTATCCACCAGGAATATCTTTCCAGGCTCGATCCTGCCGGCATGAACGATCTCGCGCGGCGGGATGTCGAGCACGCCGGTTTCCGAAGCCATCATGGCCGTCCCTTCTCTCGTGATAATGTAGCGCGCGGGACGCAGGCCGTTCCTGTCGAGCACAGCGCCTATACTTGAACCGTCGGTAAACGCCACCGCCGCCGGACCGTCCCAAGGCTCCATCAGGCAGGCATGAAATTTGTAGAAACTCTTGACGGCCGCGCCCATCGCCGCGTCTCCCTCCCATGCAGGCGGAATAAGCATAGTCATGGCGTGCTCAAGACTGCGCCCGGAGAGCGTCAACAGTTCGAAAAGATTGTCCAGCGAAGCTGAATCGCTGCCTCCGGGAACAATGATCGGCAGTATTTCCTTAAGGTCGGCTCCGAGATAACCGTTTTTAAGCAGACTCTCCCTGGCTGTCATCCAGTTTATGTTGCCGCGTAAAGTATTTATTTCGCCGTTGTGAGCCAGGAACCTGAACGGCTGAGCCAGTTCCCAGGAAGGAAAAGTATTGGTGCTGTAACGCGAGTGCACAAGGCAGAGACCGGAAGATATACGCTCATCCGTAAGGTCAGGGAAAAAAGTCTCCAACTGGTTCGGCATTAACAGCCCTTTATAGGCGATCGTCCTGCAAGACATACTGTTTATGTAAAACAGTTCCCCGTCTTTCTTGGGCATAGCCGCCGTCACACGGTTCTCTATTTTTCTGCGCAGTATATACAAGGCGCGCTCAAGGGCAAGCCCCTGCGAGAACTTCCCTTTGCCCCCTATAAATACCTGCTCGATCTCCGGCATGGTCTTCAACGCCGTGGTACCTATAGAGCCCCGGTCTACAGGGACCTTGCGCCAGCCCAGCAGGCTCAGGCCGGAAACAGCGGCCTCCTCGCGCACGATCTTCCTGCACATCCCTCTCAACTGCGCCGAACGGGGGAAAAAGATCATTCCGCAGCCGTAACCGCCGGACGGCGGAAGTTCCAGTCCGGAGGCCGCCCGGAAGAAATCGTCCGGGATCCGGATCAGCACGCCGGCTCCGTCGCCGGTAAGCGGGTCGGCGCCGGTAGCTCCGCGATGGGAAAGCCTGCGCAATATCTCCAGTCCCCGGCTGATGATTTTATGGGCCGGCCGGCCTTTTATATCGCAGACAAAACCCACCCCGCAGGAATCATGTTCGAACCTGCTGTCGTAAAGTCCGTATTTTTCAGCTCTCCGGCGTTTATTCATTGCCTGTAGACTCCGGGAGTAAGCCCGAGTCTCTTTATTCTTGAACGCATGGTGTTCCTGTTTATCCCCAATATCCTCGCCGCTTTCATCTGGTTGCCGTCGGTGCGGCTAAGCACCTCCTCGAACAACGGTTTTTCGACCGTATCGAGAAAAATCTTGTAAGCCCTGCCCTTGTTCTCCCCGCAAATCTGCCTGGATAATTCCCTTATTTTCTCTTCCAGGGAAACCAGAGTGGTCATATCGCCCTTTTGCAGGATCCCGGACATCACCTCACGTTTGACCACGCTGACGGCGGCATTGCCGGTCCGGCTCAGAGCGTCGGAGACCGCATCAAGCACGTTCTCTTCATTACCGGAGATAAGCAACGCGATCATTTTAGTCATCGGTGTTTTGCAATGCCTGATAGTTTGGCATTTGTATTTTAAAAATCCGGATAGCAAGGCCGGTTCCGGGCGAGACCGCGCTCCGTGCTTTACGGCATGGAGCGCGGTCCTGAAAGGGAAGTTATTTTATGAACAGCATCTCCCGGTATTTAGGCAGGTCCCAGGAGTCGTCTGAAACCACGCACTCCAGTTCATCCACATGCCTGCGGATGTGCTCCATCAATGGTTTGAGTTCCCTGAAATAAAGCTCGGCGCGCTCTTCATCGCCGACTTTAGCCGCTTTCCCCAGTAGTTTATCCATCTCCAGGGTGTTGCGCCTGACGTAATATATTTTGCTGACGATGTCGGCAAGGTGGGCTTTCTTGTCCTTCAGGGCGGCCGGGTCAAGTTTCAGAGCGGCCGTCTTGACAAGGCTTACCAACTCGTGCAGCGTGCGCGCGAGCAGTTTCTCGTACTTATAACCTGCCGGCACCACCGAGGCGTTCACCATTTCTTTCAGGGTGTTCGCCTCTATCTCAAGGGTCAGATTATACGTATGGATCCAGATATGATAACGCGCCACCAGTTCTTCTTCCGAGAAGACGCCGTATTTTTCGAACAGACGGATGTTCTTCTCTTTAGTCAACGCCTCCAGCGCTTCATAGGTGCTGGCCACGTTGGGAAGGCCGCGCTTCTTGGCCTCCTTGACCCACTCCGGGGCGTAATTGTTGCCCTCGAAACGGATACTCTTCGTCTCTTTCACTATCTCCGAGATCACTTGCAGAACGGCGGTATTGAAATCCTTGCCGCCCTCCGATGCCTTGGCGATCTTCCCGGACACGTAGTCGAGGCTTTCGGCTATTATGGTGTTTATGACCGCGATGGGCGTGGAGATGTTTTGCGAAGATCCCACGGCGCGGAATTCGAACTTGACTCCGGTAAAGGCAAAAGGCGACGTGCGGTTCCTGTCCGTGGTATCCTTGTTGAATTTCGGCAAGCGTCCGATCCCCAGATCGATGATGTCGCTTTTGGAGACTTTTGATTTCACGCCTTTCTCGATCATATCGAGTATGGAGGTCAACTGCGCGCCCAGAAAGACGCTGATGATCGCCGGAGGCGCCTCATTGGCGCCCAGCCTGTGCTCATTGCCGGCCATGGCTACCGACGCTCGCAGCAAGTCGGAATGCAGATAAACCGCTCTCAACACAGCGGCCAGCACGGCCAGGAACTGCAGGTTATCCTCGGGTGTCAGACCGGGATTAAGCAGGTTGTTTCCCTTGTCGTCCGCCAGCGACCAGTTGAGATGCTTACCGCTGCCGTTTATCCCGGCAAAGGGTTTCTCGTGCAGAAGGCAGACCATATCGTGCCGCAACGCCACCTTTTTCATCAGCTCCATGAGCAGCTGATTGTGGTCGGCGGCGAGGTTCGATTCTTCGAAGATGGGGGCGAATTCATATTGATGCGGAGCGACCTCATTGTGGCGCGTCACTACCGGTATCCCGAGTTTATACGCCTCTTGCGCCACCTCAAACATAAAATTAACCACGCGTTCCTTGATGGTCCCGAAATACTGATCTTCCAGCTGCTGGCCCTTCGGAGAGGGGGCCCCAATCAGCGTCCTGCCGGACATTATAAGGTCCTGCCGGAGATTATAATAATTCTTGTCTATCAGAAAATACTCCTGCTCCGGGCCGCAGGTGGAAAATACTTTCCGGACGTCCTTGTGCCCGAAAAGTTTCAGCAATCCGGCCGCCGCTCTGCTCAGGGCCTCATCGGAACGCAGAAGCGGGAGTTTTTTGTCCAGGGCCTCCCCGTGATAAGATATAAATATGGTCGGGATGCAAAGGGTCTTGCCGAGAGCGCTCTCGATGATGAAGGCCGGGCTGGAGGGGTCCCAGGCGGTGTAACCGCGCGCCTCGAAGGTAGCGCGTATGCCTCCTGAAGGGAAACTCGAAGCGTCCGGTTCTCCTTGTATGAGTTTGCTCCCGGAGAATGTCTCGATCACCTTGCCGGGCCCGGTAAAAGAAATAAAGCTGTCGTGCTTCTCCGCGGTAAGTCCGGTCATCGGCTGGAACCAATGCGTATAATATGTGGCGCCTTTGGAAATGGCCCAATCCTTCATGGCGTTGGCAATCTCATCCGCCTGCTCTTTGCTGATGGTCTTCCCCTCGTTCATCCAGGTCTTGAAGGCTTCGAATGTGCCTTCGGAGATGTACTTCTTCATCGCATCCAGGCTGAAAGTGTTCTCGCCGAAATAAGAAGATACCTTCTCAAAAGAACCGGCTTTCTCCAAGGGCACGTTATCGATCTTAAATAAAACTTTCTGTCTTATGCTCATTACTTCCTCCTTGCGTTGCTGAGTGGAACCCGAGGTCCTCTATTTTTCCGGCGAAGCCGATGCCTGACCGGCGCACAGCGCGTATTCGACTGTAGATTTAGTGCTATTATGTCCCCGGTAACAAAAAATAGAACCGGATCAAGTAAAAAGAGGCGTCCATTCAAACCGCCTGCGGCGATTATCCTGAACGCCTCTGTTCATATTTCGCTTAATTTTACGGCACAACGATGTGCCTTAATTATACAAGTAAAGATTGCCCGGGTATGGTAACAGCTTTTTCTTATTATTTTTCTTGCCGCCTGCCCGGATATCGCCTGCTGTTTTATATATTATAAATACCCGCGCCTCCGATGTCAAGTATATACTCAAAAACTTGTGGGAATGGGAAGAGAAAAATCCTTTCTCCTGACCCCTGGTTCTCTTTACTTGCCTCTTTCTCCCTCCCTTTTCCTTTTCTTCCTACCGTCCCCCGGCTCAGTCCCCCCGGTTTCCATATCACTACCCTATCGCCATGGAGCCGCGTTCTTCCGTGCGGATACGCACGCACTCCTTCATATCCAGCACGAATATCTTGCCGTCGCCGGTCTCGCCAGTCTTGGCCCCGGTCACTATCGCTTTTATTGCCGGTTCCAGGAAAGTGTCGTTCACCGCTATTTCAAGACGTATCTTTCTCAACAGGTTCCCGGTCTCTTTTGCCCCGCGGTAGAACTCCGTCACGCCCTTCTGGCGGCCGTGGCCGAGCACTTCGCTGACGGTAATAAGATTGATTCCCGACCTGTAAAGCTCCTCCTTGACTTCCTCCAGCTTGTCCGGCTGGATTACGGCTATTACCAGTTTCATTTATATCCTCCTTATCCTTACAAGGGATTATTCCAATATTGTATACGCTCTTTCGTGGTGCTGGGTAAGATCAAGGCCCATAGCTTCTTCTTTCTCTCCCACGCGCACGCCCATCACGGAATCTATTATCTTGTAGATAATCATGGTGACCGCGAAAGAATAGACCAGCGTTACCGCGACTGCCGCGATCTGCACCAGGAATTGCTGCGGATTGCCGAAAAACAGGCCGTCCGCCCCGGCAGGATTGACCGCTTTAGAAGCGAACAATCCGGTCGCAAGAGCACCCCAGACTCCGCCCACGCAATGCACCCCGAAGGCGTCGAGGGAATCGTCATAACCGAATTTAGGTTTGACCACGCTCACAAAAATGAAACAGAACAGGCTCACCAGCAGGCCGATGATAATGGCCGGGATCACGCTTACGAAACCCGCCGCCGGGGTGATAGCTACCAGTCCCGCCACCGCTCCGCTGGCCGCGCCGAGAACGGTAGGTTTACCGTTCTTTATCCATTCTATAAATGCCCAGCTCAAACCCGCGGCAGCGGCAGCGGTGTTGGTGACCACGAACGCGTTTACCGCAAGGCCGTTGGCCGCCAGGGCGCTGCCGGCGTTGAACCCGAACCAGCCGAACCATAATAAAGCGGTGCCCAGCACTACGAAAGGCATATTATGCGGGGTCGGAACGTTCTTATCCAGATTCTTACGCCTGCCGATAGCGATAGCCGTTGCTAAAGCCGCAATACCGGCATTAATATGCACAACTGTCCCCCCTGCAAAATCAAGGGCACCGAGTTTTTTCAACCAGCCGCCCATGCCCCATACCCAATGGCAGACCGGTCCGTATACGAAAGTCACCCAGAGCACTATGAAGGCCAAAAATGCGGAGAACTTCATCCTTTCCGCGAACGCGCCCAGTATCAACGCGGGAGTGATTATGGCAAACATAGCCTGGAAAATCATAAAAGCCTGATGCGGGATAGCGGCCGAATAATCCGCGTAAGGCTCCAGCCCGACGCCGGAAAGCCCCGCCCATTTAAACCCGCCCCAGAAACCGTCCCCGGGCGCGAAGGAAATACTGTACCCGTAAAGCACCCATTGAACGCTCAAAAGACAAAGGACTATAAAACACTGCATCAGAATGCTGAGGACGTTCTTCTTCCTGACCATACCTCCGTAAAAGAAAGCCAGGCCGGGCGTCATCAACATTACAAGAGCCGAAGAAATCAAAACCCATGCCGTATCACCGGAATTCATCTCATCTCCTTTCAATAGTAAACTCCCCAGGCTGCTCCTGAGACAAGGCTTTCGTCGAAGTGCCCTGGACAGGCGCCCGAGGAGTTCTGCGGTTTGATTGAATGGATTACAATGCCGCGCTTCCCTTTTCCGCCGTCCTGATGCGGTAAACCTCTTCGACAGGATAGACGAATATCTTGCCGTCGCCGATTTCTCCCGTCCTGGCGGCGTCCATGATTACGCGGACAACGGCATCAAGCTCCTTATCTTCCACCACGACCTCCACCTTGGTCTTGGGGAGTATCCCCACACGATAGATATCCCCGCGCCATTCCTGCATCGTGCCCTTCTGCTTACCGTGCCCGTCCACCTGGGTAAGCATCAATCCGGAGAAGCATGTCTTGTCCAGCGCCTTGCGCACGTCTCCGACTTTTTCCGATCTTATCACCGCTTCTATTTTTTTCATCCCTCACCTCCCGGATAGACCGCGCGGATATATTCAATCCGGACGCGGCCGGTAGAAATTATCGGACTCTCCACGGACCGAACAGGCCGAGGTTTAATAAACCTGAAACCTTGATACTAACGCCCCCTCCTTTACCGCCGAAGCATAAAAAAACGCCTTGCCTCCGGTCCCTGGACTCCGGAAGCAAGACGCCTCTGTCTTATTTCAGCTCAAGCCGTTATAACAGGCCGTTGTTTCTATTTAACGCACATCCTTGTGCATAAGCCAAGATGCAGCCGGGTTAGAGCCCGGAGAGCTTCATTATTACAAGTAAAGAAATCCGGCCTTTGGTAACACCTCCTCACTCCGCGGCCAGAGATAAAAGCTTTGCCCTCATTCTTTTCCGCAGCCTTACCACCAGCACATGCGAGACGCCGAGTTCGGCCGCGATCTCCCTGACCGTGAAACCATGCAGGCTCAAATGAAATATTGCGTGTTCTCTTTTATCGCGGCACGCCGACCGCATCTCCTTCTCCACGACTCCGGCGTGCAGCGATGCGAACGGCTCAGGCGAAGAAAGGCACGACAGCCTGTCCTCGGCCCCGTCTTCTTCGATCAGCAGCGCCTCCAGGCTCAATGTATTCTTTTTGTCGTATTTTTTTCTTATGTAATTCTTAAGATGAAAATAACATCCCTGGAGTATGTAACTGTCTGTCTTGCCGGCAAGCCGCCCGAGCTCGAATTCCTGCCAGAGCCTGACCGCCGCCTCCTGGAAAAGATCTTCTTCGTTGAAAAAGGTGAATCTCCCGTTAAGTTTATGCGTTATTCCCTTCAGCCGCGGGGACAGCCTCTTAAGCAGATCAGGATAACTCATGGTTTTTGTCCGTTGTAAACGTTGGTGATCGGCATCCTGCGGTCCTTACCGAACGCCCTGGGCGTGATCTTTATCCCGGGAGGGGACTGCCGGCGCTTATATTCGCTGCCGTCTACCAGCGAGACCACCCTGCGCACGTCTTTTTCCTGGAAGCCGGCGGAGATGATATCCTGCGCCGAAGCATCCTCCTCAACATACAGCTTCAATATGGGGTCCAGCACGTCATAAGGCGGAAGGGTATCGCTGTCTTTCTGCCCCGGACTCAGTTCAGCCGTGGGTTCGCGTGATATAACGCTTTCCGGGATGACCGGGGAGCGGCGGTTGCGGTACGCGGCCAGCCTGTAAATAAAAGTCTTCGGCACGTCCTTTAAGACCGCGAACCCTCCGGCGAGATCCCCGTAGATGGTGGAATACCCCACACTCATCTCCGATTTATTGCCCGTGGCAAGCACCAGCCACCCGAATTTATTGGACAAGGCCATAAGCAGCGCGCCTCGTATGCGCGCTTGCAGATTTTCTTCCGTGCAATCCCTCGGCAATCCGCTGAACTGTTCTTCCAGGCTCAGCAGGTAAAGCCGAAAAAGCGGCTCGATGGATATGCGCTTAAACCCGATACCCAGCCCGCGGGCAAGCTTTAGGGCGTCGTCATGCGACTGTTTGGAAGTATATCTGGCCGGCAGGAAGACGCCGGTCACGTTCTCGCTGCCGAGCGCGTCGGCGGCCAGCGCAGCGGTGAGTGCCGAATCTATCCCGCCGCTAAGGCCCAGCACCGCCTTTTTAAAACCGTTCTTGCGAAAATAATCTTTCAAACCGAGAGTCAGAGCGGAATAAACCTCTTCTTCCTGCTCCACAGAATGTTCCGGCCGGCGGCAGACAGCCCGCTCCAGGGTAAAGAGTTCTTCCCTGAAGGCAGCGGCGCGCGATAGCACCCGGCCGGCAGACGATACGAACATACTCCCACCGTCGAACACCAGCTCATCCTGCCCTCCCACAAGATTAACATAGACTACCGGCACTCCGCACTCCGCGGCGCAGCGGCAAAGGATATCCCTGCGTTCTGCGATCTTGCCGATGTGGTAGGGCGAAGCGCTGATATTGATTAGGACCTCCGCGCCGGTCCTGGCCTGTTCGTATGCCGGGCCGGGCGCGTGCCAGATATCCTCGCAGATGCTGATCCCCAGAGATAGGCCGTCGATACTAAAAACCGGGGCACCTTTACCCGGAGCGAAATAACGTTTCTCGTCGAACACGCCGTAGTTGGGCAGCAGGACTTTACGGTACACGCCGGCGAGTTTGCCGCGGACGGCCGCAGCGGCGGCGTTATATAATCTTTCTCCGTCGGTATCAACGAACCCGAAAATGACAATCATATCGCCGGTGGAAGCGGCTATTCTCCTGGACTGCTCCAGGTTGTCGGCGATAAAAGACGGCTTTAACAGCAGGTCTTCAGGAGGATAACCGGTGACGGCCAACTCCGGGAAAAGGGCCATTTTATTGCCTTCGGCGGCCGATAGACGGCTGAATTCGATGATCTTCTCCGCATTGTCCCGCACGCCGCCTACCGTGCAGTTAATCTGTGCCAAAGCGATCTTTTCCACGATAAACCCGTCCTTAAACCGCTTCCCAGCGGGTAAAAAAAAGTCCTGAAAGCCGCAGCACGGTTTTCAGGACCACGTTATCCGGGAAAAACAAAAAAGGCATCCGCTATGATTCAGCAAACGCCTTTGTCTATTACGCCTTCGTAATCTGTTTAAATTATATCATTATCGCCGTTCTCTGTCAAGATTCTATTTTAGCTTCCACGTCTATTACGTCGCTCCTGCGGCCGCGCCCTTTGCGCGGGCCCCCGCCGTTATTCCCGCCCCTGTTGTTGAAAAAAATCCCCATCAGCAGGTTTATCGCGCTGTAAAAGAAAGCCCCCAGAAGGGCGCTGCCGTAACCGTCCACATGGAAACCGGTTACCACTCGCGAGGCGGCGTAGAAAAGCAGCCCGTTTATAAAAAAAATGAACACGCCAAAGCTGAGCAGGTTAATCGGGAGGGTAAGAAAAACCAGCACCGGCTTAAGGAAAAGGTTGAAAAGACCGAGTACCAGCGCGGCCACAAGGGCCGCCTGCCAGTTCGTAATGCTTATGCCCGGGCAGAGTTGCGCCGCCAGGACAAGGGAAATCACGTTAAGCGTTAATCTAATGATAACTAACATAATTGCAGTTACCTCTATTTCATGAGCGGTTTTAGCGCCGTCAAAAATAAAGACACCCGCCCTGTATCCGGGCGGGTATCTTATTATTGGTTGCGGGGAGAGGATTTGAACCTCTGACCTTCAGGTTATGAGCCTGACGAGCTACCAGACTGCTCCACCCCGCGAATCTATCTCTATTGATTGCCCGGCCGCCCGTTGTCCGGGACTATTTTCACGGGCACCTCGCCTTTCCTTACCACCCCGAGTTTCTCCCTCGCCAGCCTTTCCTGGTAAATAGGGTCGCTTTCTATACGTTTCAGCTCTTCTTCCAGCAAGGCGTTCTCTATGGTCAAACGCTTGATCTTTACGCCAAGGTCACGGTTTTTATCCTTTAATTCCTGCAGTCTGCTATACCCCGGCAGGAAAAGTATGACCAGAAAAACCGTGATCCCGAATAAACAAAACGCCTTTCTCAACATACATCTTCACTTCTTCCAGGCTCTGCCGGCGTAAACCGCTCTGGAGCCGAGTTCCTCTTCTATTCTCAAGAGTTCATTATACTTGCATATCCTGTCCGTTCTGGAAAGGGAACCTGTCTTGATCTGTCCGGCGTTGGTGGCCACCGCGATATGCGCGATGGTAGTATCCTCGGTCTCCCCCGAACGATGAGAAATTACGGCTCCGTATTTGTTCTTCGCCGCCATCTCGACGACCTGCAAGGTCTCGGAAAGAGACCCGATCTGGTTGACCTTTACCAGGATGGCGTTACCTATTCCCTCGCTGATCCCTTTGGAAAAAATGGCGGGATTAGTCACAAACACGTCGTCTCCCACGAGCTGCATCTTCTTCCCGAGCTGCTCCGTCAATTCCCGCCAGCCGTTCCAGTCGTGCTCGGAAAGGCCGTCTTCCATAGAAACCAGCGGATACTTGGAGAGCCAGCCGGAATAGATATCGATCATTTCCCCGGATGTTTTCAGTCCGCCCTCAAAAGAATATTTTCCGTCCTTGTAAAAAGAGCTCGATGCGCAGTCAAGCGCCAGGTAAATATCCTTACCGGGCTTATAACCGGCCTTCTCTATGGCGAGCATTATTAATTCAAGCGCCTCTTCGTTGGATTTCAGAGAGGGAGCAAACCCTCCCTCATCCCCGACGGAAATCGACAGCCCGCGTGATTTCAAAAGTGTTTTCAACGCGTGGAACACCTCAGTGGCCGCGCGCAGCGCTTCGCTGAAACACGAGGCACCCGCCGGCATTATCATGAATTCCTGTATGTCCAGGTTGTTGTCGGCATGCATGCCGCCGTTAAGAATGTTCATCAACGGGACCGGGAGAGTAACGCCTTTACCTTTGCCGATAAATTTGTATAGAGGCTTGCCCGCGTCGGCGGCCGCGGCCTTGGCCACCGCCATGGAGACGCCGAGAATCGCGTTGGCGCCCAGTTTACCCTTGTTCTCGGTGCCGTCCAGGCCGATCATTATCTTGTCTACCGTCTTGAAATCCGCCGGCGAATTCTTCACCGCCTTGGCTATCACGGTATTGACGTTATTCACCGCCTTCAAAACGCCTTTGCCGAGGTATCTGCCTTTATCTCCGTCTCTTAATTCCAGGGCCTCTTTTTCGCCCGTGGACGCTCCGGAAGGAACGGCTGCCCGGCCCATCACCCCGGAATCCAGCGTCACATCCACCTCTATTGTGGGATTACCGCGCGAATCCAGCACCTGGCGCGCGAATACTTTTTTGATTTTTGACATTTAAACCATACTCCTTTTATGTAATTGTTGAAGAAGGATAATTACGGAAAACCGCGGGCTGAAACCAGCGGATTTTCATTATATGCCTTAACCGGCCGGCGGTCAAGGGAAATTACGCCTCTTCAGGAACGGATATCCTTGGCGAGTATTATCGCCTCGGCTATTTCCTTCATGGTCTTGCGTTTGTCCATACTCTGTTTCTGGATCAACCTGAACGCCTCGGAAGGCAGCATATGGGCATCCTGCGATAATATCTCTTTGGCGCGCTCTATGAGCTTGCGGGTCTGCAAGGCTTCTTCGGCGCTGCGCGCCCGCAGGTCGAGTTCGGCGTTCTCGATGGCGGCGGCGGCCTGCGCGGCGACGGTAGTGAGAATATCCAATTCGGCGGGACTGAACTCATGCTCCTCGGAAGTATAACAATTCAGCACCCCTATCACCTTGCCTTTAACGGCCATGGGCACGCTGGCCAGAGACACTATAGCCTCGCTCCTGGCTATCTCGCGGTTGACATACCGCCTGTCCTGCCTGACGTCCCTGGAGCATAGCAGCTTGTTGTCTTTGGCCGCCATTCCAGCGATGCCTTCGCCAAGCTTGATGTTAGGCTTATTATTGTATCTCTCAGAGACCGACTGGGTAGATTTGATCACCAGTTCTTTGGTCTCCGGGTCCAACAGCATCAAAGAACATATCTTGGACTGCATAACATCGGCCGTGACGTGAACTATAAGTTTGAGCAGCTCACCGAGATACATCCCTGAACTTATCAATCTCGCCACCCGGGCCAGGGCGTTTATCTGTTTTAGATAAATCTGGTAGTTATCTTTCTTGCCTGCGGACGAACGTTCTCTCTTTTTCTCTGTCATTTCGCTTTCTGTTGTCTGGTTGTAGCGGACGGAATACGCGGACCGCGCCGGTTAAAGTATCGACAGATACTTGTTTATCTCATATCGGGTGACCTGGGCCTTGTATTCATCCCACTCCATTTTCTTGTTGCGGATGAAGAACTCGAAAAGCTTGGCTCCCAGGGCTTCCTTGACTATTTTGCTCTTCTCGGTAACGTGTATGGCCTCCAGCAGGTCGTCGGGAAGAGAATCTATGCCCTGTTTGTTCCTTTCTTCATCATCCATACGGTAAATATTGTCGTTTGCCGGCGGAGCCAGCTTATATCCGCGCTTCATTCCTTCAAGGCCGCAGGCGAGCATAACCGAGAAAGCCAGGTAGGGATTACAGGCCGGATCCGGCGAACGGTATTCTATGCGCGTGGATTTTTCTTTCCCGGGTTTATACATCGGCACGCGTATAAGCGCGGAGCGGTTCATCTGCGCCCAGCATATATACACGGGGGCCTCATACCCCGGAATCAGCCTTTTGTATGAATTGACCCACTGGCTGGTTATGGAGGTGATCTCCCTGGAATGCTTTAGCAACCCGGCGGTATAAGCTTTACCGGCGGGCGAAAGATTATATTTGTCGGAGGGATCAAAAAAGGCGTTCTTGCCGCCCTTAAACAGCGACTGATGAACGTGCATGCCGGAGCCGTTGATCCCGTGGATCGGCTTGGGCATAAAAGTTGCGTATACGCCGTGCTTGCGCGCGATCTCTTTCACCACCAAGCGGTAGGTCATCACGTTATCCGCCATACGCAACGCATCCCCGTAACGCAGGTCGATCTCGTGCTGGCTGGGCGCCACTTCATGATGGCTGTATTCGACGGCGATGCCCATGGATTGCAGCGCCGAGATGGTGTCCCTGCGCAAATCCTGGGCGACGTCCAGGGGAACGAGGTCGAAATAACCGCCGTTATCAAGCGGCTGCGGGACGGAGGAATTGCTGAAATAAAAATACTCGAGTTCCGGTCCGACGTAATAGGTATAGCCCATCTCTTTCGCCGCCGATAGGTTGCGTTTGAGAATGTAACGCGGGTCTCCTTCAAACGGCCTGCCGCCGGGCTCGTATATATCGCAGAACATACTGGCGGTAAGGTGTCTATCCTGGGCGCTCCATGGGATGACGGAGAATGTGTCCGTGTCGGGCCTTGCGACCATATCCGACTCTTCCACCCTGGCGAACCCCTCCACCGAGGAACCGTCAAACCCCATGCCTTCTTCCAGCACGCGCTCCAGTTCGTCCGCCGTTATGGAAAAACCCTTGAGGAACCCCAGGACATCGGTAAAACAGAGCCGGACAAAACCGATGTCCTTGTCCTTTACCAGTTTCATTATTTCTTTTCTGGTCATCTTCGCCATAACCGCCCTCCACCCGTCCGCTTCATTGCCTTTCAAGAAACCTCTGCATCCTGCCCAGCGCTTCTTTTATCTTATCCATCGCCGCGGCGTAAGAGATACGAACGTATCCCTCGCCGTTATCCCCGAAAGCGGTGCCCGGGACGACGGCGACCTTCTCTTCTTTAAGCAGCCGCCGGCAGAATTCCATGGATGACAACCCGCTCTTCTTCACCGAAGCGAAGGCATAAAAAGCCCCCTGCGGCAGGGCGCAATCGAGACCGATACGGTTCAACCCGTCCACGATGAAAGAACGCCTGCGGCAATACTCCCGCTTCATCTCCTCCATCGAGTCGCGGCCGGTCAGCAAAGCCTCGCAGGCCGCCATCTGCGACATGATCGGAGCGCAAAGCATCATATATTGATGTATCTTTGTCATTGCCGCGATAATCTGCACGGGCCCGCAGGCATATCCCACGCGCCAGCCGGTCATGGCGTAACTCTTGGAGAACCCGTTCAACAAAAGCGTGTTCTCTTTGGCCCCCGGCAGGGAGGCGAATGAAGTATGTTCGAAATCGTAAGTTAGGTCCGCGTATATTTCGTCGCTGACGCATATAACTCCGTGTTTAAGCAGTATCCGGTTCAATTCCCTGAGCTCCCGCGCCGTATAGGAAACTCCTGTGGGATTGCAGGGATAATTTAACAGTAATGCCTTGGCCGGGACGCGCAGAGCGGATTCCAGCGCGCGCGGGGTGAGCTTGAAACCGTCGCGCGAGGTATCGATACAAACCGCCTTCCCTCCCGCCAGTTCGGCAAGAGGGGCGTAACAGACGTATGCCGGCGCCGGGATGATAATCCTGTCGCCGGGATTGATCAGCGCGCGCAATGCCAGGTCCACGCCCTGACTCACGCCTACCGTGACGAGTATCTGATCTTCATGCGCATAGGACAAACCGTATCTCTTTTTCAAATAATGCTGCAGCCCCATACGCAGTTTAACCAGCCCTTTATTCGAAGTATAGGAAGTGGAACCGTTTTCCAGAGAGTATATCCCGGCTTCCCTTATCTGCCAGGGCGTGACGAAATCCGGCTCTCCCACCCCGAGGGAAATGACGTCTTTCATCCCCAGCACAAGGTCGAAAAAGACCCTGATCCCGGAAGGCTGCATTTCTTCCACTTTTTTCGATAATTCCCGGCTTCCGCCGTTTTTAACAGACACCGCCGCTCCTTTTCAATTACGATGCGCTTAATACGATATGGGGATACGCTCGTTCTCCTGCACCTGCTTCAACACCATCCCGTCCTCTTTATATTTCTTCAGCAGAAAATGAGTTACCACGCCGCGGACATTTTCCATCGGAGCGAGTTTTTCCGAGACAAACTTGGAGACCGTGTGCAGGTCCCTTCCCTCGATTATCAACAGCAGGTCGTAGGTGCCGGAAATGAGGTAACAGCTGCTGACCTCCGGGAAAGAATATATCCTCTCGGCTATCTTGTCGAATCCCAGGTCTTTCTGAGGGGTGATGTTGACCTCTATCAAAGCGCGGACCCCGGAATTCTTATACTTGACCATTTCCTTGTTGATCACGGCCTTGTAACTCAGGATTATCCCGTCTTTTTCGTATTTTTTTATGGCCTTGCGCACGGCTTCCGGTTTTCTGCGCAGCATCCTGGAGATATCTTCCACCGTAGCCCTGCCGTCTTTCTCGAGTATTTCAAGTATCTCGTCCATGCGCACCTCTTCTTTGTAATGGTTGTCCGCCGGCAGCAATCTGCCCCGGCTTATACCTCTAATGAAGCTCCCCGGCGTTCGGCTTGCCGCCCCCTGAAGGAATAAAAACCGCGGCCGGCATTCTTTTATGTTCGGACAGCGATCGCATTTTATGAATACGCGATGCCGTCTTCCCGCCGTAAAACGTTTTCTTCCTTCCGGCGGTACCCGAGAGGACTGCGTCGATCTCTCCGTAAGTCACTCCCATTTCCGCCTCATCCGTCTGGCCCGGCCAGAGCCCGGCGCTGGGGGGCTTATCTATTATACGCCTTGGCACCCCCAGTTCCTCCGCCAGCGATCTCACCTGGCGCTTCAGGAGCCCGCCGAGAGGAAGGATATCGGCGGCGCCGTCCCCGTATTTGGTGAAATAACCCGTCATTATCTCGGAACGATTGCCGGTTCCGCAGACCAGATAATTCAGACGGTTTGCGTAATAATAAAAAACGGACATCCTGAGCCTCGATTTCAGATTGGCTCCGGCGGTCTTCTCGCGCTTCTTCGCGGCGTTTAACCCCGGAGGAAGAAGCATTTTTCTCAGCAAAAGATCGTATATCCTGGAGATATCCACCGTCAACGACCGCAGGCGGAATCTGGAGACTATCAATCCCGCGTCCTCCGCGTCCTGCCGAGAGCTGTGCGCTGGCAGTATCAATGCCAGAACTCTTTTTCTGCCGAGGGAGGAACACAACAGGGCGGCGGCCACGGCAGAGTCTATTCCCCCGCTTAAACCTACCAGCGCCCCTTTTGCTCCCGCGCTTTTAATACGTTCCCGTATCCAGCCTTCGATCTCCGTTTTCATCTTTTATAATTTTTATATTATAACATCCGCCATTTGTCAGGTCAATCCCGTATGGCACAATCACGCGCTTCCCCTGCGCCTTTGCAATGCCTGACGCAAATACCGCAAATATACTGATCCGCCAGCCTGGCCTTCTGGAATTCCCTGAGTTTCTCGAAGCATTTGATGTGGTCGAATTCAGCCGGCGATCCCTTTATCGCTCCAGCCGGACAAAGACTCACGCAGGCACGGCAGGAACCGCATCCCTCCCCGCTTGGCCCGTCCGCCGGGAGAAGCATATCGGTAAGCACGGTAACGAGCCTGACCCGGCTGCCGAATTTCTTAGTTACCAGCAGGTTATTCCTTCCTATCCATCCCAAACCGGCGGCGGCGGCAACGCTTTTATGCGAGAGATGGCCGCGCTGTTTCTCCCAATCCACGATCTGCGAAGCGGGAATCGGAACGGCCCGCCGCCCTTTGTTTTCCAGGTAACGACAGATACGCAGCGAAAGCTGATCAAGCAGGATATTCACGCTGCGGTAATGATGAAAATACAGTTTTGTGGGATGCTGTTCGATTTCCTCCAGCACGGCCGAAGACAGCGCCGCTCCCAGGCATACCGCCCTCGGCAGCCTTATCTTTAACGATGGAGACTCTCCGTATATTTCCTCGCTGCCGGAGATATCCGCCACCCCGAAAAGATCGGCTCCCCAGAACAACGCGAATTCCTTCAACCCGGCGTATTCTTTATCCAAGCCGGGCCCCCTTTCTTTCTTGTCTCTCTTCAGTCTTTTCCCTCTCCACAAGGCTTAATTTTCTCAGATAAATCATGATCAGGGATATCGCTGCCGGAGTTACTCCCGATATCCGGGAAGCCTGGCCGAGATTGACCGGCCTGAAAAGGCTGAGTTTCTCGCTGATCTCGCGGGAGAGCCCGCAGATAAGGCGGTAATCGATACCGCCGGGAAGGTTTATTTTCTCAAGATTGCGGAAACGCTGGACTTCGGCTTCCTGCCTTTTTATGAATCCTGCGTATTTGATTTCGGTTTCGATAAGCCCGCGCGCCGAGGGCAGAACGGCAGAAATGTCCACCCCTATTTCTTCCAGGAGCGTGAAATCCGCTCCCGGTCTTTTCAACAAATCATCCGCCGATACGCTTTTTGCCAGCGGACCCAGCCCTTTTTTCCGGAACAGTTCGCGGTTGCCGGCCGAGGGATTGACGCGCCGGCGGCGCAGTATCGCATGAGCCGAAGACAAAGCCTCCGCCCGTTCTTTCGCGCGCATAAAAGCATCCTTCGGCACCAAACCGAGCCTGTACCCTTGCGCCGACAGCCTTATATCGGCATTGTCCTCTCTTAATATCAGCCTGTATTCCACACGGGAGGTAAACATACGGTACGGCTCCGGGGTCCCCTTGGTAACTAAATCGTCGATGAGCACGCCGATATAACTGCCGGCCCGGTCGAGGATAAACGGCCTTTCCCCGCCCGCCTTCAAGGCGGCGTTGATACCGGCAAGAATACCCTGGCCAGCCGCCTCCTCGTAGCCGGTGGTGCCGTTTATCTGTCCGGCCAGAAAAAGGCCGGGGATGTCTTTTGCCTCCAGAGTGGGGTAGAGCTGCGTCGGGTCCACCACGGTATGCTCTATCCCGTAACCTGGTCTAACGATCTCCGCTTTTTCCAGTCCCTTGACGGAATGCAGCATTAACTGCTGCACGTCCTCCGGCAGACTGGTCGAAAGGCCGTTCGGGTAGATCTCTTCGCTCTCCATCCCTTCAGGTTCCAGAAAAACCTGGTGGCGTTCTTTGGATGCGAACCTCACTATCTTGTCCTCTATGGAAGGACAATATCTTACTCCCGCGGCGTGTATGCGGCCGGTATAAAGAGGGGAGCGGTCAAGATTACCGCGTATGATACTGTGGGTATCGAAATTGGTATAAGTTATGTAACAGGGAACCTGCCGGCGCCGTATTGGGGCGGAAGAAAAGGAAAACGGTCTGGGCACGGGATCCCCCTCCTGCGCGACCAAAGAGGAATAATCTATGCTTGAACGCCTGAGCCTCGGGCAGGTCCCGGTCTTGAAACGCAGCGTCTTGAGCCCCGCCGAACGCAAAGAAGCGGTTAATCCCGCCGAAGCCGGCTCGTTGATACGGCCTCCGGGGAAACTACGCAATCCTATATGGATGGTTCCCTCGGGGAATGTTCCCGGGCAGAGGACCACGGCCGCGGCTGTGATCTCCGCGCCGGAGGCGGTGCGAACGCCGCGGCATGCTCCGGAAACAAGCAAAAGCCCGCACGCTTCTTCCGCCTTCACCTCAAGCCCCCCCTGGTTCTTGACGGCGGAACACATATACCTGCGGTATTCTTCCTTATCGATCTGGGCGCGCGACGACTGCACAGCCGGACCTTTGGAAGCGTTGAGCACGCGGAATTGTATGCCGCAGGCGTCTGCCGCTTTGCCCATTTCTCCGCCAAGCGCGTCGATTTCCCTGACCAGTTGGCCTTTTCCGACTCCGCCGATGGCGGGGTTGCAGCTCATCAGCCCGGTATTGCCGGGATCCAGCGTCAGCATAAGACACCGGCGGCCCATGCGGGAAACCGCCAGGGCGGCCTCTATACCGGCATGCCCGGCACCGACGACTATAACATCATAATCACTTTTCATATATTTATGAGGGGAAATGATCCGCGCTCGCAAGCAATAATGCCGTGGACAACTGTATTGAAGCTGTCCACGGCATCAAGAAATGCGTTTATTGTCAGGCCGTCCGGATTTTCAGCACTTGGAAAAACCACAGGCCTGGCATTTCATGCATCCCTCCTCATGCCAGAGCGCGCCGCCGCAGTCCGGGCAAACGCCCACGATTTCGCCCCGGGGCTTATCGCCGGCCTGAACGTCCTCTTCACACGAATGCTTAATAAAGGATTCCGTTTCTCCGGCCGTAACCGCCGAGCCCACGACCTCGGCCGTAAGACGCTTTTCGACCACCCGTGCGATGGCGTCGGCGCAGGAAAAAATCCTCTGGCCCTTCTCCCAGGAAGGACTAGGGCAGCGGATGTTTCTCAACTGTTCTATGATAGCTTTAACCTCTATGCCGGAACGGAAAGCCAGAGAAACCAGCCTGCCGACCGCTTCCAGCTGCGAAGAGGCGCACCCGCCAGCCTTACCCATCTGGGTAAACAGCTCGAACGGCCTGCCGTCTCCGTCTATATTGATCGTCACGTAAAGATTCCCGCATCCGGTGGCCACTTTAGTGGTGGTTCCCTGGATAACTTCCGGCCTGGGACGCGGCGCTATCCCTTCCGCTTCACAGGGCTGATCTGCCGTTATGTCGCGGCCGGACTTACCGCCGTCCCTCCCCCCCACGTTCAACACCTGTTCTTCCCTGCTGCCGTCCCGGTAAATCGTGATCCCTTTGCAGCCGAGTTCGAAAGCCAGAAGATAGGCCTTGCGCACCGATTCCACTCCGGCTTCATGCGGGAAATTTATGGTCTTCGAGGTGGCGTTATGCACGAACTTCTGAAATGCCGCCTGCATACGCACGTGCCATTCCGGGGATATATCATGCGCGGTAACAAAGGTCCTCTTCACGTCCTCCGGAACCCCCTTGACGTCGCGCAGGGAAGAATGGGCGGCGACTTCCTCCATAAGCTCCTTGCTGTAGAAACCGCGTTTCCGCGCGGTCTCCTCGAAAATCGGGTCCACTTCGAAAAGCTTGTCGTTGTCCATCACGTTGCGGTAATAAGCCACGGCGAACATCGGCTCTATGCCGGAAGAACACGGCCCGGCGATGATGCTTATGGTCCCGGTAGGCGCTATGGTCGTCAATGTAGCGTTGCGCAATCTCTTGCCGTTTTTCCCGGTCGAGTCGTAAATGCTGCCTTTAAAAGCCGGAAAGACGCCTTTTGAGGCCGCCAGTTCCTGCGACTTGGACAACGATTCCTCAAGGATAAAGGACATCACCTTCTCCGCCAGATCCACGGCCTCCTGCGAATCGTATGCCAGGCCGAGCCGCACCAGTAACGTAGCCCACCCCATCACACCGAGACCGACTTTGCGCGTCTGTTTGGTGGCCTTCTCGATCTCGTGGAGAGGAAAACGGTTAACGTCTATAAGATTATCGAGAAAATGCACTCCCAGCCTGACGGCGCTCCTGAGGCGTTCCCAGTCCACTTCAAGCGCACCCGAAGAGGACTTCCGGGACATAACGGCGAGGTTGATCGACCCCAGATCGCAGCTTTCATAGGGCAAAAGCGGCTGTTCTCCGCAGGGGTTGGTGCTTTCCATCATGCCGAGGGCGGGCGTGGGGTTATGCTGATTTATGCGGTCTATAAAGATTATTCCGGGTTCACCGTTTTTATGCGCCTGCTTTACTATCAGATCGAAGACCTCACCGGCATTAACGCTTGAGACGGACTTTTTGGTGTACGGATCTATGAGATCATAATTCTCTCCGCTCTCCACTTTTCTCATGAATTCGTCGGTGATCGCCACCGAAATGTTAAAATTATTTATCTCCCTGTTGTTCTCCTTGCAGCAGATGAATTCCAGGATATCGGGATGATCAACCCGCAAAATGCCCATGTTGGCGCCGCGTCTGGTCCCGCCTTGTTTTACGGCCTCGGTTGCGGCATCGTATACCCTCATAAAGGAAACCGGTCCGGAAGCGACCCCGCCGGTGGTCTTTACCACGGCGTTCTTCGGACGCAGGCGGGAAAAAGAGAATCCCGTCCCGCCGCCTGATTTATGGATTATAGCGGTGGCCTTAAGGGTCTCAAAAATCGATTCCATCGAGTCTTCTATGGGCAGGGTGAAACAGGCGCTCAACTGCCCCAGTTCCCTGCCGGCGTTCATCAGGCACGGAGAATTGGGCAGAAATTCCAGGGAGGACATCATGTTGTAGAAAGAATTCTCCAGCGCAGTTATGTCTTTATCAGTCTTTCCATAAGCCTTCTCCGCGGAAGCGATGGCGCGCGCCACGCGCCTGAACATCTCTTCCGGGGTTTCCACGACCCTCCCCTCGGTATCTTTCTTGAGATAACGCCTTTCCAGGACCCTGAGAGAATTCTCCGACAGCTGAAACGCCATTTCCACACCTCCCATTATTCTGTTCCTGACCGGCCGTCCTAATTCCAAACGGCGTTATGGACCCGACTCTACGCGAGAACGACAAGTTGAGGGTATCACTATAACACTGCAGCAGAAACGTGTCAATAGAATACTACATCTTGTATGCAGTTTCTTGCCGCATACAATCTATTGTAACTGAACGGGCAGAGGCCGGCAGGATTCTCTGATGATCAATTCCGTCGGCAGGAATATCTTCTTGGCGGGCATAGGCTCGCGGCTGCTCATAAGACTGTTCAGTTCTTTAATGCTCTCCTGCGCCATTTGTATCAATGGCTGTTTTATGG
>JBAZDY010000016.1:0-25640 GCA_041654215.1 Candidatus Omnitrophota bacterium
ACCAAGAACAAATCCAAAGACATTGGATTATGGCATTCCTGGCTTGGACGCTTACTTACTGGATCAAACAAAACGGCTGTTTATCGAAAATTCTCGAACAACCGCCTCAGACAATAGGAGAATGCAAACACGCCGTCTCTTCTCTCATCATTATTGACTCAAGCTTCCTCTTATCAAAGAACAAGGATATTGCTGCTCACCTTTACAACATCAAATCCGAACGCTTTAAAAAGAAATTAGAAAACTAACAAAGTCCTGATTTCATTCAAAATTGTGGTATAGTGGCTCATAGGGAATCCTTCTCGTGGTTGGGATTTCTTGTAAAGCCAGTTTACCACGTAGGGTGTGATTCCCTTATTTTTTTACCGGACACGAGTGATTTTATATATAAAATTCCGCGGCGGATAAGAAACTTTTCCGTTTTATCCGCCGGCAGGACCGGCCGTGAGGGAAGAGTCGTTCATCTTTGTCCAATCTGGAATACTTTAAGGCATTGCCGGGACGGGGTCAAGGGTTTTATCCGCGTGCCCGGCTTTGCGCTTCGACAAGTCCTTATCTCGTCGGCAGCGGTTTTGCGGGGTGTTTAATGTTGACAGCGTTGATTTGCACATTACAATACCATTAGCGACAAAATAATCCGGAAGCGGCGAGCGTAGCAGAAGAGGGATGAATTAATGATGAAGGTATTGTTGATCCGGCCTCCTCGTTATTTGTGGCCTGTAGTGAATGAATCCGACAATTTTATGCTGCCGTTGGGACTGCCGTGTCTGGCCGCCTCGATCAGAAAAGAGCTGCCCGGCGTGGAGGTAAGTATTATCGACTGTCCGCCGCTCAAGATCGGATGGAAGACACTGGCTAAGATGATCAGGGAGATACGCCCGGACGTGGTCGGGGCCGGGGAAGAGGCCCTTTATCATCATGAGGCGGTCAGGCTTTTCCGGTTGTCGAAAGAATTGTTCCCTTCCGCCGTGACCGTGGCGGGAGGTCATTTTTTCTCCTGGAAGGCGCGTGATTCTCTCAAACGTTACCCTTTTCTGGATTATATCGTGCGTTTTGAGGGAGAAGAGACATTCGTGGAGCTGCTGCGCGCGCTCCGGGAGGGAACGGATACCGGGCAGGTGAACGGCCTGGCGTTCCGCAGGGAGGCGGCGGAGGCGGTGCTCACCTCTCCGCGGCGTCTAAGGAGCGATCTTGACGATCTCCCTCTTCCTGCTTATGACCTTCTGCCCATGGGCAGCTATTCGCCTTTCGGTTATTTCTGGCCCCAGGGAGCGACGATAGAACACGGCAGGGGCTGTATCGACCGATGTTCTTTCTGCAGCCTCTGGACGTTCTGGGGCAATCATAAGAATGCGGATGCCGAACAGGGAGAGATGGATGTCTCACCCCGTTATAGAAGCAAAAGCGTCTCCAGGACCCTTGAAGAGATAGACATCCTTTATAATAAATACCGGCGGCGTTATCTGCTCTGGGCGGATCCCACGTTCAACGTCGACCCTAAATGGACGGAAGAATTCTGCGAAAGGCTTATCTCGAGGGGATATAAAGATCTGTACTGGTGGGCCTTCCTGCGGGCGGATTTCCTCGTGAGGGATGAAAAGCTGGGAGTGCTGCGCAAGATGGTCAGGGCCGGATTGATAAACGCCTTTATCGGAGTGGAGCGCGTTAAAGCGGACGACTTCGGAAAGATGCACAAGCGTTACAGCAATAACATCTGCCGCGAGGCCTTTTTTATTTTGAAGGAAAAGTACCCGCTGGTACACCGCCAGGGGACATTCTTGACCGGTATCCGCGGGGAAAGCAGGGAGGCGATAAATGAAATGGTAAGCAACGCGTTGTCGATAGGGGTTGAATTCATGATGATGCATCCCGTTACCCCTGTGCCGGGGACCATGCTTTACCAGGAAGCGGTAAGGAAGGGATGGTTAAAGACGGACGATTTCAGGAGATTCGACTGGCTGCAGCCCGTAATGGGCACGGAAAGGTATTCCATAAAGGAGATAGCCGATATGACCAATATGGCCAGCCTGAAGTTCATTCTTTTGCGCTCGAGCACAATAATATTGAAAGGTTTGTTCTCCCCTGTCCGTTACAGGCGCAGATTATCCTGGTGGTTCGTTTCCATCTTTATAAAAGGGCTGTGTCTGGATATCAAAAGCACGTTCACGCCCAGGTCGAGGCGGCGGGGATTCAACGTCTTATTGACCCTTCATAAACCGTTCTGGTACGATTCGTAGCGGATATGAAGGTATTTCTTATTAATCCCAGTTCTTACGCAGTTGAGAATAACTGGGCGTATAGAAAATTCTGCGCTCCCATAGCTCCGATGGGGATAGGGTACATGGCCGCTGTCCTGGAAAAGGAGGGTTTTAAGGTCAGGGTGATCGACCAGTTCGCCTCCGGGATGAGCCGGGAAGCCGTGGCCGCGCTTATCGGGAAGGAGAAACCGCGGGTGGTCGGGTTCTCCGCCTTGACCCCGGTGGTCCCCGATATAAAACGAATGGTCTCTTTGATTCGGGAATCCGGCAGGGAATGCGCGATCGTCGTCGGTAATATCCATGCCACCTGTTTTCCCGGCGAGTTGCTGTCGGAAGGGGTTTGCGATATCGTTGTCCGCGGGGAAGGCGAGATGACGATGCTGGAGGTCTGCCGGAGTATCCGCGACGGTAATCCGCCGTGCGGCGTGAAGGGGATAAGCTTCATGAAAGGCGGGCGTGTTACACATACCCCGGACCGGGAGCTTATCGGCGATCTCGACACCCTGCCTTTTCCGGCATGGCATTTGTTCGATATCAGGCATTACACGGATACCCCCATGGTCGCCGCCAATAAGATGCCGTTGTTTCCCGTTCTTGCCTCCCGCGGCTGCCAATACAGATGTTATTATTGTTCCCAGGACAAAGTATATGCGAAAGTCAGGTACAGGGAGCCCGGTTGTGTCCTCGATGAAATGGAGCACTTTAACCGTTCCATGGGGGTCGGTTATTTCGGCTTCAGCGACGCCTATTTCCCTCATGACGAGGAATCGGGAATCGAATTCTGCCGTTTATTGATAAAACGCGGACTGCATAAAAAGATCAGATGGTGCACGGAAACCAGGGTAGATAAAGTGACGCCGGAATTGCTGGAGTGTATGAAACGCGCCGGAGCGCATCTTATCATGTACGGAATAGAAGTCGGTAATGTGGGGATACTGAAGTCGTTGAATAAAGGCACGACGCTGGAGGAGGCCCGCCGCGCGGTGGAATACACGCGCAAGGCCGGGATACTGACCTTCGGGCTTTTCATGATCGGCCTGCCGGGAGAGACCAGGGAGACGTGCCTGGAAACACTGCGTTTCGCCAAATCGTTGAACACCGACATCGCCAAATTCAATATCGCGGTCCCCTATCCGGGATCGCGGTTTTTCGAAGAATACGGCAGAAAACTGGTGCATCGGTATCCAGAACGGTTCACCAGCTGGGCGGATTGGTCTCACTCCAGGGGGGAACTGGTGTTTTCTCCCGCGGCCATGAGCAGCCGGCAGCTCCGGAGATTCCAGCGTGAAGCCATGGCGAAATTCTACATAAGGCCCGGGGTGATATTCAGGAATTTTATGAAAGGGACCGTCAGTATCCCTAATTTGTTCTTTGGAGGGTTTTGGGTGATTTTTTTATTTCTTTCGGGTGTTTTCAGGAGAGTTAAGAGAGAAAGCGTTTAAGGATGGATTTTTTGTCTATGCGAATATTGTATATTGTAGTCGCCGGTTTTCTCCTCTTATTGTTTTTTTTCATATACCGCGGATCAGTGGACACTCCTCCAGATACTGTCGCTTCGGCAAGTCCGCCGTGCCAATTCGACGGCAATCCCGGACAGGAGTTCAATACCGGTGCGGAGCATACCGTTGTTCTGCAGCCTGTAGTGATAACGTTTGAGAGCGCGCTGCTTTCCGCCCAGAGGCAGATGCGGAAGAATTTCTCCGGGGCTGCGCGTTATTCCGATATCGTTTGTTCCGGCATCCGGGTCCATGGACCGGCGGACAAGGAGCGTTATTACACATTTGAGGATATCGCAGACGGCATCAGAATTATGTCAAAGATATCACTTATTTATTCCTGGAAGGAGGATGGCTGAAGATCCGCTGGGAGGGGGTATTGGTTAAAGATCTCCTCGAAGAAACGGGTGTGGATATCCGGGCGGCAGCGGTGAGATTTCACGGGAAGGACGGGCATTCGGTGGTATTCCCCCTCTGGTATGTATACGATAAGTCGATTATCCTCGCGTATAAAGCGAATAACGCCCTTCTGCCGTTAAAGCACGGGTTCCCTTTTCTGCTGGTTTCTGAGGAAAGCTGGGAGTATTCCTGGGAGAGGGGGGTGGTGGAGATCGAACTTTTGCCGTGCGAAAGAAGATGTCCTTTGGGCGTGTTGTTGAACCGCGGACGCTCGGTTGTTTTTGATAAGAGTCTTTTCAGATAAAGGGATCGGTATAGCCGTGAGTATCTTTCTTTTTCTTAAGGAAGCGGTATCCTCGAAATATTCCGTCCGGACTGCGCTTGCGGCAGTAATCCTGTGCGGTCTGGTCCTGCGGATGCTGTTCCTGGGGACGTATTGTCTGCAGTTTGACGAGGCGGTCTCTTTGATGGAGGTCCGTGTCCTTGAAGCCCCCCGGTTGAGTATTTCATTACCGACTTACCGGCCGTTTTACCTGTACAACATCTTTGTCTCTTTCTGGAAGACGCTGGGGGAGAGCGAGACCGTCCTGCGTTTTTCTTCCGTCCTCTTCGGGGTTTTATCCATAGCCGCCCTGTTTTGTTTTACCCGGCGCCTTCTCGGCGGGAAGACCGCGTTGACCGCGGCGCTCATTTTCGCCGTTTCTCCGATGCAGGTGCATTATTCCCAGGAATTGACGGTATATGCATCGAGTCTTTTCTTCTCGATCGTGTCCATGTACTTTTTTACCGGGATCATCACTTCCCCGCGTTTCAGCGATTATGCGGGAGTGCTGATCTGCAACGTGATCTCCGTATATTGTAACCACACCGCGGTCTTCCTGCCTATTACGCAGGTCATATGCCTGGTGATTTATCATGAGAAACTCAAGACACAACTTACGCCTTTAGGCGTTCTTTTAGTCCTGCAGGCGGTGTTTTTACTGCCCTGGGTATATGTCATGGTAAAACAGTACAGGTTCATGCTGCATTATACCAGCGGCACCGGACAGATTTCTTTTTTTCTTCCCGGCGTTTCCCCGAAGAATCTTCTCTCTACGCTCCGGAATTTCTCGGCCGGTTATTATTCGTCCGGGTGGCTGAGAACGGCGGGTTCCGGCCTTATGCTGTCGTTGGCCGGATTTTCCTTGTTCAGGATATCCGGCATTGACCGGAAAAAGTTCCTGCTGTTCCTTCTGTTCCTTCTTTTTCCGATGGCTGTTCTATTCCTGTATTCCCGCCATGTGATTCTTTATGCCGATAGATATGTGCTATTGAGCTCGGTATTCCTTTATATCCTTGCTGCTTACGCGGTATCCGCGGCGCGGCCCAAATGGAAAGCGGTCCTTTTATCCTGTATCGTATCGTCAAGCGTGATCTCTCTGGCGCTGTATTACTCTAACAATACCGAATTGTCCCCTTTTGAGCGCCCCGGGATAAACCTGCGGAAGGATTTCAAGGGGGCGGCGGACTTTCTCCGGACCGCCGGGCGTCCCGGGGACGTGTTTGTCCATGCGACCGAGACCGCGGTTTTTCCGGTGTATTATTATTACAGGAGGTCCGGTTTTCCGGGGAGTAAATTCCCGTTCCGGGACACCGCTCCCTTTTTAGCCGAATGGCTCTTCGGCCGGAGGGAGATCCCGCGGTTGATCATCGACGAGCCGGACGGACGCGGTCTGTTCGTGTATGAATGCGCGTCCCCCGGTTTGCTGGACGGGGAATTCAAACGCCGGTATGGACGCCTATGGCTGATCATATCAGCGTGGGATACCGTCGATACCGGGGCCTGGTCCGGGGCATTGGTTAGAGAGCTGCTGAAGGATTATAAACAGGAGCGGGAGGCGGCATTCCCGGGAGTAAAACTTTTTCTTTTCAGGCGGAATGATGAGAACATCTGAACGTAAACCGGCATCTGTCTTGTTGATCTTCCCCCCCCTGTCCTCCGAGAGGTCTTTGCGGGTGACCACCTGTATGCCGCCCCAGGGAGTGACGGGGATAGCCGCCGTCTTGGAAAGGGAAGGGATCAGAGTGAGGATCCTGGATCTGAACTTCGCGCATCAGAAAGGGGTATCATGGAGACCTTTATTATGCAATACCCTTAAGGAAATTCGTCCGGATGCCGTGGGCATCACTTGTACTACCCCGGCCGTCTTGAACGTCATGGAGATAGCGGCCGGCGTAAAATCCATGCTTCCGTCCTCCCGGGTTTTCGCCGGAGGCCCGCATCCTTCGGCCCTGCCGGAAAATCTGCTCAGGATATGCGGGGATATCGATGCCGTAGTGTGCGGCGAGGGAGAACGCGCATCCTTGGAGCTTATCCGGAGGGCGCTGGATCGCGCTCCTTTCGCCGGTATCCCCGGGGTGGCTTTTCGCGGGGAGGGAGAGGTGATTGAGAGCCGGCCCGGGGAAGTTATCGCGGATCTGGACGATCTGCCGTTTCCCGCGCGGCATCTTTTGCCTCCCCTGCACGAATATTATTATGCCGGACACTGCTATGACAGGCTTCCGGTCACCTCCATCGTGACAAGCAGAGGGTGCCCGCAGTTCTGCCGCTTTTGTTCTCAGGCGGTCTTCGGCCACAGGTATCGCGCGCGCGGCGCATCAAGCATCGTGAGCGAGATAGGATATCTGAAGGAGAAACACGGGATCAGATGCGTCATGTTCATGGACGAGACATTTACCGCCGACAAGGAAAGGGTCTATGATTTCTGCGGCCGGATGAGGAGAAAAAACCTGAAGGTCACATGGCTCTGCTACGCCGGTATCAATGAAGTCGACGATGATATGCTCAGGGAAATGAAAGGGGCGGGTTGTTTTCAGGTCTATTACGGCATAGAGTCCGGCGTCCAGAGGATTCTTGACCTTATGCATAAGAAAATAGATGTGGACAGGATCAGTGCGGTTGTCGCCCGGACCAGGGCGGCCGGCCTGGAGGTCCGGGGCCAGTTTATGCTGAATTATTTCAACGAAACGCGGGAAGATATCCAGAAGACGGTCGCGTTCGCCAGAAAGTTAAAACTTGATTACGCCGAATTCAGCGTTTTTTTTCCCTTGCCCGGGAGCGAGGTCTTCAGTTCTCTCTCCGCAGAAGGGAGGATTTCTTTCTCCCGTCCCGCCGATTTCGAGGTATTCCAGCAAGGGACCTCCCTTTTTCTCGATCCCATCATTGTTCTGGGGAAGACCGGAAAAGCGGAATTGCGCGGTCTGGTAAAGAAGGCCTACAGAGATTTTTATCTTAGGGCTGGGTATATCTTCGGCCGCTTACTGAAAATCAGGGGTATGCAGGATATACGCAAGAACCTGGAAGGTGTGGCCGCGTTTACCGGAGGTTTGGACCGTTTTTATAAGGACGACGCATGAAGATACTGCTGGTAATTCCTCCTGTAAGTTTTGACGTGCGCCGTGAGATGAAACACGCTAAACTCATCATGCATTTAGGTACGGCATATATTGCCGCTTCTTTGCGCGGCAGGGGATTTGATGTCGCTGTGTGCGATATCCCTGCCGAGGGGATTTCTCTCCAGGAGTTCGCGCGCAGGCTTCGCAATTTCTCCCCGCATATGGTAGGGATTACTTCTTTTACGGCCCAGGTATTTCAAGCACATGCTTTCGCGCGCATAGCCAAAGAAGCAGATCCCGGCATTGTTACCGTAATAGGCGGGGCTCACGCTTCGGCTTTGCCTGAGGGGACACTCCGCCAGTTTTCAGCCTTTGATGTCGCGGTTTACGGGGAAGGGGAAGAAACCGTCTGCGAGATCGCCTCCCGTATCGCAAAAGGAAGAGATGATTTCGGAAACGTGGATGGCGCGGCGTGGAGAGAGAGGGGGGAGATCAGGAAGAACGGTCCCAGGCAATTGATCCGGGACCTGGATTCGCTGCCCTTTCCGGCGTTCGACCTTTATCCGCTGCAAAAGTATACCGCCGGCAACTCGTTATTCGGCCAGAGGCGGATATTTCCCATCATGTCCGGACGCGGGTGTCCCTATGAGTGCAGTTTTTGTTTCCGTCTGCAGGGGTCATCGGTGCGCGCGCGTTCCGTAGAGAATGTAATCCAGGAGATACGCAGGGATATAGATTTTTTCGATACGCGCCAGTTCTTTTTTCAAGATGAGTCATTTACTCTTGATCGAACGCGGACATTGCGTTTTTGCGATGAATTTCTCGCGCAGGGCCTTATCCATAAAGCGGATTGGATATGTGAGACTAGGGTGGATGCGGTCGACAGGCAGATGCTTAAGACGATGAAAAAGGCCGGGTGCAGTCTTATTAACTACGGGATTGAATCCGGCAGCCAGGATATCCTGGACAGAAGCCATAAAAGGATTACTCTGGAACAAATCCATCAAGCCGTCGCATACACCAAAGAGGCGCACATCAGGACTTTTACCAATTTTATTATCGGTAATCCGTATGATACTCCGGAAACCATTGAGCAGACCATAAGGCTCGCTTTTGCGTTGAATTCCGATTTCGCTTCTTTTACCATTCTCACCCCGTTTCCGGGGACAAAAACATTTGAAATGGCGCGCAGGGGGGAAGGGAACCTGCGTTTGCTCAGCGAAGACTGGAGAGATTACAGTAATCAGTTCGGCAACGCCCTGGAACTGGAAAATATTCCGTTGAAAAAGCTGGAGAGGTTTCAGAGGAACGCATATTTCAGGTTTTATATGCGTCCCACTCATATTTTACGGGCTTTCAAGCTGGTGAACGGTAAGGCTGCCCTGGTTTATGCGGCAGCATATTATTTAAAACGTTTCATTTGCGTGGTAAAATTATGCGTAAAATATTTCTATGCGTGCCTCCACCGGGGGAAAATGTAAACTGGCGCATAAGCCATTCTCCGTCTTTCCCTCATCTGGGGGTGGGGTATATAGCCGCGGGCCTTAAAAGGGCCGGGTTCACCGTCCGGGTATGCGATGCCCCGGCCGAGAAGGTTACCTTTAGCAAACTGGAGGCAATGATCCGGGGGTTTTCTCCTGATATTGTGGGGGTCACCAGTTTTACTTCGCAGATCCACGAAGCGCACAGGGTCGCGGAGATAGCCAAGAAAGTCGATCCGCGCATACTCACCGTGACGGGGGGCGCTCATGTTTCGGCAGTCCCGGAAAGGACATTGAAAGAGTTTCCGGCGTTTGACGCGGCGGTAATCGGAGAAGGTGAGGAGACCATTGTGGATATAGCCCGGTTTGCCGGAGCGGACAGCTCCATCCTCGGGATCGCTTACAGGCGCGGCAGTGAAATAATTGTAACCGGGCGCAGGCAGCCGGTCGAATATCTGGATACGATCGCTTTTCCGGCGCACGAGGTATTTTCTCTGGAGTCCTATCGTTCTTTAAATTCCCTTTTCGGGCGGAAAAGGACGCTCCCTGTATTGTCGTCACGGGGATGTTCTTATAAATGCCGGTTTTGTTTCAGTCTTCTCGGCAAAAAGGTTAGATTCCGTTCCGCCGGTAATGTCATGGACGAAATAGAACGGGATATTTCTTTATTCGGCGCCAACGTGATCTTTTTTCAGGATGAAACGTTTACAATCGACAGGGAAAGGGTAATACGGTTGTGCGAGGAATTCTTGAAGAGGAAGCTTAATAAAAAGGTCGAATGGGTGTGTGAAACCCGTGTTGATGCCGTTGATGGAGCAATTCTGGCTTTGATGCGTAAGGCGGGGTGTACGCTTATTAATTACGGTATCGAATCCGGGTCCCAGGATATTCTGGACGCAATACGTAAGGAGATTACGCTTGAACAGGCGGAAGCCGCGGTAGCCCGCACCAAAGAAAATAAGATACGCGTGTACACGAATTTCCTGATAGGGCACCCGTTTGAAACCAGGCGGAGTATATGCCGCACCATCAAGTTCGCCCTGAGGTTAAAGGCCGACTTCGCGTCGTTCTCGATTCTTACCCCTTTCCCCGGCACCGAGATATCCGATATGGCGGCGGAGGGAGCGGGAGGATTACGGCTTTTGAGTTCGGATTGGAGAGAATACGGAACTCAGTTTGGGAGAGCGCTTGAATTGGATACTATTTCTCGTCAAGAACTGGAAAACTTTCAGAAATCGGCCTATTTCTCGTTCTATAGCCGGCATCCGCTTAATGTGTGTAAAATAATTGATTTTAGGGCCTTCCCGGTTTATTTGTATGAGTTCTTTTTGAAAAGGCACGGAAGAAAAGCCATAAACGTAAATCGGACCCCGGCCGGCATAAAAAGTAAACTACAGAGGTGATCCTCTGTCAGCCGTTGACGGACGGGATAAAAATTGCGAAAGAGGTGTATGATGAGCGCAGTTAGAGAGAACATGATAACGGCGGTTTTTGTGCTGTGTTTTTCTTCTTCTTGCGCAGCGGCTACGATTACACTGAAAAACGGTTCGGTAATCAGGGGGGAGATCCTTGAAAAGACGGATTCTTATATTAAGGTTAAAACGCACGGCGTTTCCATCCCGTATTTTTATAGCGAGATCAAGGAGGTGGGAGAGGATTCTTCTCCCGGTTCAAGGAGCGGGGGGGAGAGGCCTGCCGGGGGCAATAGCCTGCCGGGGGGATATGTTAACAATGAATATGGAGTAAGCATCGTCTGGCCGAAAGGATGGGATGTCTTTCAGCGCCCGGTGTCGGAAGAAGTTGAAGGCGTCAGAATATATGCCAAGCGTAAATCGGACGATACAATTCCCTATATAGGGATGCATATATCGAGGAATCCTCCGGAAAAGATCCTGAGCATGGTGGAAAACATTGCCGGCAGCCGAAAGGAGACGGGAGAAGCTGTCATCCTATCGGTCCCTCCACGGGATTGTGTGATGAACGGTATGCCTGCGAAGCAATGGGTTTTTGATTTTCCGGCAGTTCATTCTCCGCTCAGCAGCTCTGCGTTGAAATCCCGGGTTTCCTCCCCCGGAGCACGCGAGTTATTGAAGGGGGCTAAATACGAAGCGTTTATGTTCATCAAGAACGGTGTGGTCGTAGTCCTGGAGTTTATTCTTCACAACGATGAAAGGCTCGAGAAAGAACGAGAGGAAGTTTTATCTGCGGTTAATAACTTTAAATTCTTAAAATAAGCGCGGAGAGTATTTTTTCTGACTTTCCCGGGGTATGAATAAAACGCCCGGGGAGCAATACCGCTCAGGCGGGGGGAGCGTTTTAAAAGGCGGACACCGATTATGAAGTTTTCAATACCCACAAATTGGGACGACCGGCTTGTTGAGCGTATTAATAAAGAACGAGTCGGAGAGTTCTACGGAAAATTGTATTCCGACAGCATCGGAGGAGGAAGAGCTTCTTTTTTATGCTCTCCCGTGGACAGAAAGAAAGCCGTCCGCCATATCCGTATTATCCGGGGGGCGGGGATACGGTTTAATTACCTTCTTAATGCCGCTTGCCTCGGGAATAAAGAGTTTACAACCTTATGGCACAGGCAACTGCGGAAATTACTCGGATGGCTGGCGGACAATGGGGTGGACACGGTTACGGTCGCCGTTCCTTTTCTTCTTGACCTGGTGAAAAGTTTTCATCCGGAGATGAGGGTGTCTGTCTCCGCTTTCGCGCATATAAATACCGTGCGCAAGGCGCTCTTTTGGGAAAGTCGGGGTGCCGACGAAATAACGCCTTCACCTACCGAGCTTAACCGGGATTTCAAGACGCTGCAGGAGATGCGGAAACGGTTAAGCTGCGGGCTGAAACTTATCGTTAACAACAATTGTCTACTGGATTGTCCGCTGCATTTCTATCATTCCGCCATAAGCGCGCATGCCTCCCGTAAGGAAGAACCCGCGGGAGGATTTATGATAGACTATTGCAGAGTACAATGCCGCTATCTGCGGCTTATTGACCCGGAGAATTTTCTAAAAGCAGACTGGATTCGCCCGGAAGATACGGCGCTCTACGAGAGAATCGGGGTTCATTCGTTTAAGATAGTCGACCGGGTCCTTTCAACCGAAGCGATTTTGATGATCTCTTCCGCCTATTTTGCCCAACGGCACGACGGGAATCTTCTTGAGCTTTTCCCGATGACCAAAGATATTGTTGTTTTCCAGCATCACAAGGCGGCTCGGCTTCTTAAGTATTTCTTCCGCCCCGGGCTTATAAACCCTCTGAAGCTTCTGTCCGCCAGGAAGTTAATAAAGCCGGTAGATGTCTTTATTGACAACAGGGCCCTGGATGGGTTCATCGAGCGCGTAAAAGATAGATGTTCTCCGGGAGATTTCTGCAGAGAATGCGCTTATTGCGCAGAGACAGCGGAGAAAGCGGTAAGAATATCCTCGCGCGGTTTAAAGGAGGCCGTCGATTCTTACAAAGTTTTTTTGCAAAAAATATCAAGCGGAGACCTCTGGAAGATATAATTACTAATCGGAGCAGAAATGTTTGAGACATACGCCAAAATACGGTATAATTTCTACTATGCCAGCATTGGATATGCGTTATATGTCTCCGCACGCCCAAGACGGTTTGCGCTTGCGGGTTATCCGCGCCGTCAGGGCGGGAATGTCTCAAGCCGAAGCTTCCCGAGTGTTCGGTGTTTCGAGACAATCGGTCAATACCTGGGACAAAAATCAGCGTACCAAAGGGATTACTGCTTTGCGCGCCCAACCACGCGGCCGGCCGCGTATCCTGCACCTGAAACCTTACCAAGCGGCTACGATTGCACGTTTGATTGCCGACCGTTGCCCCGATCAACTCAAGCTCCCTTTTATGCTTTGGACACGTGAGGCCGTACAAGAACTGATCCGGAAACGCTTTGGTATCCAGCTGTCTGTCTGGACTGTAGTCCGCTATCTGACTCGCTGGGGCTTTACTCCGCAGAAACCGCTGCGGCAGGCTTACGAACAGGATCCCGCTGCGGTGCGCCGTTGGTTGAAACGGGAATATCCCGCTATCCGCGCCCTGGCCCATCGGGAGAAAGCGACGGTCTTCTGGGGAGACGAAACCAGTATGCGCTCGGATCACCAAACGGGCACTTTTTACGGCAAGCGAGGGCATACGCCGGTTATTCCCGGTACGGGCAAACGGTTCCGTTGCAATATGCTCTCCGCGATTGCCAACCGGGGCGAATTGGCCTTCATGGTTTTCAAGGGAGGATTTACGACCTGTGTGTTTTTGGACTTTCTGAAGCGTCTCAGCCGGCAGCACCCACGCAAGGTGTTTTTGATTATCGACCGACATCCCGTTCATCTTTCGCAAAAAGTGATTCGCTGGATAAAGCATACCCGAAAGATACGAGTTTACCTTCTCCCAGGTTACAGCCCACAGCTGAATCCGGACGAGTTGCTCAACCAAGATGTCAAAGCCAACGCTGTGGGGCGGAAGCGACCGCGGACCCAAGCAGAACTGGTAAGCAACGTTCGAAGGTTCCTCCGCAGCGCTCAGCATCGCCCCAAGAAAGTACAAAGTTATTTCCGCGGGTCGCATGTGCGCTACGCGGCTTGAGGTGTCAAACATTTTTGCTCCCGGTAATAACAGTCTGCTGAAAAAGCCTTTGCTTTGAAAAATTTCTTACCATGAACAGAAAAAGAAGCAAAGAATCATACGCATCATTACCGGAAGAACCTAAGAATCCGTCTGTTCCTCCGCTTTTATGTCGTACTATAGGCTTGAAGCGCTGCCAATCGCTTCAAATTGAGCAACCAGCCTATCAGGAACGCTTCCTGCCTGACATTGCTCAACGTTCTCCGGAAGAATCTGCGGAATCCATGTTTTTCTTTAGATTCACCCCAGAGTTCTTCAATCTTTTTACGGGCTCGTTGGCTTATTTGATAGCAAAATCTTCGTTGTCTCTTTAGGAATGAGGGGGTAAGGATCTATAGTATCATTCCCACACCACACCACCCGAAAATAATCTGTTTGACATACTTCCGGTATGTGCTATATTAAAGCCAATGGTTCAACGGGAATTGACCATATCTGAAACAATGGCGTTTGTGGACCGGAGGACTATCGGTTCAGAAACGCTTTTTTTTAAACAACTATGTGTAAATACATATTCATCACCGGCGGCGTTATTTCCAGCCTCGGCAAGGGGATTGCTGCCGCTTCCATAGGCAAGATACTGGAATCTCAGGGTCTGCGTGTCGCCTTGATGAAGTTCGACCCCTATCTCAACGTCGACCCCGGCACGATGAATCCTTACCAGCACGGCGAAGTGTACGTGACCGACGACGGCGCCGAGACCGACCTCGACCTCGGGCATTACGAACGCTTCACTTCCGCCAAGACCGGCAAATTCAACAACGTCACCACCGGACAGGTATACCACGCCGTAATCTCGCGCGAACGCAAGGGAGATTACCTCGGCAGGACCATCCAGGTCATCCCGCACATTACCAACGAGATAAAAGACCGTATCAAGAAAGTGGCGGCCGTCTCCAGGGCGCAGGTGGTGCTGGTGGAGATCGGCGGTACGGTCGGCGACATCGAGAGCCTCCCTTTTCTGGAAGCTGTGCGCCAGTTCAGGCTGGACGCCGGTCAGAATAACGTTCTTTACGCCCATCTTACTCTGGTTCCTTATATAAAGGTCGCTGGGGAGATGAAAACAAAACCCACCCAGCATAGTGTCGGCACCCTGCGCGAGATAGGGATACAGCCGGACATCCTTATCTGCCGCAGCGAAAAAAGCCTCTCGACGGAATTAAAAGAGAAGATATCGCTTTTCTGCAGCGTGCCGCAGGAGGCTGTCATCGAAGCCAAGGATGTGGATTCGATCTATCAGCTCCCTTTGATATTCAAGGATCAGTCTCTCGACAGGCTCATACTGAAACATTTCGGCATTAGAGCCAGGCCTTCCACCCTGAAAAACTGGGAAAAAAGCGTGGTGGAGAAGGCTGTTTCCCCCCGCCACAAGACCAGGATCGCAGTAGTAGGCAAATATATCGGCCTGCAGGACGCATACAAGTCTATTTATGAGGCATTGGCGCACGCCGGCATCGCGAACGACTGCAGAGTGGAAGTGGAAAAGATAGATTCCGAAGATATTGATAAAGAAGGGGCGGAACATTACCTGCGTAATGTCTGCGGTATCCTGGTGCCGGGCGGGTTCGGGTCCCGCGGCATAGAAGGAAAGATAAAGAGTATCGAATATGCCAGGACCAAGCGCGTCCCGTTTTTCGGCATCTGCCTTGGGATGCAGTGCGCGGTCATCGAATTCGCCAGGAATATCTGCGGTCTCAAGGGCGCTGATTCCAGCGAGTTCGCCCCTAATACCCAAGATCCGGTGATCAGCCTTCTAAAGGAACAGGAAGACGTTGAGGATATGGGCGGGACCATGCGCCTGGGCGCTTATCCCTGCCAGATATCGCCGAATACCCGGGCACAGTGCTGCTACAGAAAAAGGCTGATAGAAGAAAGGCACCGGCATAGATACGAATTCAACAATAAATACCGCCGTTTGATGGAGAAGAAAGGTATGGTTTTCTCCGGTATTTACCCGAAAAAGAACCTTGTCGAGATCGTGGAGCTGTCCGGTCATCCGTTCTTTATGGCGGTGCAGTTTCACCCTGAATTCAAGTCTAAACCCGACAAGGCCCATCCGATATTCCGCGATTTTATCAGGTGCGCTTTAAAAATAAAGAGGTAAACATGCAGGCTGCTTTGGTCCTGGAAGACGGCAGCGTATTCCGGGGTAGATCGTTCGGAGCGCAGGGGGTCCGTTGCGGGGAGATCGTCTTCAATACCAGCATGTCCGGGTATCAGGAGATAATTACCGATCCTTCCTATAAGGGGCAGATAGTGGCCATGACCTACCCTTTGATAGGTAATTACGGCATAAATGAAGAAGACGCGGAATCCGGCCGGCCTTTCGTGGAAGGCCTGGTGGTTAAAGAATGCAGCAGGATTGCCAGTAACTGGAGGTCCAAAAGTTCGTTGCCGGATTATCTTTGCGCGCACGGCATACCCGCGGTAGAGGGAGTGGATACCCGCGCGCTTACACTGCGTATCCGGGAGGCCGGAGCGCTTAAAGCCGTTATCGCCGCCGGGACGGCCTGCGATGACATGTCGGCGCTGCTGGAAAAGGCCTGTTCCTGGAGCGGCCTTGTGGGCATCGATCTTGTAAAGGAAGTCTCCTGCCGGCAAGCTTATGATTGGAACGACAAGGGTAAATATAAAGTGGCTGTCCTGGACTGCGGTGTGAAATACAACATCATGCGTATCCTTGCCGGGCTCGGCTGTCGGATACGGGTTTTCCCCGCCGCTACCCCCGCTTCGGATATACTGTCCTGGAAACCGGACGGCATTATGCTTTCCAACGGCCCGGGCGATCCCGCGGCGGTGACTTACGTTATAGGCACGGTCAGGGAACTGGCATCCTCCGGTATTCCCATCTTCGGTATCTGTCTCGGCAACCAGATGCTCGGTTTGGCCTTCGGCGGTAAGACTTATAAATTAAAGTTCGGGCATCACGGAGCTAATCATCCGGTTAAGGATTTGAACAGCGGTAAAGTGGCTATTACCGTGCAGAATCACGGATTTTGCGTGGATATGAAATCGTTGAACGAAAAAGAGCTGCAGGTCACTCATATAAACCTCAACGACGATACGCATGAGGGGATGAAACACAGGAAACTGCCTGTTTTTTCCGTCCAGTTCCATCCGGAGGCGTCCCCGGGGCCGCACGACGCCGCCTATCTCTTCGCTTCTTTCGTAGACTCGGTAGCGAAAAACAAATGCCGCGGGAAGAAAAATGCCTAAGCGCACCGACATAAAGAAAATACTTATTATCGGTTCCGGTCCGATCGTGATCGGCCAGGCGTGCGAGTTCGATTATTCCGGCACCCAGGCCTGCAAGGTGCTGAGGCAGGAAGGGTTCAGGGTGGTTCTGGTCAATTCCAATCCGGCCACCATCATGACCGATCCGGATACCGCCGACCGGACTTATATAGAGCCTATCACCGCGGAGATCGTGGAACGCATCATCGCGAGAGAGAAGCCGGAAGCGTTGCTGCCGACCCTCGGCGGGCAGACCGCTTTGAACACGGCGGTGGAGCTGGACGCGCGCGGGGTGTTCAGGAAATACCGCGTGGAATTGATCGGCGCCGATATAAAGGCCATAAAGAAGGCCGAAGACCGGCGGCTTTTCAAGGAGGCGATGATAAAGATTGGGCTCGACCTTCCGAAAAGCGACAAGGCTTATAATCTGCAACAGGCATTGAGAGTGGCGCAGGATGTAGGTTTTCCCGTGATCATCCGTCCCAGTTTCACTCTCGGCGGCACCGGCGGAAGCGTAGCTTACAATGCCGAAGAATTCCGCGTTTTGGCCAAGCGCGGGC
The DNA here is from genome assembly GCA_041654215.1 of Candidatus Omnitrophota bacterium. GTDB lineage: Bacteria > Omnitrophota > Gorgyraeia > Gygaellales > Profunditerraquicolaceae > Undivivens. The sequence continues at coordinate 17,442 of JBAZDY010000016.1, forward strand.
TGGAATCGAGTATGATCAGCGAGATACTCATAGAAGAATCGGTTTCCGGCTGGAAGGAATATGAGCTGGAGGTGATGCGCGATATCAAAGATAACGTCGTGGTCGTCTGTTCGATAGAGAATCTCGACCCGATGGGAGTGCATACCGGAGACAGCATAACCGTGGCCCCCGCGCAGACTCTTACGGACAAGGAATACCAGCGTATGCGCGACGCGGCGATCGCCTGTATACGCGAGATAGGTGTCTCGACCGGCGGATCCAACATACAGTTCGCGGTCAATCCCGCCGACGGCAGGATGGTGGTTATCGAAATGAATCCCCGCGTTTCCAGGAGTTCGGCGTTGGCCTCCAAGGCCACGGGTTTTCCCATCGCCAAGATCGCCGCCAGGCTCGCGGTCGGATATACGCTTGACGAGATCGCCAACGACATAACACTGAAGACCCCGGCCTGTTTCGAGCCGGCCATAGATTATTGCGTGGTGAAGATACCGAGATTCACTTTTGAGAAGTTTCCTTCGGCGGAACCGGTACTCTCGGTCTCCATGAAATCGGTGGGAGAAACTATGTCCATCGGCAGGACTTTCAAGGAGGCCCTGCAGAAGGGGCTGCGTTCCCTGGAGATAAAGAAATACGGTTTGGAGAGTCTCGGCAGGTGCGCGGAAGGGGAACTGGAATCCCTTTACGTCAGGCTCAGGACGGCGTCCCCGGAACGCATCTTCCTGCTGGCTGATGCGTTTCGGTCGGGAGTGGAACTCGAAACGATCCATGAGTTGACCCGGATCGACAACTGGTTCCTGTACAATATACGGGAGATCGTCGAGATGGAGACGAGCCTGAGAACGAGAGAAGGCGGTCTCGACAAGGATACGCTTCTGGAAGCGAAAAAAATGGGGTTCAGCGACAGGCAGATCGCTTCGTTGACCGGCAAAAAAGAAGAGGAGATATCTTCTTTAAGAATATCTCTGGGTATACTTCCGGATTTCAAGCTTGTTGATACCTGCGCCGCCGAGTTCCAGGCTTTCACTCCGTATTATTATTCCACCTATGATAAACAGCCTTGATTTCAGGAGCGCGCGGGCTGATGAGGAAAGACTGCGTGAATATGGACGTCCGAAGCGGGATATGAAGCGGGATCCCAAATATGATTTGATTTTCCGGTAATAAGGAATAAAATAAATTCGTCCCCTGAGCGCGGGTGTCGGGGGAGGTCGTTGGAGTAAGTATAGAACCGGATATGCGGTTAGTACCGGTAAAGCCCTGGCTTTACCGGAAACATGAGCCTCCGGATTTTGCGTGAGGGGGGCGCCATTATTATTCATGAAAGGAGCAGATGAAACAATGGGCAGAGCGAAGATCTTTACAGCGGTGATAGCGGTGGCCGTATCTTTTCTGGCCGTAAACGGGTGCAATAAGAAACAGCAGAGTCTTGAGGAGATGCAGGCTCCCATGTCGGCTGATTCTCTGGGAGGGCAGACGCTGGATAATAAGATTGCGATACAGGAAAACAGGCTTCCCGCCGGGACACCGGTCGTCGGAGACAAGGCGGCTGAAGCGGTTTCCGCCGCTGCCGTTCCGGTATTGGAGCCCTTACCTCCTTCAGGGCCGTATAAGCCGTCCGCCCAGGACATCCAGACCGCGCTTAAGAACGCGGGATATTATTCCGGTAATATAGACGGTAAAGTGGGGCCAAAGACGAAAGCGGCGATAGAGGAATTCCAGAAATCCAGCGGGTTGACGGCAGACGGTAAAGTCGGCCCCAAGACCTGGGCCGCCCTCGAAAAGCATTTGACTTCCGCCGCCGGGACCGTAGAAGCGGAACAAACTATTCCGCTGCAATAACAGCGGTCTCACTGAAGCTCGGTTTGAAAGCCGGGGATCTCTGCGTCTTGATTAAGGAGGCTCTGCCTTGAAAAAACCGGGGAGATGAGGTATACTTTTTGTAGCCGATAAAGGTAAACCTCGGGAAAACCGGGGGGCGCAAAGCCACAGACCTACGTTACATCACGTTCAGTTGAGGCCGCTAAGGCGGTCAAAAGAGGTGGGTAATATGGTGGCTGGGCTACCGGTTAAAGGTGCGGCAGCAAGTTGTGTTGTCACCTTTATCGGCTTATACTTGAGAAAAATCCCAACTTTTACGTTGGGATTTTTTTGTTTATATTATAATATAAGAATATTTCTCTTCCGTTTGAACCGGCTGCTAAATATAATAACGACAGATGTTTAGTTTTCCTGAAGAGTTCCTCTGGGGCGCCGCGACTTCCTCTCATCAGGTGGAAGGGGACAATTCCTTCAACGATTGGTGGCAATGGGAGCAGTCGGGTGGCGGGATTGATAGATCTTCCGCCGCCTGCCGGCATTTCTCTCTTTATAAGGAAGATTTCGCCCTCGCCCGTTCACTGGGGCATAACGCCCACCGTTTCTCGATCGAATGGAGCCGTGTAGAACCGGAAGAAGGACGTTTTTCGCAGTCCGCCCTGGACCATTATTCTTCCGTTCTGGACGCTCTTGCCGCCAACGATCTGGAACCGGTGGTAACTCTGTATCATTTCACCAGTCCGGCCTGGTTCAGCCGCAAGGGCGGATGGCTGAAGCGCGCCAATACTGCCTGCTTCTGCCGTTATATAGAGAAAATAACCGGTGTCCTGTCGGGCAAAGCCCGGTACTTGGTGACCGTGAATGAACCGCTTGTTTACGCCTATCATTCTTATCTTACCGGCGTTTGGCCTCCCCAGCAGCGTTCGTTCATTAAAGCTGCGCGGGTCTCTCGTAATCTGCTCTCGGCGCATGAACTGGCTTACCGTATAATACATGACAGGTGCGGGGCTTATAAGAATACGGCGCCTTCGGTAAGCGTGGCTCATCATATGCAGTATTTTATGCCCTGGAGGCCCGGGATATGGAATCAACTGGGAGTCTTCTTGCGCGATATGATGTTCAACCGTATATTTCTGGACGCCGCTTTTCATGCCGGGACGCTTGATTATATCGGATTGAATTATTACACCAGACAGCTTGTGAGCGTGGAAAGCCGTAACCCCCGGTCTCTTTTGTCGGGGGCGCGTTCCGATAATGCCTGGAAAAAGAATTCATTGGGATGGGATATTTATCCGCGGGGGCTGTCGGAGATATTGCTTAGCCTCAGGAAATACGCGTTGCCGGTGCTCATACTGGAGAACGGGATAGCCACCGCCGACGACCGGGAAAGGGTCGGTTTCATAAAAAGTCATCTCGAAGCCGCCGCGGGCGCGATAAAAGCCGGGGTTGATCTTAAAGGTTATTTCTACTGGTCGCTGCTGGATAATTTCGAATGGGATAAAGGATTCGCCCCCCGTTTCGGACTGGTGGAAGTGGATTATGCCACCCAGGAACGCAGGGCGAGGGAAAGCGCGTCGTGGTTCTCGCGTGTCTGCAAGACGGGGGAGTTGCCGGAATGACGCCTGAATTCGGTATTGAGATATTGAGAAGCCTTCCCTTCTTCGCCGGATTCAGCCCCGAAGAATACCGGATGCTCGAGGGGAAATACGATATCGTCGTCTATCCCAAAGGGGCGATCATATATAATTACGGGGACCCTCCGGGAGCTTTCTACTGTGTTCTTTCCGGCAGGGTGGCGGCTTACCTCAGGGATGACCGCGGCAGGAACCTCTTTATAGATTACCTGCACCGCGGGCAGTATTTCGGCATTATTTCCCTCCTGACCGGAGAATCGCATTCAGTGACGGCCGAGGCTTTCAACGACAGCAGACTGGTGATAATAAAAAGAGAGAATTTCGATGTCCTTCTGGAGAAAATCCCGCGTATGGGTCTTGATCTCAGCCGGACGCTTTCGCGCCGTCTGAGAAGCAGGGAGACGGCGAGAAAAGAAGTCTTCGAGACGGAGATAATCGCGGTGATGGGGCTGTCCCCCAACAGCGGCAAGACTTTCTACACCGCGAACCTGGCCTTCAGCCTGCGCAGGGAGACTTTAAAGAGCATCCTTGTGGTGGAAGTCAGGCATAAAAATAAACTGCACGCTATGCCGGCTATTTTCGGGACAGGGAATTGTTATCCCGAGCTCGACCTGTCGGATTACAGGCAATACCGCGGCTTCGATGTCTCTCCTATGATAATGAAAGGCAGGGAAGGGCTGGATTTTCTGTGTCTGAATTATTCCGGCACCGGAGACGAATCGGCGGCGACCGTGGTTGATATCCTCAGTTCGCTGTTCTCGAAATACCATTACATAATAATAGACTTGCCGCCTTTCGGCGACGAATTCGTCTCCGGGCTCCTGCGGCAGGCGCAAACGCTTCATTTGATAAGCGGACCGTCTTCCGCCGAATTGCGCAAGACCGGGAATTTCTCGGACAAGCTGGAGAAAGAAAAATCTTTCTCCAGGGAGAATATAAAATTGATCGTCAACGATTACGGGTATGCGCGTCTGCGTCCGGAGGAGAGAGCCGGCGTGCTCAACAGGGGCGTTTTTGCCACGCTGCCCGTGATAGGCCCTCCGGCCGAAGGACTGGAGACGGAGAAGAACCCGGCAACCAGGTATTCCCTGGCCGTGCGGCGCATCGCCAGGCAGAGCGGCGGCTGCACTACCGGCCTTGCCCTGGGCGTCGGTTTTGCCTACGGGCTCTGCCATTTGGGAGTTCTTAAAGTGTTGGAAGAGGAGAAGGTTCCGATAGACATCATTTCCGGCTCCAGCATGGGGGGCGTGATTGCCAGCCTCTGGGTAACCGGTAAATCCAGCGGGGAGATACTCGAGATTGCCGGTGAATTCAAGGACTATACCTGCGCCTGGAAACTCATTGACTTGACATTTCCCTGGACAGGGTTTATAAAAGGTAATAAGCTTTACCGGTTCCTGAAAAGGCACCTTGGAAACAAGACTTTCAGGGACGTGAAACTGCCGTTGAAGATCGTCGCCAGCGATATACGAAGAAAAGAGGCGCGCGTGCTGGAAAGCGGTTCGCTGGTGGACGCGATAATGACCAGTTGTTCTATGCCGGGGATATTCAGGCCTTTTATTTCCGGGGGGGACATTTTGCTCGACGGGGGGATCGCCCATCCTCTGCCGGTGGAAGTGCTGGTGCAGTCCGGGGCGCGCAGGATAATCGCCGTCAACGTTACCCCTTCCAAGGAAAGATTGTCCAGAGGGCTGGAACGCGCGCAGGAAGAGATATCGCAGGAGCAGTCGAGGCACCCTGCGTTGGCGAGATTCCTGAAGAGCAGGCTGAGCCTGAATATCCTTGACCTTATTTTCAGCAGCGTGGAATATATGCAGTCGGAACTGGCGCGCAAGGAAGCAGCCCTGGCGGACGTTGTGATCAATCCGGACACGTCCGGCCTGTTCTGGCTTGACCTGCACCGGGCCGATGAATTCTCGCTAAGAGGAGAAAAAGAGACCAGACTGCATTTACAGCAGATCAGGGAATTGATGTAGTAGCCGTACTATAAGGAGGCGGGAAAAAGATGAGAAAGATTCTGATAGCTTCGGCGGTGGCGGGCAGCATTTTGTTTTCCGGATGCGCTTCTGTGGGAGAGAGGATGCACGGCGTGCTGGGGACTTCGATAAGAGAGATAGAAGCATCCCGGGTAAAATCGGTTAAGATGGTTGTCTCCGGGGATCGCGATGCGGTTTATACCGCGGTTTTGGCCGAGTTGAAGAAGGCAGGCAGGTATATTTACCGCCGGGAGCGTAACGAAGGGTTAATAGCGTTTTATATGTCCGCTGAGAATACTACCGTTGCCGGTGTCTTCCTGCGCGGGCTTGAAGGAGGCAAAACCGAGATCGAGATAGCCTCCCCCAGCAGTTACGCCAGAAATACGGTGAGGGAGGGACTGTCGGTGTTGCTTCCTCCTCCGGCGCCCGAGCAGGAACCTTCCGTCGTCCCGGAAGGGAATGATACGAAACCGACCGTTGGTGCAGATGAGCAAGAAACTTCCGGCTAAGCATTCGCCTGAGCGACAAAGAGAGAATTGGGGAAGTCGCCTGGGCGTGGTCATGGCTGTGGCGGGATCCGCCATCGGGCTGGGGAATTTCTTGAGGTTCCCGGCAAAGGCAGCGGCAAACGGCGGCGGCGCTTTCATGATTCCTTATCTTATAGCTTTCCTTCTGCTCGGTATCCCGTTGATGTGGATTGAATGGACGCTTGGACGCTACGGAGGCGGTTTCGGGCACGGGACGGCGCCGGGCATATTCCATTCCATCTGGCGCAAGAACAGGTTCATTAAATACTTCGGAGTTATCGGACTGTTCGGCCCGCTGGTCATATACATATATTATTCCTACATCGAATCATGGACTCTGGCCTACAGCCTTTTCTCCCTCGCCGGGAGTTACCGCGGCATAACCGGGCAGGGAATGATGCGGGCTTTTCTTCACGGGTTCCAGGGGGTGGAGAAAAACGGATATTTCTCCGGCATAGGCACCGCTTACTTCTTCTTTATCTGCACGTTTATCCTGAACGTCGTCGTTCTGTATTACGGTATTAAGGGCGGTATTGAGCGGCTTTGCAAGGTGGCGTTGCCGCTTCTTCTTTCTCTGGGGTTGATACTCTTGCTGCGGGTGGTCAGTCTGGGCGCCCCGAATGTTCTGCATCCTGAGTGGAACATAGCAAACGGCTTCGGTTTCCTCTGGAACCCTGATTTCACGGCTTTGAAGTCGGCAAAGGTCTGGCTGGAAGCCGCGGGCCAAGTGTTCTTTACGTTAAGCGTCGGGATAGGCGTGATACTCACCTACGCCAGCTATCTTTCCAAAGGGGACGATGTCGCGCTTTCCGGTCTTACCGCGGCAGGCACCAACGAGTTTGCCGAGGTAATACTTGGAGGCGGTATCATAATCCCCGCCGCTTTCGTTTTCTTCGGGCCGCAGGCGACGGGAGAGATCGCCGGGTCGGGCGTATTTAACCTCGGATTCGTCACAATGCCTCTGATCATAAACAGTATGCCCTGGAGCCAGATCACCGGTTTCTTTTGGTTCTTCCTGCTTTTCCTCGCGGGCATCACTTCTTCCGTATCGCTCGCGCAGCCGGTGATAGCTTTTATGGAGGATGAATTCAACCTGGACAGGAGGAAAGCGGTGATGATATTCGCCGTCACGGCTTTTCTTCTTTGCCAGCCCGTGATATTTTTTCTCAAGAACGGGGTGGTGGACGAACTGGATTTCTGGGGCGGGACGGTTTTTCTGGTGGTATTCGCCACTATAGAGACTATACTCTTCAGCTGGGTCCTCGGCATGCAAAACGCCTGGGAAGAGATACATAAGGGGGCGGATCTCGCCGTCCCTTCAGTGTATAAGTTCATCATTAAATATGTGACTCCGTTGTTCTTGTTTGCTATACTGGGGATGTGGTTTTTTCAACAATGGCTGCCGGTGATTATGATGAAGGGGGTGCCGCCGCAGGACAAACTTTTTCTTTTGGCCACCCGATGCGTTCTGCTGGGCATATTCATTCTGCTGGCTTCGCTTGTCAGGACGGCCTGGAAAAGAAGAGAGCCGGGAAAAGAGGGGAAATGACGACGGGCGGGTGGGTCTTTTTCATTATATTCTGGTTTGGTATAATAGCGTTGAATATCTTCTGTTTCGTCAAGATATTCTCAAGGAAAGAGCTGAAATGATGAGAAAAACAGCGGGAATGGCGGCAGTCTTAATGTTGGCGGCGGTTTTGATGATGCAGTCGCTGCAGGGCTGCACCCCTTTTTTCTGGAAGTCAACGTCCCAAACGTTAATGACTTCCGGCAAGATGATCGGCAGGAATACCATACAGGGAGATACGGATATTTTCTACCGGGACCTTTGGGATGCCGTGTATATGGTTAGTCGTATCAAGGGGGTGATCAGGCAGGAAAGTAGGGCAAGGGGTTATTTACAGCTTGACGTCCTCTCGACTATTATGGATATTCGTATAATCCGCATGACCAAGAAGATCAACCGTTTGCGCATAACCGTCAAGAACGAAGGGGAGCCAAGGATAGATATGGCCAAGGAAGTCTTCAGCAAGGCCATCGCCGAGGGGGCGCGTCTGTCCGAGAAATAGTTTTCCTCAAGACATTTTTATTTTGGTTTGGATACCCGGATAAGTTTTTCCTTGCCTGGGACGGGAAATATGTTATAATCGCACAATATATGAAACGTTGATGCCGAGGTAGCTCAGTGGTAGAGCGCGGCCCTGAAAAGGCCGGCGTGGGGGGTCCGATTCCCTCCCTCGGCACCAT